>NZ_VICE01000127.1:2500-5664 GCF_006546775.1 Marilutibacter aestuarii
TTGGCGGTCAGAGGCGATGAAGGACGTGGCAGCCTGCGAAAAGCGTGGGGGAGCTGGCAACAAGCATTGATCCCGCGATGTCCGAATGGGGAAACCCACCTCGCAAGAGGTATCGTGCAGTGAATACATAGCTGTACGAAGCGAACCCGGAGAACTGAAATATCTAAGTACCCGGAGGAAAAGAAATCAACCGAGATTCCCTGAGTAGTGACGAGCGAACGGGGAACAGCCCTTAAGTCGATTGTGTTCTAGCAAAACGGTCTGGAAAGTCCGGCTATAAAAGGTGATAGCCCTGTATGCGAAAGGGCACATTCGATGAAATCGAGTAGGGCGGGGCACGAGAAACCCTGTCTGAACATGGGGGGACCATCCTCCAAGGCTAAATACTCCTGACCGACCGATAGTGAACCAGTACCGTGAGGGAAAGGCGAAAAGAACCCTGGTGAAGGGAGTGAAATAGACCCTGAAACCGTGTGCGTACAAGCAGTAGGAGCCCTTCGGGGTGACTGCGTACCTTTTGTATAATGGGTCAGCGACTTACTGTTCGTGGCAAGCTTAACCGTATAGGGGAGGCGAAGGGAAACCGAGTCTGATAAGGGCGCATAGTCGCGGGCAGTAGACCCGAAACCGGGTGATCTAGTCATGCCCAGGGTGAAGGTTGAGTAACATCAACTGGAGGCCCGAACCCACTCCCGTTGCAAAGGTAGGGGATGAGGTGTGATTAGGAGTGAAAAGCTAATCGAACCCGGAGATAGCTGGTTCTCCTCGAAAGCTATTTAGGTAGCGCCTCATGTGAATCTTCTTGGGGGTAGAGCACTGTTATGGCTAGGGGGTCATTGCGACTTACCAAACCATGGCAAACTCCGAATACCAAGACAGACTGCATGGGAGACACACGGCGGGTGCTAACGTCCGTCGTGAAAAGGGAAACAACCCAGACCCACAGCTAAGGTCCCAAATTCAGTGCTAAGTGGAAAACCATGTGGAAAGGCACAGACAGCCAGGAGGTTGGCTTAGAAGCAGCCACCCTTTAAAGAAAGCGTAATAGCTCACTGGTCGAGTCGGTCTGCGGGGAAGATTTAACGGGGCTAAAGCACTGAACCGAAGCTTGGGGTGCATACTTTGTATGCGCGGTAGAGGAGCGTTCCGTAAGCCTGCGAAGGCAGATCGAGAGGTCTGCTGGAGGTATCGGAAGTGCGAATGCTGACATGAGTAACGATAATGCGGGTGAAAAGCCCGCACGCCGAAAGCCCAAGGTTTCCTTGCGCAACGTTAATCGGCGCAGGGTGAGTCGGCCCCTAAGGCGAGGCAGAAATGCGTAGTCGATGGGAAGCTGGTTAATATTCCAGCACCTCGCGTAAGTGCGATGGAGGGACGGAGAAGGCTAGGTCTACCGGGCGTTGGTTGTCCCGGGGAAAGGCGGTAGGTGTGGAACTTAGGCAAATCCGGGTTCCTTTAACACCGAGCACCGAGACGAGCTCATTAGAGCGAAGTGATTGATGCCACGCTTCCAGGAAAAGCTCCTAAGCTTCAGCTTACGCAGACCGTACCGTAAACCGACACAGGTGGGCAGGATGAGAATTCTCAGGCGCTTGAGAGAACTCGGGTGAAGGAACTAGGCAACATGGCACCGTAACTTCGGGAGAAGGTGCACCCCTGCTGGTGGCTCGTGCGAGCTATAGCTGGCGGGGGTCGCAGTGACCAGGCCGCTGCGACTGTTTATCAAAAACACAGCACTCTGCAAACACGAAAGTGGACGTATAGGGTGTGACGCCTGCCCGGTGCCGGAAGGTTAATTGATGGGGTCAGCCGCAAGGCGAAGCTCTTGATCGAAGCCCCGGTAAACGGCGGCCGTAACTATAACGGTCCTAAGGTAGCGAAATTCCTTGTCGGGTAAGTTCCGACCTGCACGAATGGCGTAACGACAGCGGCGCTGTCTCCACCCGAGACTCAGTGAAATTGAAATCGCTGTGAAGATGCAGCGTTCCCGTGGCAAGACGGAAAGACCCCGTGAACCTTTACTATAGCTTTACACTGAACGTTGAGTTCGTCTGTGTAGGATAGGTGGGAGGCTTTGAAACCAGGACGCCAGTTCTGGTGGAGCCATCCTTGAAATACCACCCTGTCGTGCTTGACGTTCTAACCTGGGCCCGTAATCCGGGTCGGGGACCGTGTATGGTGGGTAGTTTGACTGGGGCGGTCTCCTCCCAAAGAGTAACGGAGGAGCACGAAGGTACGCTCAGCGCGGTCGGACATCGCGCACTGTGTGCAAAGGCATAAGCGTGCTTGACTGCGAGATCGACGGATCAAGCAGGTACGAAAGTAGGTCTTAGTGATCCGGTGGTTCTGTATGGAAGGGCCATCGCTCAACGGATAAAAGGTACTCCGGGGATAACAGGCTGATACCGCCCAAGAGTTCATATCGACGGCGGTGTTTGGCACCTCGATGTCGGCTCATCACATCCTGGGGCTGTAGTCGGTCCCAAGGGTATGGCTGTTCGCCATTTAAAGTGGTACGCGAGCTGGGTTCAGAACGTCGTGAGACAGTTCGGTCCCTATCTGCCATGGGCGTTGGAGATTTGAGAGGGGCTGCTCCTAGTACGAGAGGACCGGAGTGGACGAACCTCTGGTGTTCCGGTTGTCACGCCAGTGGCACTGCCGGGTAGCTATGTTCGGAAGCGATAACCGCTGAAAGCATCTAAGCGGGAAGCGCGCCTCAAGATGAGATCTCCCGGGAGCTTGACTCCCCTGAAGGAACCATCAAGACCAGGTGGTTGATAGGCTGGGTGTGTAAGTGCAGCAATGCATTGAGCTAACCAGTACTAATGATCCGTGTGGCTTGACCATATAACCTCAAGTGGCCTTGGACTCGACGATACGTCGACGACATTCGGCTCTTCGCTACTTCCCGACCCTTGCAAGCTGGCGCGTAAACGCGCTGCTTCACAAGCTTGTTCAGCGAACATAGCGCTGTGGTACCACCCGATCCCATTCCGAACTCGGAAGTGAAACGCAGCTGCGCCGATGGTAGTGTGGCCTAAGCCATGCGAGAGTAGGACATCGCTGAACATTTACACCGAAGGCCGGTCCCCGAAAGGGACCGGCCTTCTTCTTTTTGGAGCCGTGATGGGTCATTCGTGATGGGTGATGGGTCATCGGTCGCC
>NZ_VICE01000012.1 GCF_006546775.1 Marilutibacter aestuarii
GCTGGTCTTCGAAGCGGCCGGGGGCGAGGCGCGGGCCGCGATCATGGGCGGCGACGCGGCCCGCTGACGGGGCCCGCGCCGCCGCGACACCTCAGTGCGCCGCGGGCTTGGCGGGCTTGGTGACCTGGGCCATCAGGCGGTCGGTGTAGGCGATGCCGATCGCCGACAGGATGAAGACGCAGTGGATGATCGTCTGCCACATCACGCCCTCGGTGGTGTAGGTCGCGCCCTCGCCACCGAGGTTGCCGATGGCGATGAAGGTCTTCAGCAGGTGGATCGAGGAGATGCCGATGATCGCCATCGCCAGCTTCACCTTGAGCACGCTGGCATTGACGTGGCTCAGCCACTCCGGCTGGTCGGGGTGGCCCTGCAGGTTCAGGCGCGAGACGAAGGTCTCGTAGCCACCGACGATCACCATCACCAGCAGGTTGGAGATCATGACCACGTCGATCAGGCCCAGCACCAGCAGCATGATGTCCTGTTCGCTGAAGCTCGCCGCGCCGTGGATCAGGTGCCACAGTTCCTTCATGAAGAGGAACACGTAGACGCCCTGCGCCACGATCAGGCCCAGGTACAGGGGCAGCTGCAGCCAGCGCGAGCTGAAGATCAGGTACGGCAGGGGACCAAGGCGCGGCGTCTGCGATGTCGGCATGGGATTGGCTTCGGTTGGGAATCGCGCAGGGTAGCCAGCGCCCCGCGCCCGCTCAAGTACCGGCGCGGGCGGCTTGGCGCGCGATGGCGCCGGCCGGCGCGGTCGAGGCCGCCCGGGCCAGCGCGTACACTGGCCGTCCCCACGACCCGGGAGTGCCTCGCATGATCGACCTGCATTACTGGCCGACCCCCAACGGCCACAAGATCACCCTGTTCCTCGAGGAGGCCGGCCTGGAATACCGCGTCCACCCGGTCGACATCGGCGCGGGCGACCAGTTCAAGCCGGAGTTCCTGGCGATCTCCCCGAACAACAAGATGCCGGCGATCGTCGACGACGCGCCCGCCGATGGCGGCCCACCGATCAGCGTGTTCGAGTCCGGCGCGATCCTGCTGTACCTGGCCAACAAGACCGGCCGCTTCTTCGCCGACGACCTGCGTGGCCGCATCGAGGTCAGCCAGTGGCTGAACTGGCAGATGGCCGGGCTGGGCCCGATGACCGGCCAGTACGGCCATTTCCATGTCTACGCGCCCGAGCCGATCCCCTATGCCCGCGACCGCTACGCGCGCGAGGCCGCGCGCCTGCTCGGCGTGCTCGACAAGCGCCTGGCCGACCGCGAGTTCGTCGCCGGCGTCCACTACAGCATCGCCGACATGGCCTGCTACCCGTGGATCGATCCGTACGACAAGGCGCCGATGGACCTGTCCGGCCTGCCCCACCTGCGCCGCTGGCGCGAGGCGATCGCCGCCCGCCCCGCGACCGTCCGCGCCTACGCCGTGGCCGAACAGCACCGGGTGCAGCGGGAGATGACCGAGGAGATGCGCCGCAACCTGTTCGGGACGCCCTCCGGCACCGCCTGAGCGGCGCGCCCGCCCATCACGCCTCGCCCATCGACCGCCCCGTATAAGACGACCCATCGACCCGACATGAACAAGACGCTCGCGCGCTGCCTGCTTGCCATGACCCTGACCGCCTCCCTCCCCCTCGCCACCGCCCAGGACGGGGCCGCCCGGACGCAAGGACTCACGCTGGAAGCCCTGGCCGGCGATGCGCCGCTGTCCGGACCCAGCCTGACCAAGCCGAAGATCGCGCCGGACGGCTCGAAGGTGACCTTCCTGCGCGGCAAGGAGCACGACCGCAACCGCCTCGACCTGTGGGCCTACGACGTGGCCAGTGGCCGGACCGAACGCCTGGTCGACGCCGACGACGTGCTGCCGCCAGGGCAGGAAGTGCTGAGCGACGAGGAGAAGGCCCGGCGTGAGCGCCAGCGCATCGCCGGCCTGAGCGGCATCGTCGACTACCAGTGGTCGCCGGACGGGAGCCAGCTGCTGTTTCCGCTCGGCGGCGAGCTGTATCTCTACGACCTCGCCGAAAGCGGCACGGGGGCGGTGCGCAAGCTGACCGACGGCGAAGGCTTCGCCACCGACCCCAAGCTGTCGCCCAGGGGCGGCTTCGTGAGCTTCATCCGCGACCGCAACCTGTGGGTGATCGACCTGGCCACCGGCAAGCCGGCCCAGCTCACCCGCGACGGCAGCGACGTGATCGGCAACGGCGTCGCCGAATTCGTCGCCGACGAGGAGATGGCGCGCCACACCGGCTACTGGTGGGCGCCCGACGACTCGGCCATCGCCTTCGCCCGGATCGACGAATCGCCCGTGCCGGTGCAGAAGCGCTACGAGGTCTACCCCGACCGCACCGAAGTGGTCGAGCAGCGCTATCCCGCCGCCGGCGACGACAACGTGCGCGTGCAGCTGGCGGTGGTTGCGCCCAAGGCCGGGGTCGCCCCGCGCTGGATCGACCTGGGCAGCGAAGAGGACATCTACCTGGCCCGTGTGGACTGGCGCGATGCGCGCCACCTGACCTTCCAGCGCCAGTCGCGCGACCAGAAGACGCTCGAACTGGTCGAGACCGACCTCAACAGCGGCCGCCAGCAGGTGCTGGTCACCGAGACCTCCAGGACCTGGGTGCCGCTGCACGACAACCTGCGTTTCCTCGACGACGGCCGCCTGCTGTGGTCCAGCGAACGCAGCGGCTTCGAGCATCTCTACGTGATCGACGGCGAGGGCAAGAGCACCGCGCTGACCCGCGGTGAGTGGCCGGTCGACAGCGTGCTGGCGGTCGACGAGGCCGAGGGCCAGGTCTACTTCGCGGCCGGCCGGGAGTCGCCACTGGAAAGCGCGGTCTATCGCGTGCCGCTGGCCGGCGGCGCGATCGAACGCCTGTCGAAGGTGGCTGGCACCCATTCGGCGACGTTCGCGCGCAACGCCAGCGTCTACGTCGACAACTGGTCCAACCCGGCGACGCCGCCGCAGCTGACCCTGTTCCGCAATGACGGCAGCGCGATCGCCGACCTGGTCGAGAACGACCTCGACGACGCCGGCCATCCCTACGCGCCCTATCGCGAGGCGCACCGCCCGATCGAGTACGGCACGCTCACCGCCGCCGACGGCGAGACCCCACTGCACTACAGCCTGCTCAAGCCGGCCGGCTTCGACCCGTCGCGGCGCTATCCGGTGGTCGTGTACGTGTATGGCGGACCCGCCGCGCAGACGGTCAAGCAGGCCTGGGCGCCGGACTTCAACCAGTACCTCGCCCAGCATGGCTACGTGGTGTTCTCGTTGGACAACCGCGGCACGCCGCGCCGCGGCGAAGCCTTCGGCGGCGCACTGTACGGCCGCCAGGGCACGGTGGAAGTGGCCGACCAGCTCAAGGGCGTGGAATGGCTGAAGTCGCAGCCATGGGTCGATGGCGACCACATCGGCGTGTACGGCTGGTCCAATGGCGGCTACATGACCCTGATGCTGCTGGCCAAGGCCTCCGACCAGTACGCCTGCGGCGTCGCCGGCGCGCCGGTGACCGACTGGGGGCTGTACGACACCCACTACACCGAGCGCTACATGAACCTGCCCGCCGCCAATCCGGACGGCTACCGCGAGGCCCGCGTGGTCGAACACATCGACGGCCTGACCTCGCCGCTGCTGCTGATCCACGGCATGGCCGACGACAACGTGCTGTTCTCAAACTCCACCGCGCTCATGAGCGCCCTGCAGAAGCGTGGCCAGCCCTTCGACCTGATGACCTACCCCGGGGCCAAGCACGGCCTCAAGGGTGCCGACCTGCTGCATCGCCTGCGCATCACCGAGGGCTTCTTCGCGCGCTGCCTGAAGCCTGCGTCCTGACACGGGACGCGGGCTGGGCGTGACCTTCGGCGCATGGCCGGGCGTCGCGCGTCGTGGATGCTGCCTTTCTTCCAGCCAACGGGAACCGCCATGACCAGACCGCTCGTCCTCGCCATCGTCCTCGCCCTGGCCGCTCCCCTGCCGACGCTCGCCCAGGAAGCCGCGGCCGGGACGGCGCAGGCCGCCAGCCCCGCGTGGGTCGCGCGCAGCAACGAACTGGCCGGCATCCTGGTCGAGGCGCAGGCGGAGTTCTCGCCGGAGGGCTTTTCCTTCCTCGGCATCCCCGGCTACGACGACAAGGTGTCCGACTTCGGCCCCGATGCCGGCAAGCGCGGGCGCGAAGCGACAGCGCGCGCACGCGACGCACTCAAGGCGAAGCTTGCCGTCGAGCGCGATCCGCAGGTCCGCCAGGACCTCGAGCTGCTGATCGCCTCGGCCAACGACAGCATCGAGAGCTCGGAGACCTACGAGCGCCTCACCCTGCCCTGGGTCGACGCCCCCCAGCTGGTCTTCAGCGGCATCCAGAGCCTGCTGTCCGACCAGGTGCAGCCGGAGCGCCGCGCCCGCGCGCTCGACCGCCTGAAGGCCTACGTCGGCATGGACGGCACGCACGCGCCGCTCACCGAGCAGGCGATGGCCCGCTACACCGAGCGCGCCGGCGACGCTGCGCTGCTGCGCCCGACCCGGCTCGAGGTGGAGCAGGCGCTGGGCAACGTGGATACCTACGTGGAAGGCATCCGCAAGCTGTTCGCCAAGTACCAGGTCGCCGGCGCCGACGAAGCGCTCGACGCGATGGACGCGCAGCTGCATGCCTACGCCGACTGGGCGCGCGGCTCCGTGTTGCCCGACGCGCGCACCGACACCGTGCTGCCGCCCGCCCTGTACGCGCTTTCGCTCAAGCAGGTGGGCATCGACATCGACCCGAAGGTGCTGGTCCAGCGCGCCCAGCTCGAGTTCATGGAAACACGCGCCGCGATGCAGGCGCTGGCACCGCGGGTGGTCGCCGAGAAGGGCCTGTCGGTCAAGGATCCCAACGACTACGTCGAGGTGATCCAGGCGCTCAAGCGCGACACGATCCCCAACGACGCACTCGAGGCCCGCTACCGCACGGTGATCGACCGCATCGACCCCATCATCCGCGAGGCGCGCATCGTCGACGTGCCGAACCGGCCGATGGTGATGCGACTGGGCACCGAGGCCGAGTCGGCCGCGCAGCCCGCGCCCCACTTCAAGCCCGCGCCGCTGGTCGGCAACACCGGCCAGCAGGGTCAGTTCGTGCTGCCGGTGGCGGTGCCCCAGGCCGATGGCGACGCCCTGCAGTACGACGATTTCAACTTCGATGCCGTGCGCTGGACCCTGTCCGCGCACGAGGGCCGCCCCGGCCACGAGCTGCAGTTCACCGCGATGGTCGAGCGCGGGGTCTCGCTGGCCCGCACCATGTTCGCGTTCAACTCGGTCAACGTGGAGGGCTGGGCCCTCTACGCGGAGGCCGAAATGGTCCCGTACGAGCCGGTCGACGGCCAGCTGATCGCCCTGCAGTTCCGCCTGCTGCGCGCCGCCCGCGCGATCCTGGACCCGATGCTCAACCTGGGCCTGACCGACCGCGAAAGCGCCGGCCGGGTGCTGCGCGAGAAGGTCGGCATGTCCGAGGCGATGACCAAGCAGGAACTGGACCGCTACACCTTCAACGCCCCCGGCCAGGCCGGCGCGTACTTCTACGGGTACAGCCGCATCCTCGAACTGCGCATGGCCACCGAGCTTGCCCTGGGCGACCGTTTCGACCGCCTGGCCTTCAACAACTTCCTGCTCGACCAGGGCCTGCTGCCACCGGACCTGCTGGCACAGGCGGTGAACGAGGCGTTCATCCCCTCGCAGCGCGAACGCTGAACGGAGCAAAGCCGGGACCGGCCGCCGGTCGGTCCCGGGCTCTGGCTATACTCGGGACCTGTCGTCCGCCTATTGCCGTCCTTTGCGAACCCTGCCCCGTCCCATCGAACCGCTGGCCATCCGCGCCCACACCGCCACCACCGCGCTTGGCCGCGGTCGCGCGGCCCAGGCCCAGGCCCTTGCCGAGCGCCGCAGCGGATTGCGCCGCAATGACTTCCCGACCACCGCCGCCGGCGAAGCGCCGCTGGATTGCTGGATCGGCCGCGTCGAGGGCCTGGAGGCATCGCCGCTGCCCGAGCGCCTGGCGCGCTGGGAGTGCCGCAACAACCGGCTCGCCTGGCTCGCCTTGCAGCAGGACGGGATGGCGGCGGCCATCGAGGCCATGATCGACCGGCACGGCGCCGGACGCGTCGCCCTGGTGGTGGGGACGTCCACCTCCAGCATCGGCGCCAGCGAGGAGGCCTACGCGCGCCTGGACGAGGGTGCCGACGGCGGCCAGCATTTCCCGGCCGACCTGGCCCGCGACGAGATCCACACCCCGCATTCGCTGGGCGCCTTCCTGCAGGACGCGACCGGCATCGCCGGCCCCTGCGTGACCGTGGCGACGGCCTGCTCCTCGAGCGCCAAGGTGTTCGCGCAGGCCGCGCGACTGATCCACGCCGGCGTGGTCGACGCCGCGCTCGTCGGCGGCATCGACACCCTGTGCGGCAGCGTCCTGTTCGGCTTCAACGCGCTGCAACTGGTCTCGCCCGAACCCTGCCGGCCCTTCGACGCCCGCCGCGTCGGCCTGTCGCTCGGCGAGGCCGGCGGCTACGCGCTGCTCGAGCGCGCGACGGCGGGCGAGGGCGGTCTGCAGCTGCGCGGCTATGGCGAGTCCAGCGACGCGCACCACATGTCGGCGCCGCACCCGGAGGGCCTGGGCGCCCGCCTGGCGATGGCCGACGCGCTGGCGCGCGCAGGCGTCGATGCCGGTGAAGTGGGGTACCTGAACCTGCACGGCACCGCGACCCCGGCCAACGACGCCATCGAAGCGGCGGCCGTGGCCGCGCTGTTCCCCGACACCCTGCACGCCAGTTCGACCAAGGGCTGGACCGGCCACACCCTCGGCGCGGCCGGCATCGTCGAGTCGGTGATCGCCCTGCTCGCCCTGGAGAACGGCCACCTGCCGGGCATCCTCAACAGCGACCAGCACGACCCCGCCTGCGGCCCGCAGATCCGCTTCGACAACGTGGACCGCCCCATCCGCTTCGCGATGAACAACTCCTTCGGGTTCGGCGGCAACAACGCCTCGCTCGTGTTCGGGCGCGCATGAGCACGTTCTCCGCCCGCATCGAAGGCGTCGGCTTCTGGACCGACGGAATCCCTTCCTGGGACGCGGCCCGGCGCTTCTGCCTCGACGGCACGCTGCCCGGGTCGGCGCCCGCACGCCCCTCGCCGCAGCTGCTCGCGCCGAACGAACGCCGGCGCGCACCGCAGACCGTGGCGATCGCGCTGGAGGTTGGCCTGGCGGCCTGCACCGCGGCCGGTCGCGACCCCGCCTCGCTGCCGTCGGTGTTCACCTCCACCCATGGCGAGCTCGGCATCACCGACTACACCTGCACCACCCTGGCCAGCACGCCCCGCGCACTGTCGCCGACGCGCTTCCACAACTCCGTGCACAACGCCGCCGCCGGCTACTGGACCATCGGCACCGGCGCCATGCAGCCGGCCACCGCGATCAGCGCCATGCAGGCAAGTTTCGCCCAGGGCCTGCTGGAGGCCATGGTGCAGCTGGCCAGCGGCGAGGACTCCGTGTTGCTGGTGGCCTACGACGGCAGCGCCAGCGGCCCGCTGGGCGAGCACGCGCGCAGCCAGGGCCTGCTCGGCGCCGGGCTGGTGCTCTCCCACGAAAGCCGGGAGACCGGACCGGTGCTGCAGGTGACGCTGGAAGCGGGCGCGGCGACCGTCGAGGGCGGGCGCCTGCACGCGCACGCGTCGGGGAACGCGATGGCGCCGATGCTGCCGTTCTTCGAGGCCCTCGCCGCCGGTGCCCCTTCGCGCGTGATGCTCGACGCGGGCGGCGGCCAGCGGCTGGCGATCGCGCTGCGTACCGGCGCGACCGCGATGGAGTCGATCGATGCCTGATGTCAAGCGCATCGCCGTCGTCGTGCCGGCCCTCAACGAAGCCCTGCGCATCCGGGGCGTGGTCGAGGCCGCGCTCGCGCAGTGCCCGAACGTGATCGTGGTCGACGACGGCTCCGACGACGACACCGTCGCCCGCATCGAAGACCTGCCGGTGACCCTGTTGCGGCACCCGCGGCGCATGGGCAAGGGCGCGGCGCTGCGCACCGGCTTCGCCGAGGCCCTGCGCCTGGGCCTGGACGGCGTGCTCAGCATGGACGGCGACGGCCAGCACGATGCCGCCGACATCCCCCGCCTGCTCGCGGCCGCGGACCGCAACCCCGGCGACATCATCATTGGCGCGCGCCTGCGCAAGCGCGCCTGCCAGCCCGGCTACCGCCGCCTGGCCAACGAGTTCGGCGACTGGGGCATCGCCTGGGGGTGCGGTTACCGGATCGCCGACACCCAGAGCGGCCAGCGCTACTACCCCGCCGCGGTCTGCGCGCTGGACGCGGTGCCGGGCGAGGACTTCGTGTACGAGGCACAGATCCTGATCTCCGCGGCGCGACGACTCGGCAGCGGCGTGGTCTCGGTGCCGGTGGAATCGCGCTACGGTCCCGGCCCGCATGGTACGACGGCATGCCCGGCCTTCAGGCACAGCCACTTCCGGCCGCTGCGCGACCTCTATCGCATCACCTCGCACGTGGTCGCCCAGGTCTGGCGCCATGGCAACGTACTCGAGGAGTACCGTCGCACCCGTGCCCATCCGCCCCGCATCGACGACGCGGAAAGTGCGTTCGCCGGAGCCTGCCTGGACCCGGCCGGGTCTTCGCCGAGATGAGCGCAGCCGCGCCCTCGACCGATGTCGCCATCGCCGGCGGTGGCCTCGCGGGCCTGTGCCTGGCCCTGCAGCTGCGCCGGGCCCTGCCGTCGGCCCGCATCGTCGTGCTGGAGCGGCGCACCCACCCCGTGCCCGAGGCCGCCTTCAAGGTCGGCGAGTCCACGGTCGAGATCGGCGCGTACTACTTCGCCAGGGTGCTCGGCCTCCAGCCCCACCTGGACGGCGCGCAGCTGCGCAAATTCGGGTTCCGCTTCTTCTTCAGCGACGGCCGCGACGACATCGATGCATGCACCGAACTGGGCGTCAGCCAGTTGCTGCCCACGCCGTCCTGGCAGATCGACCGCGGCCGCTTCGAGAACATGCTCGCCGAGCGCGTGCGCGCCGAGGGCATCGACCTGCGCACCGGCTGCACGGTGCGGCGCATCGAGATGGGCCAGGAGGGCGCGTCCCACCGCGTCGACTACACCTGCGAGGGCGAGGCGCGATCGCTGGATGCGCGATGGCTGGTCGACGCGGCCGGGCGCGCCGGGCTGTTGCGCCGCAAGTTCGACCTGACCCTCGACAACGGCCACGACGCCAACGCGGTGTGGTGGCGGGTCGAGGGCCACCTCGACCCCAACGACTGGTCGGGCGACGCGGCCTGGCGCGGGCGCTGCGACCCGCCGGACCGCTGGCGCTCGACCAACCACCTCTGCGGCCCCGGGTACTGGGCCTGGATGATCCCGCTGGCCTCCGGCTCGCATTCGCTGGGCATCGTCTGCGATGCCGCCACCCATCCGCTGGCGACGATGAACAGCCACGCCAAGGCGATGGCCTGGCTGCACGAGCACCAGCCGCGCCTGGCGCGCGCGCTCGACGATCCATCGCACGCGGTCCAGGACTTCGCCTTCCTGCGCGGCTACTCGCACGGCTGCCGCCAGGTGTTCTCCGCCGATCGCTGGGCCCTGACCGGCGAGGCCGGACCGTTCCTGGACCCGTTCTATTCGCCCGGCAGCGACTTCATCGCGATCGCCAACACCTACATCACCGCCCTCGTCGAGCGGGACCTCGGCGGCGGCTCGATCGCCGCGCACGCCGCGCTCTACGAGCAGGTGTTCCAGTCGTTCTACGACAACATGCTGCCGATCTACCGGGGTCAGTACGGACTGCTCGGCGACGCCCAGGTGCTGCCGGTGAAGCTCATCTGGGACTACACCTTCTACTGGGCGATGCTCGCGCCGCTGATGTTCGGCGAACGCCTGGCCGACCCCGACTGCCTGGGCAGGATCCGCCCGCGGATGCAGCAGGCGAGCGAACTGAACCGCGCCGTGCAGGCGCTGCTGCACGACTGGGGCGAGGCCAACGCGCGAAGCGGCGTCACCGATCCGGCGCCCGGCCGATTCCTCGACCAGTACCGCATCGACTGGTTCCGCGACATGAACGGTGCGCTGGACGACCCGCTGGACGACGAGGCCTTCGTCGACCGCATCGCGGCCAATGGCGACCGCATGGAGGCGCTCGCCCGAGAGGTGCTGGCGCGTGCGCGGCAGGCCTGCCCCCGGATCGACGACCACGGTCTTGACGAGCACCTGGCGCCGCCCGGCGCCACGCCCGACCGCCAGCTGGACGACGCCTGGTACGCCCTGGCCTGAGCAGCGCCGGCGGCATGCGCGTCACCGCCGGACGGGGCGGCCCTGCGCTCAGTCGCCGGTGGGCTCGGTCTCCGGCGCGACGGCCGGTCCGGTCGCGTCCGGCAGCATCGGCTGCCAGTTCTGCGGCGGCGGGTTGGCCACGTAGATCGCGGTGCCGGTGGCGTACTTGGTGCGCGGGCTGATGCTCACGCCGATGCCACCGCTGCTGAAGCCGCTGCCGCGGTAACTGCCGCCCCCGGCGCCGACGCCGACGCTGGTACCGCCGTAGCCATTGGCCGTGCCCTGCAGCAACACGCCATTGGCGCCGACCTTGGCCGCTTCCTCGCGCAGGTTCTGCAGCACGGCATTGAGCTTGTTCTGCTCACCGTAGGTGACCGGGCCGCTGGCGGTCTCGATCACCGCGATCTCCTCGAAGCCACCCGGCGGCGGCGCGTTGTAGATCCGCACCTGGGAGGGATCGATCGGGGGGCGCGGTTGCCCGACCAGCATCGACGACGTGGCGCAGGACGCCAGCAGCAGCGCCATTCCCATTGCAAGCATTGCCCGGACCATCACAGGCCTCCTTTCGCTTTCGTTCGAGATGGCGTCAGTATGCGCCCGCCCGCGTCGGCGATGCCTGAACCCCGTCGCCGTCGGATCAACCCATGCCGCCATTGATCCCGATGACCTGCCCGTTGATGTAGGCAGCGGCGTCCGAGCAGAGGAAACCGACCAGGTCGGCGACTTCGCCGGGGCGTCCGGCACGACCGGCCGGCACCATCTGCCGGATCGCTTCGGGCGGGAAGGACGACTGGGCCATCCGCCCCTCGATCACGCCCGGGGCGACCACGTTGGCGGTGATGCCACGGCTGGCCATCTCGCGCGCCAGCGAGCGGGTCGCGCCATGCAGGGCCGACTTGGCGGCGGCGTAATTGGTCTGCCCGCGGTTGCCGAGCACCGCGGCGACGGAGGAGACGCTGACCACCCGGCCCCACCGCGTGCGCGCCATCGGCAAGAGCAGCGGTTGGGTGACATGGAAGAAGCCATGCAGCGACACGTCGATCACGCGCTTCCATTGTGCCTGGCCCATCCCGGCCATCGGGGCGTCATCGTGGATGCCGGCGTTGTTGACCACGACCTGGATGGGCCCATCGGCGAGCAGCGACTCGATCGCCCGTGCCGACGCGTCGGCCTCGGCGACATCGAACGCCACGGCCCGTGCCTGACCGCCAGCGGCCAGGATCGCGGCGACGGTCGCCTCGGCGGCATCGAGGTTGCGGTTGGCGTGGACGATGACATCGCATCCGTCGGCGGCGAGGCGACGGCAGATCGCGTCGCCGAGGTCGCCGCTGCCGCCGGTGACGAGGGCGCGGCGGGTCGGTCGGTCGGTATCGGGCATGGACGGCTCGGTGCAGGCCGGACTCGGCCGGCGATCCACCGATTGTCGCGATCGCGCCCGCAGGCGCAAGCGCGGGCCCCTGATTCAGTACGGGCGCCAGCCCCGCGGGTACGGCGGGTCGCTGTCGCTGCCGGCCTGGTCGCCGGTGATGACGAAGACCTGCTCGACGATCGCGCCGTGGGCATCGCATCGAAGGGTCTGCCGCGCCTGGAACAGGCCCCAGGCATCGCCACCGCCGCCCTCGCCGTCGACACCGTCGAGCACCACGATCCAGAAATCCAGGGTCCGCTGGGCATTGGCCACCTGGCGGATGGAAGGCGGATCCGAGAGCATCACCGTCACCTGGCCCTCCTCGCCTTCGCTGTCCACCCAGGGCGCGAAAACCGCGGAGCCGGGCTGCAGGCGGTACATGTCCACCCAGGCATCGACCGGCATGCCTTCGACATAGGGCTTGTGGGTCCGCTCCAGCCAGTTGAGCCGGGCCGCGCCACGGTTGGGCACGCTGAGCTGGAGCTGGATGCGATGGCCGAACTGGCCGCCCTCGGCGTAGTTCATCGCCTCCATCAATTCGATGCTGACCGGCATGTCGCCCTCCACGGGCTGGGATACATGCCAACAGGAACGCCCGTGCCGCGCGCTCGTGAAAGCCCCGCGAACCACGAGGTGAAGGCCTGGTCGGCGACGAGTCCGCCCGGACCTGCGGGTGCGCCTGGGCCCACGCGATCCGGCGCAGGTCGCACGGGATACCGCGCGGCCTGCACCTGGATGCGTCAGGGTGCGCAGGCGTAGCGGAACACGCAGCTCCAGTCGTCCTTCACGCTGACCACGATCCAGCCCTTGCCCGCCGCGTCGTCGAGGCCCTTGTCGAGCTTGCCGAAGTGGGACTCCCGGTCGTATGCGGCTTCGCGCCCGGCATCGTCGTGGTGGACGATCATGCCGAAGCGCGGACCCGGCCCGGAGGTCGTCCATTCGAGCATCTGGTAGTCGCCGTCGGAGTTGCCGAAAGCGGCGATCGGTCGGCGGCCGATGTGGTAGTGGATGCCGACCGGCTTGCCCGCCTTGTCGTCCACCAGGTTGATGCCCGGCTCGCGCGCAAGGGTCGGCACGCCGTCCCTGACCTCGTACTTGACCTTGATCTGGCTGCCCACCACCTGCTCCGGCGGGATGCCGTAGACCTCGTAGCTCCACGGTCGCATGAACTCCACGCCGCCGCCGGAGACGATGAAGGTCTTGAAGCGGTTCTCGCGCAGGTACTGCAACAACTCGAGCATCGGCTGGAACACCATGCCGGTGTAGAGCTCACCGGTCTTGGGGTGCCGGGCGGTGCGTATCCACTGGTTCGCGGTACTCTCGAACTCCGCCGTCGACATGCCGGCGTGGGTCGCCACCAGCAGCTCCATCAGGCCCTTTTCGCCCGAGGCCGCGAGCGCCGCGACATCGTTCTCCAGCACCGCCTTGTAGGGCTGGGTGTCCTTCCACTCCGGATGTCCAGGCGCCATCGCCTTGATCCGGTCGAGGATGAAGGCCAACTGCACGTACATCGGCTGCTCGGACCACAGGGTGCCGTCGTTGTCGAACACCGCGATCCGCTCGGACGGGTGCACGTAGTCCGCCCCGCCTTCCTGGCTGACGCGCTCGACGAAATCGACGATCGCCTTCTTTGCCAAACCGTCGTTCCAGGACGACAGCGGTTCCGCCGCATGCGCCGCGCCGGTCGCGAGCACCAGCGTGGCGGCCAGCGCCAGCCGCCGCTTCTTGAATGCCGTATTCATGCTCCGTTCTCCATGAAAGCGTAACGCACCGCGTCGTGGCTACGAGGCGGCGCGCCGGGTTGCATCAGTTGCCGGTCGGCATCGGGATGTTGAAGCCTTCTTCGTTGAGGTTGTCGCGGGTGTAATCATTCAGTTCCTGGTACCGGGTCAAGGTGGGCCGGCATGATCCTCGCTCTGCAGCGTGCGCGGCGGATGGTCGACGTACGTCTTCATCGTGTCCTGGATCGCAATGTTGATCGCCACCACCATGCAGGTCCGCTCGCTGAAATCGTTCATGAAGATGTCGTAGCGCTCTTGCGGATCCTGCCGGATATCGAAGATATGCGGCACGGTGGCGACGTGCTCCCCGGGCCCCTTCCAGCCCTGTTTGGCGTCGACCGCCAGGGCACCGGTGGCTGTACCGTTGTCGCCACGCCGGTCGAACACATGCGCCGAAGCTGAACAGTGGCTTATCCATCGTCTAGCCTGGGTGAATTCCAGTTGGCGGATGGATACTCCCCGCGCCCTGCCGGGTCGCACGCGGCGGCGGCGTCGATCGCCCCGAACCGTTCGCCCGGCCCGTCCAGCACGGGAAAACGGGGGCCGCGCTCCTTTCGGGATTGCCGGTCAAGCCTAGGCTTCAACACCCCGCCGACATGACGAAGCGATGAAACCGGCCCCATACACCGCCTTCACGAGGCCACACGAGACCGGGCGTAGGATTTCCGGACACATCCCAGTTCAGGAAGCTGTCATGTCCGCAATGCCGCTCGCTCGCATGCATCGCCCCCTCTCCATTGCCCTCAGCCTCCTGTTGCTTGCGTCGGTCGCCGTGCCTGTCCACGCGGTCGAACCCCTCGACACCTTCAGCATCAAGCTGGGGGGCTACGCCAGTCGATTCGACACCCAACTCTCGGTCGACGGCGGCAATCTGGAAGGCACCGAGATCGACCTGGACCGCGACCTCAATCTCGACCAGGACAGCACCATCGGCCTAGTGGGCATTTCCTGGCGGCCGTTCGAGCATCACGAATTCGGGCTGAACTATTACCAGGACGACGTCAGCGCGACCAAGGTCCTGCAGCGCGACATCGTGTTCGACGGCGTGACCTACGAGACCGACACCACGGTGAGGGCCGAGCGCAACCTCGATACCTACGAGGCGTACTACGTGTGGTGGGCGGCCTCGCACGAGAACTGGGCCCTGGGACCGCGCCTGGGCCTGGTCTGGTACAACCTCGACTTCGGCATCGACCTGACCGTCGACGCGAACGGCAATCCGGTTGGCAGCGGCGCGGGTTTCGACCGCGATGCCAACGGTGACGTGCCCGCTCCGGCGATCGGCGGCGGCTGGCGCTGGACCCCTGCGGACGATTGGCGCATTTCCGCCGACCTGGGCTATTTCAGCGCCGACATCAGTGACGTCGACGCCAACGTGACCTACGCGCGCGCCGGGGTGGAGTGGTTCCCCTGGGACAACTGGGGCTTCTGGGTCGACGTCACCGCGAACAGGATCGACGCCGACCTGAAGAAAGACGATTTCCGCGGCAACTTCGACTTCCGCGAAGAGGGCGTGCGCGTGGGCGTGGCGTATCGCTTCTGAGCGGACGGCTCCGGATCAGAATCGGAACGACATGCCAAGGAAGGGCCCGCCCATGCGGAGATCGTATGTGAAGTCGTTCGACGCGTAGTCCTGGGACAGGTAGCGATAGCCGACGTCGACGCTGTTGCCCGATTGCAGGAACCAGCGCGCGCCCGCGACTGCCTGCCATGACAGGTCGGTGCCACCCGCGCCGGCGTCAAGCTGGCCGAACAGGCCCCAACGCTCGGACACCTGGGCCGCGCCGCGAAGGCCGACGAAGCCGTCTACCCAGTTCTGTGAATCGGTGGCCCGGGCGCCGCCCGGCAGCGAAGGACCCGCGCCGACCTTGATCGTCGTGTTGGCGTCCGTATAGCGGATGCCGCCGATGAGATCGAGATGACTCGTGCCGGTACGGGTGACCCGATAAGTGGCACCCAGGTGCACGATCTTGTTCTTCGTCTCGCCTTCGACCTTGCCGTAGCCCTGGTCGACGAAAGCATTGGTGTCGTTGGAGAGCTTGGCGTAGAAGAAATCGGCGGCGATGCCCCAACGATCGCGACGTGCGTCCACGAAGGCCATTCCCGCGATGTCGAGGTTCGCCAGGATGTCTGAGAACGATGCATCGATGCTGCCGACCGGCCCGGCGTCGCCCAGGCCGATGTCGCCGGACATGCCGGTGCCCCACAGGTAGGGGGCCACGCGATAGTGCCAGGCACCGTCGTCGCTCTCGTAGTCGTTGGATGCTCCCGCGGCGCGGGCTGTGCAGGGAAGCAGGGGGGCGGCCAGGGCGGCCGACATCAACAGCAGGCGCAGGCTTCGCATGTCAATCCGCTCCGGAGTCGGGGGAAGGCGATCCATCGCGTCGGCGCGATCCACGCCGGGCAATGCGCCCCGGGGAAGCGTGGACGCACCGAGCTCAAGGATGCGTGAAGCATCACGCTTGGCGAACACCGTCGACGTGGAAGTCCAGCGCAGGGTGCGCTCTGCCTATTGCTCGCCGCCGCCCGCTGGCGGGCACGCGCCCAGAGCGAGGGACGCGGAGTCCAATGGTGGTGCATCCAGCCTCGATCGCCCCGTGAAAGCCGCCTTCACACTTGATGCACGCCCCCTTGACGAGCATGCCGGGGAACCATCGCGCCAGAGAGTCCTCAGTTTCTCCCTCTGCCCTGAAGGAACGCCCCATGTGCGCATCACGAGCTTCTGCCCTCGTCCTGCTGCTTGCGCCCACCAGTGCTCTCGCGCAACAGAGCGCGGACGAACTTGCCAAGCAGCTCTCGAACCCCGTCGCGGCGCTGATCAGCGTGCCGATGCAGTTCAATTACGACGAGACCTTCGGCGACGATGGCTACCGCTACACGCTCAACGTGCAGCCGGTGATCCCGATATCGATCTCCGAGGACTGGAACCTGATCTCGCGCACGATCATCCCGATCACCTACCAGAAGGACGTGCGACCGGGCACCGACCAGGCCGGCTTCGGGGATACGGTGCAGAGCCTCTTCTTCTCGCCCAAGGCGCCCACCGACGGCGGCCTGGTCTGGGGCGTGGGACCGGCGGCGCTGATCCCGACGGGCACCGACGACCTCGGCGCCGACACCTGGGCGCTGGGACCCACCGGCGTGTTCCTGTGGCAGAAGAACGGCTGGACCTACGGCGGCCTGTTCAACCACCTGGTCGACGTCGGCGGCAGCCGCCGCGTGGACATCAACTCGACCTTCCTGCAGCCCTTCGTTTCCCGTGGCTTCAGCGGCGGCCGCACCGTGGCGGTGAACCTGGAGTCGACCTACGACTGGGAAGCGGAGCAGTGGACGGTGCCGCTGAACATCGGCTACTCGAAGATCTCGAAGATCGGCAGCCAGCTGGTCAGCTACCAGGGCGGCGTGCGCGCCTATCTCGACAAGCCCGACGGCGGGCCCGACTGGGGCCTGCGCTTCACCTTCACGCTGCTTTACCCGAAGTGATGGCGCTCGGCATGTTCCGGCCACGGCGCGCGGCATGGGCGCTCTAGCAACCCGCCCCCTGGCCGTCCGCCTCGGCCTGCTGGCCGGCATGGCGACCGGATTCGCGCCGGCCGCCCTGGCGACCGACATCGCCACGGGCAGCGCGCCCGGCCAGGAGGAGGCCGAGCAGCTGCATGCGGGCCGCGAGGACGATGGCCGCAGCTTCGTCGTGCTGCCGATCCCGCAGTCCAGCCCCACGCTGGGGAACGGCGCGGTCCTGGCGGCCGTCCTCTACTACCAGCCCGAGGGCAGCGCTCGGCCGTGGATGACCGGCGGCGGCGCGCTGTGGACCGACAACGGCAGCCGCGGCGCGGCGCTGTTCCAGAAGGCCTACCTGGGTGGCGACCGCTGGCGCGTGACCGCGATCGCCGCCGACGCCGAGCTGCACCTGAAGTTCTACGGCATCGGCGAGGGCGCGGCCGAACGCGGGCGCTTCATCCGCATCGAGCAGTCGCCGACCTTCTACCGCTTCGACGCCCTGCGCAAGGTCGCGCCATCGCAATACCTGGGCCTTCGCCTGCAGAAGGTCGACGTGACGACGCGCGTGCCGCTGGATGCCCCGGCTTTCCCCGACCTCGACATCCCCAGCCCGCAGCTGGACGTGGCCCTGGCCGGACCGGGCCTGCTCTACGAATACGACACGCGCGACTCCGAGACCGGGCCCTCGCAGGGGACCTACTTCAACGCCCACGCGCAGTGGTACGTGTCGGGCTGGGGCTCCGACCGCGAGTACGCCAATGTGACGGCGGCACTCAACCACTACAGCACGTGGGGCCCCAAGGGCGTGCTGGCCCTGCGTGCCTACGCCTGCTCGGCGGGCGACAACGCGCCTTTCTTCGACCTCTGCCTGTTCGGCTCACAGGCCGACCTGCGCGGCTACGAAGGCGGGCAGTATCGCGACAGCACCCTGGTGGCGGTGCAGGGCGAATACCGCTGGCAGTTCGCCCGACGCTGGGGCGCGGTGGCCTTCGCCGGCGTGGGCGACGTGGCGCCCTCGTTCGGCGACTACCGCGTCGACGACCTGCTCCCCTCGGCGGGCGTGGGCCTGCGCTTCAAGGCCTCGACCGCGTACGACGTCAACGTCCGCGTCGACTATGCGCGCGGAAAGGACGGCGACGCGGTCTACTTCTCCATCGGCGAGGCGTTCTGAACAGCGCCGGAGGGCAGCCGGTTGGCGGCAGCGTTTCACGCACGGCTTACATCCGCTTGCTATCGTCGCTGTCTGCCTTGCTTTTGGTCGCGGCTTGCCGCCCGGGAACAGCGACGCGCATCCGCGTAGGTCCATCGCCCCGTCCCTGACCGGGAGCCATGCCATGCGACAGCTCAACCTCGCCGTCCTCGCCTCCGCCCTCGCCCTGTCGCTGCCGCTGGCCGGCTGCCAGCGGGACGACACTCCCTCGTCCCCGGCAACGGACACGGCGGCGGCACTACCCGGGGCCGACGACGCCACCGCCGATGCCGCGGTGGCCGACTACCCGACGCAGGCATACTTCGGCGACACCCACGTGCACACCGGCTGGTCCGCGGATGCCGGCATGGACGGCGCGATACTGACGCCCGAGGACGCCTACCGCTTCGCGCTCGGCCACGAAGTCAGCACCAACACCGGGCAGAAGGCGAAGCTGCGGCGGCCCTACGACTGGTTCATGGTCACCGACCACTCCGACGGCATGGGCACGATCAACGAGATCGTCGCCGGCAATCCGGAGATGATGGCGGTCGAGATGCTGGCCGGATGGAAGACCGCGCTCGAGGAAGGCGGCGAAGCCGCGGCCAAGGCCAAAAGCGAGCTGATCGTCGCGCAGTCGACCGGCAACCTGCCCGAGGTTGTCATGGACCCCAAATGGATGGTCTCCGCCTGGGAAAAGACCATCGAGGCGGCCGAGAAGTACAACGCACCCGGCAGCTTCACCACCTTCATCGCCTACGAATGGACGGTGAATTCCGACGGCGGCGACAACCTGCACCGCAACGTGATCTTCCGCGACGGCGGTGACCGCGCCAAACAGGTGCTGCCGCTGACCACGTTCGAGACCATGGATCCCTACAAGCTGTGGCAGTGGATGGCCGCTTACGAGCAGAAGACCGGTGGCCAGCTGCTGGCGATCCCGCACAACGGCAACATGTCCAATGGCCGCATGTTCGAGGAGCAGCAGTTCGATGGCTCGCCGATGACCGCCGAATGGGCCGCCATGCGCGCGAAGTACGAACCGCTCTACGAACTGACCCAGTTCAAGGGCCAGAGCGAGTCGCACCCCTACCTCTCGCCCAACGACGAGTTCGCGTCCTGGGACCTGTGGGACCGCGGCAACCTGATCCTCAAGCCCAAGGACAGCAAGGACGACTACCGCTACGAGTACTGGCGCGAGGCACTGAAGTCCGGGCTGCGCCTGCAGGATTCACTCGGCGGGACCAATCCGTTCAAGTACGGCGCCAACGCCGGCACCGACACCCATACGGGACTTTCCACGGCGGAGGAGGACAACTTCTGGGGCAAGTTCAAGACACTGGAGCCCAGTGCGGGCCGCTGGGACTTCCCGCTGCTGGATGGACCGTCCGACACCTACTGGGGCTGGGAGTCGTCGGCCACCGGGGTGACCGGCGTGTGGGCGGTCGAGAACACCCGCGCCGCGATCTGGGACGCGATGAAGCGCAAGGAGACCTTCGCCACCACCGGGCCCCGCATGAAAGTGCGCTTCTTCGGCGGATACGACTTCACCGACGAGGACCTCGCCGGCGACCTTGCCAAGGCCGGTTACTCGCGCGGCGTGCCGATGGGCGGCGACCTGGCGCCCGCGCCGGAAGGCCAGTCGGCCACCTTCCTGGTCGCGGCGATGAAGGACCCGGAAGGCGCGAACCTCGATCGCGTGCAGATCATCAAGGGCTGGGTCGATGCGAACGGCCAGATGCACGAGAAGGTATTCGAGGTGAAGTGGGCCGGCGAGCGCTCCGTTGGTGCCGACGGCAAGCTGCCGCCGATCGGCAACACGGTCGACGTGGCGAACGCCACCTACGAGAACTCGATCGGCGCCGGCGAGCTGGTCGCCCGCTTCGTCGATCCCGAGTTCGACCCCACGCAGAAGGCGGTCTACTACGTCCGCGTGCTGGAGATCCCGACGCCGCGCTGGACCGCGCATGACGTGAAGCGCTTCGGCGTGGAGATGGATGACAAGGTGCCGATGGTGCACCAGGAGCGCGCGTTCTCCTCGCCGATCTGGTACACCCCGGCAGCCCCGCAGGGCGCCACGGCCACGGCCGGACGCTGACCGGCTGCAGCCTCGGCGCCACGCGTCGCCTCAACCCCAGAACGAGGCGACGCGCTCGAACACCCAGAACATCGCGACGGTACCGATCGCGTAGGGCGCGGCATACTGCAGGCGCGCCGGCGGGCGCCATGGCAGGCGCCGCAGCAGCGCACCCAAGGCCAGCACGGCGGCGACGAAGAGCAACTGGCCCACTTCGACCCCCACGTTGAACATCAGCAGGGCCACAGGGATCGCCACCTGCGGCAGGCCGACCTCGGCCAAGGCACCCGCGAAGCCCAGGCCATGCAGCAGGCCGAAGCTGAAGGCGACCAGCCAGGGCGCGCGGGCGGTCAGGCCCGGCTTGCCGCGCAGACCGTGCACGACCTCGGCGGCGACGAAGACGATGCTCAACGCGATGATCGCCTCCACCGGCGGCCCCGGCACGTGGACCCAGCCCAGCGTCGCGGCGACCAGGGTGATGCTGTGGGCGACGGTGAACGCGGTGACGGTGGCGACGATGCGCCGCGCGCCACGCACCACCAGCAACAGCGCGAGGACGAACAGCAGGTGGTCGATGCCGGCCAGGATGTGCTCGATGCCGAGGACGAGGTAGGCCCAGGCGACCTCGCCCGTCCCGGCGGGTGCGGCCACGGTGAAGTGGGGGTCGTCGACCTTCAGCCGCTCGACCTGGCTGGTGCCGTCGGCGCGTTCCACCCGCGCGATCACGTCGCTGACCGTGGTGGCACGTCCCTCGATGCGGATGCGCTGCCCGACCAGCCCGCCAGGCCTGCGGATGCGCCAGCGTTCGAGCACCGCGCCGTCGACGAAGACCGCGCGCGGCTCGGTGACATTCTCGGTGCCCTCGGGCAGCACCACGTAAAGGGCCAGGCGCGTGGTCTCGTCCTGCGCGGGCACCTTCCAGGTGACGTCGTAGGTATCGCTGCCCGCTTCGCGCAGTTCCAGATAGGCCGGCCGGAACACGTCGGCCTGGGCGAAGCCCGCCAGCAGGAGCAGCAGCAGGCCGAGCCAGGGGGCGATGCGTCGCGCCGGACCCATCCGCTCAGGACGACGGTTCATGGCCCGGCCGTACCCGAGGGCGCGCGGGCACTGTCACCCGCGGGGGACGCATCGGTCGCCGCAGGCGCCGGCAAGGCGACGCCGTCGTCGAACACGACCTTGTAGCGCGTGCGCAGGCCCTGGTAGAGCGACTCGGCGACTTCGTCGCCGCGGGCCCGTGTCAGGTCGCGCTCCACCTGGGCCCTGACCTCGGCCAGGTCCGGCATGCGCCCCGGCGTGCGCGATTCGATCCGCACCAGGTGCTGGCCATAGCCCGACTCGACCGGGCCGGACCATCTGCCCTCG
The DNA here is from genome assembly GCF_006546775.1 of Marilutibacter aestuarii. Taxonomy (GTDB): domain Bacteria; phylum Pseudomonadota; class Gammaproteobacteria; order Xanthomonadales; family Xanthomonadaceae; genus Marilutibacter; species Marilutibacter aestuarii. The sequence goes on from NZ_VICE01000012.1 coordinate 21,606, forward strand.
GGCAAGGTCGCCAGGCCTTCGACGAAGGCCTCGCCGAAGATCCGCGCGTACTCGTTCGCGCTCGCGTCCTCCAGCCGCCCCGGCAACAGGGTGGTGTCCCCGACGCCGTCGGCCCGCCCCTCTCGCAACGCGGCCAGACCGGCAGCGATGCGGGCGCGACGCGCCTTTACGTCGCCCCGTGGTTCGAAGAAGACCTGCTGCAGGGTGTAGCGCGGCGGCATGCGGTAGGCGTCCGCGTGCGCCTGCAGCCAGGCCTCGAGCTCGGCGTCCGAGGGGGCGGCGGCCGCGGCCATGCCCTCCGACATGAACTGCATCTTCTGCACCACGCGCCGGCGCACCACGGTGTCGTCCTCGTCGAGGCCGGCCGCCACGCCCTCGCGGTAGAGGATTTCCTCGCGGACCCAGCCGTCGACCAGGTTCCGGAGCTCGACCGCGTTGGGCGGGCGTTGCCAGGTGCGCTCGAAGACCTCTTGCAACGCATCCACCCGCGCCTGGTCGACCACGATCTCGTCGGGCGCGCGCAGGGCGTCGCGATTGAGGGCGCCATACAGGACGAACAGCAGACCGCCCAGCAGGAGGAAATGGACCAGCGGCTCACGCAGGAATGCAGGCATTGCGCACGACGACCTCGGCCCGGCGATGGCCCACGCTATCCCGACGGCGGTGGTTTTGACTACACACAACCTTCACGCGGCCGCCACCGCGCGTGGGCGTATCCTGCCCCTGTTCACGCATCCGCACCTTTCCGGAGCCTGCCATGAAAGCGAAGCACGTCCTCGCGTCCGTCCTCGTCGCCTGCCTGGCCGCCTGCGCCAGCACGCCCACCGTCTACACCGACCACAGTCCGACGGCCGACTTCAGCCAGTACGACAGCTACACCTGGTCGCCCGACCTGCAGGGCATGTCGCCGCTGGTGCAGGAGCGCGTGGTCGCGGCCATCGATGCGCAGTTGCAGGCCAAGGGCTGGCGACGGGCCGCCGAGGGCGGCGACGTGACCGTCGTCGTGCGCGCCTCCACCGAAGCCAAGCAGGACGTCGACACCTACTACGAACAGCCCATGTGGGGCGGCTGGGGCTGGCGCAACTCCTGGATGTACGGTCCGGGCTACCCGACCACCACGGTGCGCAACTACACCGAGGGCACGCTGGTGGTGGACATGTTCGATACCGCCAGCAAGCGGGCGATCTGGCGCGGCACGGCCACCGGTACCGTTTCCAAGGACCCTCAGAAGAACGCGACCGCGGTGCAGGCGGGCCTCGCCGAGATGTTCGAAGGCTTCCCGCCGCAGTAAGCCGATGGCCGGGCGTCGCGCCACCAGCCCGCCCCTTCGCGAAGGCCACCGCGCGGTGCCCCTTGCCGGCATCGCGCTGGCGCTTTCCATCGCCTGCACGCCGGCAATGGGCGCGCCGAAGACCGACGTGGTGGTGCTGCGCAACGGCGACCGCATCACCGGCGAGATCAAGGGCCTGGACCGCGGCATCCTGAGCTTCAAGACCGATGCCATGGGGACGCTGTCGATCGAGTGGCCGCATGTCGCGCGCATCGAGACCGCGCAATACCTCGAGGTCGAGCAGACCGACGGCAACCGCAGCTACGGGCATGCCACCGACCCGGCGGCCGAGGGCAGCGTCGTGCTCGGCGCCGAGGACAGTACCGACACGCAGGCACCGTTGCAGATGGAAAGCATCGTGCGGATCACGCCGATCTCCGAAGGCAGCTGGCTCGACCACATCGACGGCCATGCCAGCCTGGGGCTGAGCGCGGCCTCGGCCAACGAGGACCGGCAGGTCACGGTGTCCGCCGACATGACCTACAAGGCGCCCCGGCGCAGCTGGACGATGACCTACGAGGCCGCGCGCACGGAGTCGGCCAACAATCCGGTGTCCGAGCGCCAGGACCTCAATGGCATCCACCGCTGGTTCCGCAGCGAGCGCTGGTACTGGGCCGCCACCGCCGGCCTGACGACCAACGACGAGCTCGACCTCAACCTGCGCAGCCTGATCGGCGCGGGGCTGGGACGCTACTGGCTGCAGTCCTCCAACCACGCCTTCTCCACCCTCGGCGGGCTGGTCTTCACCAACGAAGAGTTCGAGGGCGAACAGCGGCAGGAGAACGTCGAAGCCATACTGCAGGCGCGGTACGAGTTCTTCCACTTCGACAATCCCGATGTCGACCTGTCGGGCCAGGTGACGCTGTTCCCCAGCCTCACGGTGAGCGGCCGGGTGCGCAGCGAACTCTCGCTGAAGGCGCGCTATGAACTGGTCAAGGACCTGTACTTCGAGCTCAGCTACATCCGCAGCCAGGACAACCAGCCGCCGAACGACGACGCCGAGCAGAACGACTGGTCGCTGAGCAGCTCGCTGGGCTACAAGTTCTGAGCGGCCGTCGGGTCCGGGTCGGCGAAGGCGACCATGGCCCGACCCTCGGCGAGCAGCTCGCCGGCATGGTGGATCGCGAAGGCGTATTGCTGGCTGGACGGGCCCGCCAACAACAGGGTCGCCGACCCCTCCAGCGGACCCGGCAGCGTGTCGATGCAGGCCACGTGCAGGCGCACGGCGCGCAGCGCGACGAGCATGCCCGCTCGGGGCGGTGCGCCGCCATCCTCGCCGAGCAGTCCACCGTGCACCGCCATCGCCTGCGCGCCGTATTCGCACAGGTGCACCGCCGCCAGGCGACCGCGTCGGCGGAGCGGATGCGCGGGGTCGCGATGATTGTCCGCGCGCAAGCGGATCGACGTGGCGTCCCAGTCCATGACCGCATCCCACAGGCACATCGTGCCCTGGTGGGGCACGCGCGCGAGGATGCCGGCGCGGTCGAGGATCGAGTTGGCGGTCATGCCATGCCCTCGCGCCGGCGCGTGACGAGCACCGCGAGGCTGAGGTTGAACAGCACGCCCAGCGCCACCGTGCTGCCGATCGCGCGCAGCACCGGGATCGAGGACAGGCCCAGCAGCGCGAACACCAACAGGGTCGAGATCGCGCAGACGATCAGCGCGTGCAGGGTGCGGCGCTGTTCGGCGCGATCATGGCCGGCATGGTCGAAGAACAGGGCGTAGTCCAGGCCCAGGCCGGCGGCGAGCATCAGTGCGACCAGGTGGAAGAGGTTCAGTTCCACGCCGGCCATGCGCAGCACGGCCACCACCAGCACGGTGCTCAAGAGCATCGGCGCCATCACCCGCATGGTGCGGCGTACGTGGCGCAGTACCGCGCCGACGCCCAGCGCCAGCAGCACCACGGCCAGGCCGAGCGCCCACAGCACGCGTTCTCGGTACTCGGCGACCAGCGATTCGGACGCGCCCTTCAGGTCGAGCAGGGTCGCCCCTTCCGCCTTTGCCACGTGCGCCACCGCGGCCGGATCGACCAGGCCGGTCAGGGTGACCAGGGCGGTGGCGCGGTCCCGGGACTGCAGGAGAAGTCCGCCGATCCGCGTTTCCAGTGGCGTGCCGGCGACATCGCCGGCCGACAACGGCCGGGCCGTGCGCGCGGTCTCCACGTCATCGATGAAGCCACCGAATGCATCGGGCCGGAACGGCGTGCCTGCGACCGCGGCATCGAGTTCGGCCTGCAGGGCCTCGCGGGTCGGCAGGCGATCTTGCCGCGCGCGCTGGGTGGCGAGGCTGGGCAGGTAGCGCGCCGCCATGTCGTAGTCGGCCACGGCGCCCTGTGCGCGCAGCGCGTCCAGGGCCGGGCGCATGCGCTCGGTGTGCGCCAGCACCGCGTCGGCATCCGCGCCCTCCACCGCGATCATGTAGCGCACGTCCGGCGCGCCCAGCGCGTGGCGCAGCTGCAGGTCGCGCGCGAGCGCCGCTTCGGGCACCGGCGTCAGGCGCGCGAGGTCGTTCTCCCAGAACGCCCCGGGCACGAAGACGACCGCGGCGGCGGCGATACCGGCCAGGCCGAGCGAGAACGTCGAGTTCATGCGTGGCAGGCGCTCGACGCGTTCCAGCAGGGCATGCGTCAAAGACAGGTCGGCGACGTCGCGCGGTACCGGATCCAGCACCGCCGGCAGCAGGAAGCGGGTGCTCAGCGCGGCGGTCGCCAGGCCGGCGACGGTGAACACCGCCAGCTGGCGCAGGCCGTCGACGCCCGAGACGAAGAAGGTCAGGTAGGCCAGGCAGGTGGAGGCGACGCCGGTGGCCAGGGTCTTCCAGATGGTCCGTGCGCTCTCGTAGGCGCTGCGACCGGGCCGCTGGTGGCTGAGCAGGTGGATCGGATAGTCGGCGGCGATGCCGATGAGGGTGAAACCGAACGCCAAGGTGATGCCGTGCACCTGTTCGCTGAAGACCAGGGCGACGGCGGCCAGGCCGGCCAGGCCGGCGGTGGCCACCGGCAGCGCGGCCTGCAGCGGAACCTGCCAACGCCGGTACGCGACCAGCAACATCAGGCCGAAGCCGACGCCCCCCAGGGTGCCGAACAGGGTGGCTTCGCGGCGCGTGCGCTCGCCGATCTCCACCGAGAACGCGCCGGGGCCGGTGATGCTCAAGCGCGCCGGACTCTCGCCGCGGACCTCATCGAAGGCCGCGCGGACGGCAGCCAGCGCGGCCTGCTGGCCCTGCGGATCGAAGCCCGCGGCGCGGGTTTCCAGCAACATGAGCGCCTCGCGGTCGCCGGCGCCACGCCGGGGCGATGCCTCCGTGGCCGGTGCCGGATCAGCCGTGGGCGCGGCGTGCGTCGCCTCGGCGAGGTCGGCAGCCGGCGCGGGCGTGAACCAGACCCCATGCCACAACTCGGGCGCGGTGGCCGGGGTCCAGGCGTCGGCCAGGCGCAGGGTTTCCAGGGTCGGGTCGCGCGGCAGCAGCGCCTCGAGCTGGGCCGCCGCGGGCGAGCCGAGATCCTGTACGCGCTGGTCGAGTTCCTCCTGCAACCAGGCGCGGTCGAAGCGCTGGCCATCGACGGTCGGCGACAGCATGTACCGGTAGGGCCGCAGCGCTTCCGGGATGGCATCCAGGCCGCCGTCGTGGCCGTTGGCGACCACGCTGAAGCGCGGGTCGCCGTCCAGCGCATCGCGCATGGCCAGCGACTGCCGCGCCAGTTCACCCGGCGCGTCGCCCGACAGGGCCACCAGCAGCAGGCGCGCGCCCGGCCCCTCCCCGAGTTCCTCGATCAGGAGCTTCTGGGAAGGCGTGCGCGCAGTGGGCATGAAATGGCGCAGGTCGCCGCTGACTTCCAGGTGGCGCGCAATCCAGGCCCCGGCGAGGCCGAGCACGGCCAGCCAGAGCACGGCCAGGCCGAGGCGTCGCGCCAGGGTCATCGCGCCGTGGCGTCCATGCCCGGGGCGGTCGCGCCGTCGCACATCGCGCGCAGCGCGGCGCCATCGTCGATGTCCTGCGCCTCCACGACCGCGCCGGCGAGCAGGGTGCGCTGGGCGTCGCCACCGACGGGTTGGCTTTCGATGCAGCGGAGCTCGGCACCGCGTCCGCGCAGGCGCACGTCGCTCAGGCGTGCGGCGACGGCGGCGTCGCGCGGCACCAGGCGCAGCGTCCAGTTCCGGCGACTGCCATCGACCGTGACCCGGTAGTGACGTTCAAGCTCCAGGCGGTCGCCGCCCAGCAGGGCGCCGAAGCCCGACTGGAGACCGGCCAGCTCGGGCGCGCGCGACATCGAGAAGCGCCGGGGCCCGCGGCCCTCGCGCTCGATGACGATCTCGCCCCTGGCGATGGTGGTGGTCTCGCGATAAGGCGCCTGCACCTCGCGTACGAGGGTGTCGCCGTCCGGGCGGCGATACTCGCCGGTGATGCGCAAGGGCGCCTTGAGCAGCGCGGACCCGCGCAGCTCGAGGAAGGGGGTGCGTGCCGGCGCCGGCCGGACGATCCGCGCCAGCACCCAGTCCACGTCGGCCGGGGCGTCCACGCGCTGGGCCGCGGCCAGCGGCAGCGCGCCCGCGCAAGCAGCCAGCATGACCAGGGTGGCGCTAGCGAGCCGGGGGAACCGGCCGGGCGTTCGAAGCGGATTTCGCATCATCGACTTGCCAGAAATCATAGAAGTTGAACCAGTTGTAGGGCGCTTGGCGGGCGTGGTGTTCCAGGCGCAGGGCGTACCGGGCGATCCACGCCGGCATCGCCTCGGCACGCTGCCGCCGTGGCGCCGCAAGGCCTTCGCTGAAGGCTTCGAACACCAGGTCGTAGTGGCGTCCCCCGCGATAAAGGCCGAATGCCAGCACCACCGGCAGTTCGAGCACCGCGGCGATCAGCCATGGTGCCGTCGGGAACGGTGCCGGGGCGTCGATGAACGGCACCGATACCGTCGGCTCGCCCGGTCGCGCGCGGTCGGCCAGGATGGCCACGATCGCGCCCTCCGAGGCGGCCTGCTGGATCGCCAGCACGATCGAGGGGCCGTCCTGGGCGGCATCGATGATGTTGCGCGCGAGGGTGGGATTGAGGGCATCGAGCAACTGGGTGATCGCGGGATTGTGCTGTTTGTCGAGCACCACCCGCACCGGCACGTTGGGACGCTGGGTGGCCAGGGCGCGCAGGCCGTCGAAGCTGCCCAGGTGGGAGCCGAACAGCAGCACGCCGCGGCCGCGGTCGAGCACCTCGTGCAACGCGTCCAGTCCGTGGGTGCGGATGTCGAAGCTGTCCATGCGGCCGCCCAGCAGGAACACGCGGTCGAGGATGGTGGAGGCGAAGGTGTGGATGTGCCGGGCGACGTCCAGCAGGCCCGCCGGTCGCCCGAGCACGCGCCCCAGGTAGGCGCGCGAGGCGCGACGCTCCGGTCCGCGCATGATCAGGAAGTACAGGGTGATCGGGTACAGCAGCGCGCGGGCCGGGGCGCGGCCGAGGCGGCGCGCGATGACCTGGATCAGCCAGATCGCGAAGCGCCCACCGCCTTCGGGGCGACGGGTCCAGTCGCCACCGTGCTCGCCGCCGACGGGATGGGTGACGCTCATGCGCCGCCGGTCCTGAGTTCGCCGGTGGCGAGCAGGGCGTCGCCGCGATGGACACGGAAGCGCCAGCGGCCCGCTGCGCCGGCGAGGCCGTCGTCCAGCCGCTCCAGCGCGATGCATGCCTGCTCACCGGGCAACAGGGGCTGCAGGAACTTCAGTTGCGGCCACGCCCATGCGGCGTCGACCGGCGCACCGGCGCGTTCTGCGGCCTCGACCACGTGATCGAGGATCAGCACGCCGGGCACCAGCGGGTGCCCGGGGAAATGACCGGGCAGGCAGGGGTGGTCGGACGGAACGGAGAACTGCATGGCGGATTCGGGCATCGGGGCCGGGACTGCGGCACAGGATAGCCGTGACCGGCGGTATCGGCGTTCAGCTTCGCCCCGGCGATGCCGGCGGGCGGCTGAACAGGTCCCGCCAGAAGGGCGGCCCCAGCCGCCCCATCATGCGCAGGAAGTCGAGGAAGTTCCGATACGGCCGGTCCGGGAAGTAGCGCCGCCGCAGCGCGTATTCGGCGACGAAGAACACGCCGACCAGGCCGTAGTTGAGCAGGTTGGCGAACAGCGACCACTGCTCGCGGGTGATCGTCAGCGGCGCCTCCACGCCCAGCAACGCCAGCGCGCCGTCGGGCACCGCGATCAGCGCCAGCACGCCGTTGATCGCGCACAGCAGGCCCAGCACCCCTGCCCATGCGATGCTCAGGCGGCGGGTGTAGCGCCGCAGCCCGGGCGCCAGCCCGGCGACCCCGCATCGCTCCATCTCGCCGACGATCCGCGTGATCAGCGCGCCGCGCGGATCGCGCAGGCTGCGCGCGAACATCCACGCGGCAAGGCCGGTGAACAGCATCGGGGGCGCCAGCAGGAGCAGGCGTGGCACCACCGTCCCGGCCAGTGCGACCAGCAGCGCGGCCACGGCGGCCAGGAGGAGCCAGGCCCCGGGCCGCCGCTGCACGAGTCCGTCGACGAGGATGACCAGCGCCAGGTCGAGCAGGGCGACCACCGCGGCCAGCGCCCCGCCGCCATGCGCGGCCCAGTGCGCCAGCCACGGGTAGGCGAGCGCCAGCAGCAGGCGGAGGAGGAAGCTGTCCACGACGGGCGCGGCCGCCGGCGCGGCGTCAGACCGCCTTGTGGGCTTCGATATGCGCCGAGAGCGAACGCAGCGAGGCAAAGATCCGGCGGTTCTCGTCGCTGTCCGAGCGCAGCTGGAAACCGTAGCGCTTGGAGATCGCCAGCGCCAGCTCGAGCGCATCGATCGAGTCCAGGCCCAGGCCCTCGCCGAACAGGGCGTCTTCGGGGTCGATCGACGCGGCGTCGACCTCTTCCAGGTTCAGGCTTTCGACCAGCAATTGGGCCAGTTCGTGCTCGGCGGGACTCTGTTCGGACATCGGGACTTCACTGGAAAGGGCGGACAAGAGCGCCACGATCCGGCATCCCGCGCGCCGACGCAAGCCGGATCGGCCCGGATCGGCCCGCGCCGGCGGATAATCCGCTCGCGGGCGGGCCGTCCCGGTATCATGGCGGCATGACCGACGAAGCACCCGCGGCGCCGCGCCGCGCCGGCCACCTCGACCACGCGACCCCCGTACCGAAGGGCGATGCCCTGTCCTGTGACGTGCTGGTCATCGGCGGCGGCCCCGCCGGCTGCACCGCGGCCACCCTGCTCGCCCGCAGCGGCCACCGCGTGGTCATGCTGGAGAAGGACCGCCACCCGCGCTTCCACATCGGCGAATCGCTGCTGCCGATGAACCTGCCGATCCTCGAGCGCCTGGGCGTGCTGGAGCAGGTGCGCGCGATCGGGGTGCACAAGCGCGGCGCGGATTTCCCGGTGGTCGGCGAGCCGGAACGTGCGCACCACTACAGTACCTTCCACTTCGAGCGCGCCCTCGACCCGCGCGCCGACCACGCCTTCCATGTCAATCGGGCCGACTTCGACGCGCTGCTGTTCGCGCACGCGCGGCGCGAGGGCGTGGACGCGCGCGAAGGGATCCAGGTGGAGCGCGTCGCCTTCGCTGCCGAGGGCCGCCCCGACCGCGTCCACGCGCGCGACGCCGATGGCACGCCCCGGGTGTTCGCCCCGCGCTACGTCGTCGACGCCAGCGGCCGCGACACCCTCCTCGGCCGCCAGCTCGGCCTCAAGCGCAGGAACACCGCCCACCAGTCGGCGGCCATCTTCAGCCATTTCCGCGGCGTGGCGCGCCGCGAAGGCGACGATGCCGGCAACATCACCGTGCAGCGTTTCGCGCATGGCTGGACCTGGCTGATCCCGCTGCCCGGCGACGTCATGAGCGTGGGCGCGGTGTGCTTCCCCGAATACCTCAAGCAGCGCCGGGGCGACACCGGACGCTTCCTGCTCGACACGTTGATGGCGCAGCCCCAGGTCGCCGCGCGCATGCAGGGCGCCGAGCGCGTCGGCGACGTGCACGTCACCGGCAACTATTCCTATGCCTGCACGCGCATGGGCGGCCCGGGCTGGCTCCTGGTCGGCGATGCCCATGCCTTCGTCGACCCGGTGTTCTCCTCGGGCGTCTTCCTGGCCATGGACAGCGGCGAGCGCGCCGCCGGTGTGGTCGAGGCCGCGCTGCGCGAACCTGCGCGCGAGGCCGCGCTGCAGGCGGCCATGCAGCGCCGGCTCAAGCGCGGGCTGGGCCACTTCGAGTGGTTCATCTACCACTTCAACACGCCCGTGATGCGACACCTCTTCAACCATCCGCGCAACAACTGGCAGGTCGAGCAGGCCGTGATCTCGATGCTGGCCGGCGATGTGTTCGACAACCCCGCGGTACTCCGCCGGCTGTACGTGTTCCGGCTGATCTACGCCCTCACCGCACTGGGGTTGGCGCCCGTGGCCCTGCGGGCGTGGTGGCAACGACGACGCCAGGCCCGCGTGCGCTTCGAGGCCGACACCCTGCACCCCGCCTCCGCCCTGTCCGGCGAAGAAGGCAGCGTCGATGCTGGCGGGCCCGCCGGGGGTTCGGCCGTGGAGGCCGGCCGATGAGCGCGCATCCGGCCTTCGCCGAGGCGCCGCGCCTGTCGGTAGACTACCGCCCGGGCCCGCTCGACGCGCTCCTGGCCGGCCCGGACGTGCTCGCGGTGTTCGGTTTCGGCAGCCAGGCCCCGCTCGATCCGGATCCGCGCTACCTGCGCGTCGGCACCGAGGTGCCCGCCGGACGGCCCGACCGCTTCGAAGTCTGGACCAGCCCGGGCCCGGTCGCCCGTGGCCGGGAGGGCGACGTCGCCTGGGCCAGCAACGGCCAGCTGCTGTTCGGCGCGATCGAGGTGGACGAACAGGCGATCGAGGCGGCTTCGGGCGACATCGAGGGCGCCGCCGAACATGCCTATCGCCGCATGGAGGCATCGATCCACCAGCACGGCTACCCGCATTTGCTGCGGACCTGGAACTACCTGGCCGACATCACCCGGGGCGAGGGGGACGCCGAGCGCTATCGCCGCTTCTGCGTGGGGCGCGCCAATGGCATCCGCGCCGCCACTGGCGACATCCGCCCCGGCACCCTGCCCGCTGCCACCGCGATCGGCCGCACCGACGGCGTCCACCGCCTGCAAGTCTACTGGTTGTCCGCGCGCGAGCCCGGCACCCCGCTGGAAAACCCCCGGCAGGTCAGCGCCTACCGCTACCCGCGCCAGTACGGCCCGCAGCCGCCCAGCTTCGCCCGCGCCATGCTGCCGCCGCCCGGCAGCGAAATGCCGATGTTCCTGTCCGGCACCGCGGCGGTGGTCGGCCACGAGACCCGCCATGCCGAGTCCACCGCCGGCCAGCTCGACGAAACCCTGGCCAATTTCGACAGCCTGCTCGCCGTCGCACGCGAACGGCACCCGGGGCTCCCGCCGCACTTCGATCCCCGGTCGCGCCTGAAGGTCTATGTCCGCGAGGCCGACGAGCTGGACGAGGTCGAGCGCCTGCTCGTCGACCGGCTCGGTCCCGAGGTGCCCTTCGTGGTGCTGCACGCGGCGATCTGCCGCCGCGACCTGCGCATGGAGATCGACGGGGTCCATGGCGGCTGAGCCCACGGTCCGGCGGCATGACTTTGGGGCCTCGCGCCGGGGCCCGGCCTGGGGCACGCTTGCCACCTGCGCGCTGCGCGCGACCACGAAACGGAGGAACGCACGATGGGACTGATCAGCCTGCTCTGGGGCATCCTGGCCATGGCATGGATGGTGATCGCGCTCGTGCCGATCATCAGCCTGAGCAACTGGCTGCTGATCCCGTTCGCGGCGATCGGCGCGGTGATCGGCGCGATCGGCGTGCTGTTCACCCGCAGCGAGCGCAATGGCCGCGCCAAGGCCGGCCTGGTGCTCAATGGCATCGTCATCGTCGTTGCCATCGCGCGCCTGGGCCTGACCGGCACCGGCGGCCTGCTCTGAGGTTCGCGCGAGTTGAATCCCAGCGCTCGCTGGGGTGAGGCGGACCGCTTGCGCGTCACGGCCGCGCGGACCGGCCGAACGCCCAGCGCGATGCGCTGGGCCGGGGAGAACTCCCGAGCTTTGCGAAAGGCTGGATCCCCCGCCTCGTAGGGTGGGTAGAGCCGAAGGCGAAACCCACCGTCGCGATGCTGGATCCACGACGAGTGATGGGTTTGCTTCGCGCTTCCCATCCTACGGTGCTGCCCTGCCCTGGCCTCGTAGGGTGGGTAGAGCCGAAGGCGAAACCCACCGTCGCGTTCTCGCATGCCCGACGAGTGATGGGTTTTGCTTTGCGCTACCCACCCTACGATGCTGCCCTGCCCCGGCCTCGAAGGGTGGGTAGAGCCGAAGGCGAAACCCACCATCGCGTTCTCGCATGCCCGACGAGTGATGGGTTCTGCTTCGCGCTACCCATCCTACGGTGCTGCCCTGCCCTGGCCTCGTAGGGCGGGTCGAGCCGAAGGCGAAACCCACCGTCGTGTTCTCGCACGCCCGACGAGTGATGGGTCTTGCTTCGCGCTACCCATCCTACGAGGGGCGTGGGATCGCGAGGCAACCGCAAAGGCGACTTGCCACGTAGCCCGGGTAAGCGAAGCGCACCCACCGAGCGTTTGAAAGCAAAGGCTGGATTCCAGCGTTCGCTGGAATGACGGTTTGTTGGGTTGCCGGACGGGTTTGGCCGCATCGTCACCGTAGGGTCGGTCGAGCCGAAGGCGCTACCCACAGTGGCCACCCGCGCCACACGGGGCGGACCGCCACCCGCCGCAAGGCCGGAAGGCGTAAAATGCGCGAATGGCCTTTCCCGACATCCGCATGCGGCGCATGCGCCGCGACGATTTCTCGCGCCGCCTCATGCGCGAGCACACCCTGACGACGGACGACCTGATCTATCCGGTCTTCGTGCATGAGCTCGACGGCCGCGAACCGGTCCCGTCGATGCCGGGCGTGGAGCGCCTGTCGATCGAGGAACTCCTGCGCGTGGCCGACCAGGCGAGCGCGCTGCGCGTGCCGGCGCTGGCGCTGTTCCCCGTCACCGCCCCCGATGCCAAGTCCCTGACCGCCGAGGCCGCGTGGGCGGAGGACGGCCTGGTGCAACGTGCGGTGCGGGCGCTCAAAGAGCGCTTCCCGCAGCTCGGGGTCATCACCGACGTCGCCCTCGACCCGTACACCCGCCACGGCCAGGACGGCCTGCTCGACGACAGCGGCTACGTGGTCAACGACGCCACCGTGGAGGCCCTGGTGCGCCAGGCTGCTTCGCATGCCGCGGCCGGCGCCGATGTGGTCGCGCCGAGCGACATGATGGACGGCCGCATCGGCGCCATCCGCGAAGCGCTCGAGGCAGGCGGGCACGTCCACACGCGCATCATGGCCTACAGCGCGAAGTACGCCAGCGCCTACTACGGGCCCTTCCGCGATGCGGTCGGCAGCGCCGGCGCGCTCGGCAAGGCCGACAAGAAGACCTACCAGATGGATCCGGCCAATTCGGACGAGGCCCTGCGCGAAGTCGGCCTGGACCTCGACGAAGGCGCCGACATGGTCATGGTCAAGCCGGGCCTGCCCTATCTGGACATCGTGCGCCGGGTGAAGGACAGCTTCGGCGCGCCGACCTTCGTCTACCAGGTGAGCGGCGAGTACGCGATGCTCAAGGCCGCCGCCGGCCATGGCTGGCTCGACGAGCGCGCCTGCGCGCTGGAGGCCCTGGTGTCGATGAAGCGCGCCGGCGCCGACGGCGTGCTCACCTATTTCGCGCTGGACGCGGCGCGCTGGATGCGCGAGGCTTGAGGCTCCGGCGCCCGGCGCGGGCGCCTCGACCCGGGAGATCATCGGCATGAATGCCACTGCGCTTGGTTGGCTCCTGCTGGCCGCCACCGCCACCGCCACCGCCTCGCCAGGTAGCAGTCCTGAAGGCAAGTACATCGCCAAGGCCCTCCCGGACGGCTCGATCGAGCTGCGCGTCACCGGCAGCACGGACGCCCCCACGGATGCGAGCCCGGCGAGCCTCAAGCTCGGCCCCATGCTCGAAGCGGCGGCTGCGAAGGAGTGCCCCACGGGCTACGACCTCACCCGGGACCCGACACCCAGCGTACGGGTCGAATCGGGCAAGCTCATCGCGTCCTTGGGCGGCATTGCGCGCTGCAAACCCCCGGCGCGCCGCTAGGGCATGCCGGCGCGTGGCCGTGCGGCACACGCACGTCGCCCGCGCTTCGAAGCCGGGGCCGCGACACGGTCGGGATCCCCGCATTCGCCGCAGGATGCCGGCCTCAGCGCGGGGGAGGCGCGACAGATGCCCGCAGGCATCCCGCTTTCCCCGTCACCTTCGGCGAGACGGTGCGGTAGATGTCGAGCTTGCCTGCGCGCGGCGACCGCGCGATGCCGCTGACCAGCAGTTCGGTCGGCTTGCTCCAGTCGGGCGCCGGAGCGAAGGTCACCTGGTCGGCGGTATTGAACGACAGGGCCATCGGCTCGGCCAGGGCGTAGGCCTGGCCATCGCATTGCGCGACGAACACCCGGACCGGCGCCTCGTTCGCGCGCGAGCCGCGCGCGAAGACCAGGGTCGCGCCGTCGCCCAGCCAGGCGGCGTCGAACTCGTCGTCGGGCGTGTTGATCGCCCCGGGCAACGGCGTCGGCGCACTGAAGGCGACGCCGTCCCAGTGCGCGACGAAAATATCGTGGCGGCCCTGGCCGCCGTGTCCGTCGCTCGAGAACAGCAGGCTGTCGCCGTCCGGTCCGGGCATGGGCGCCCACTCGTCACCGTCGGTGTTGACGCCGGCGCCGAGGTTGACCGGCTTGCCGAAGCCGCCGTCGGCCAGCGCGGGCGCACGATAGAGATCGTCGCCGCCGTGGCCGCCGCGCCGGTTCGACCGGAAGTACAGCCAACGACCGTCCGGGCTCAACATCGGATCGAACTCGTCGGCCCGGGTATTGAGCGCCAGCGGCGCGGCGTCCTGCCAGCGGCCGTCGCGCAAGCGCGCGTGCCACAGGTCCTTGCCGCCGGCACCGCCCTCGCGATCGATCGCACCCCAGACGATGCGCTGGCCATCGGCACTGACGCTGGCATGGCCTTCGCCCGCCGCGGTGGACACCACGTGCATGCCTTCGATGCCGTATTCCGACAGGCCCTGGGCACCCGCCATTGACGGCCACGGGAGTAGACTGAACGCCAGTACGGCGACGAAGGAGCGCATCCTGAGTTCTCCGGACGATTTCCAACAGTCTAAGCGAGGCCCCCATGAGCGAAACCGTCATCAAGCGCTTTGCCGTCATCGGACACCCGGTGGCGCACTCCCTGTCGCCGCGCATCCACGCCGCGTTCGGCAAGCAACGGGGCATCGCGCTCGAGTACACGGCCATCGACGCCACGCCCGAGCAGTTCGACGCCGCGCTCGCGGCCTTCGCCGCCGGGGGCGGCACCGGCGCCAACATCACCCTGCCGCACAAGCAGTACGCAGCCACGGTCTGCGAATCGCTGACCGAGCGCGCCCAGCGCTGCGGCGCCGCCAACACGCTGATCCGTACCGACACCGGCTGGCTGGGCGACAACACCGACGGCCTGGGCCTGGTGCGCGACCTCACCGAGCGCCACGGTCAGGACCTGCGCGGCCGCAAGGTGCTGCTGATCGGTGCCGGCGGTGCCGCCCGCGGCGTCGCGCCCGCCCTGCTCGACGCCGGCATCAAGTCGCTCTTCATCGTCAACCGCACCCCGGCCCGCACCGACGCCCTGGCCGACGTGCTGGGCGAGCCCGACCGCGTGCACCCGCGCAACTTCGAGGACCTGGGCAACCTCGGCGGCTTCGACCTGATCGTCAACGCCACCTCGGCCGCGCGCGAGGCCGCGCTGCCGTTCCTGCCCAGTTCGCTCGTCGCGCCGCGTGCCGATGCGGTCGACTTGAGCTACGGCGAGGTCGCGATCCCCTTCCTGGCCTGGGCACGCGCCGCCGGTGCCGACGTCGTCGTCGACGGTCTCGGCATGCTCGTCGAACAGGCCGCCGAAGCCTTCCAGCGCTGGCACGGCGTCCGCCCGGACACCAGCGCGGTCTACGCAGCGCTGCGCGAGTCGTACACGTCACTGCGGACCGGCGACTGAGTCCGGCCGGGCTCACGCCACGCCGATGGAATGCCGGAGCGGCTGCGGGGCGTGCTGCATCGCGCCCTCGATCCATTCGCCCATCCCCGGCATGCCGCATGGCAAGCCCGCCGGCATGCCCTGCGTGCAACTGGACGACCGCCTGCGCTGTCGCCTGTTCGGGCGGCCCGAGCGCCCGGCGTTCTGCGCGTCCTTGCGACCCTCGCCGTCCATGTGCGGCGACGACCGTGCGTCGGCCTTGGCCGGGCTTGCGGAGCTGGAACGCCTGACCCGGCCTGACCGGCCCTGAGTCCGGAGCGGCTGCTCAGTCCTTGCGGAGCTTTTCGTCGCCCATCAGCGCCCTGAGGATCCGCTCCTCGTCGGCATGACGGGCCAGGCCGCCCACCACGTGCGCCACTTCCGGCGCGGTGATGATGCCGCCCATGGCGACCTCGCCGAGGGTGCCGAATGCGCTCTGGAAAGCGGCCATGCCCTCCTTGAGGATCGCTTGGCGGCTTTGCGCCGCGCAGCGCTGGGCGATGAGGTCCTCGAACACCGCGGCGGCCTCGCGCGTCAGCCGCTCGCCGTGGACATCGTCGATGTCGACCAGGTCGGCCACGCCGGGGTGGCGCGACATGGCGTAGAAGATCCAGCGGACCAGCGCCTGCTTGTCGGCTTCGGTGGACGAGGCCACCAGGCACTCGCCCAGGCGTTGCTGGTAGTCGCCCGCCTGGACGTTCGCGGCGGCGACCAGGCCCAGCAGGCCCGCCGCCAGCGTGCATTTGATTCCCATCCCCTCTCCCCTTCTTCCATTCCCTGCGTCGGCGGCTGCCCGGGGCAGCCGCTCGGCATGGTCGCACATCGGGGGAGGCGTGGCCCTCAGTCGTCGTTCGCGGCGGCGCCGCAGCACTTCTTGTATTTCCTGCCGCTGCCGCAGGGACAGGGTGCATTGCGCTCGGGCACGTCCGCGCGCCGCAGCGGCTCGCGCGGCGTGAGGGCCTCGATCCGGTGGTGATGCAGGTCGGCCAGCATGTCGGGGAGCCCGGCGATCACCTCCAGGCGCTCGCGGTAGCTCACCGGCGTGCCCGGCGCCGTCGGGTCGTCGCCAACCACTTCGCCACTGGCGAGCCGGTCGAAGAGCACGAAGATCTCGTCGATCCAGTCGTTCTCGTCGAGCCAGCGCTCCCACGCGGCCTCGCGCAGCTCGACGCCGCGGAAGAAGCCCAGCGCCCAGTCGCAGCCGACGTCGAGTTCGTCGTCCTCGATGTCCTCGGGCAGGCCTTCCTCGGGATCCTCGGGCAGCCACAGCAGCGGCGCCAGGTGGTCGGGCAGGTCGTCGCCGCCGTGGCGCACGCGGGCGGCGGCCATGTTGCGGTGGCCCAGCAACAACGACTCCACCGCCTCGCGCTCGGCCTCGTCGGCCCAACGCGGCGGCGTGCCCCACACCGCGGGCATCCATTCGCTGGCGGGCACGTCCTCCGGCCCCACGGCCAGGGCCGAGAGGTAGCCGTCGAGGGCTTCGAGGTTGAAACCCTTGAACGGCACGGCGCGCTGCTCGAGCAGTTCGGCCAGCTGTTCGATCCGGGCATCGTCGAGATAGGCGGGAGCGGTCATGGTGGGGGCACGCGGAGTCGGGACGCGCATGGTAGCCCGTCGGGCCGCAACGCGCCGACAATACGCGCATGCCCACGCCCTGTCCCTGCGATCCTCTCCGCGACTTCACCACGTGCTGCGGCCCGCTGCTGGCGGGCGAGCGCAGCGCCCCGGATGCCGAGGCGCTGATGCGTTCGCGCTACACCGCCTACGTGCGCGGCGACGCGGCCTACCTGCTCGCCACTTGGCATCCCGATACCCGCCCCACGACGCTGGAATTCGACCCCGGCGTGCGCTGGCTTGGCCTGGACGTGAAGCGGCATGCACCGGGCGACGGCACCACGGCGGTCGTCGAGTTCGTGGCGCGCTACCGCGTGGGTGGCGAGCGCGCGGTGCGGCTGCACGAGATCAGCCGCTTCCAGTGCATGGATGGCGACTGGCTGTACGTCGACGGCCGGTTTCCGTCCGGCTGAGCGCGACACGGGCGGCGCTGGACGCCACGGGCCGTGCGCGCCACCATGGATCCGTCGCGACCCGAGCCGCGGCATCCATGGCTCGAGGGGGAAACGCCATGCCTGTCCGCAGCTTTGCCATCGCCGCCCTGGGCCTGTTGCTGGCCGGCCCATGCCTGGCCGCCGAGCCGGCCTTCGAGGATTTCCCGGCCGCCACGTACGCCACCGGCAGCCTGCAGCGGGTCGTGCCGCCGGCCGCCGAACACAGTCCCTTCCTCGACCGCGCCGTGGGGCGGCCTGCCGACTTCGCCGGCCGTTACGTGCTGGCGATCAATGGCTGCGGCACGGCCTGCCAGCAAGTCGCGGCGATCGACGTGGAGACCGGCGCAACCTACCTGCCCGCCGACGGCGTGGCGCGCAACGGCGCCTGCTACCGGCTCGACAGCCGCCTGCTGGTGCTCGACCCGATCGCGCCGGACGTGGCCGACAAGCCCCCGGGGTTCACGACCCGCTTCTACGAGATGACCGACGCCGGCTTCGTCCTGGTCGGCCAGTCCGCATCGGGCACGTCGCTGGACTGCGACGACGCCTGAGGCCCGCCGTCCCGGCGCTGGAGACTCCCGGCACGCAAACGGAAAAAAAGGGGCTTCTCCCAACCGAGGGGAGAATGGCGCACGGCCGACCCGGGCCGCGAGCCACGGTGGGTTTCGCCTTCGGCTCTACCCACCCTACGAGGCTGTTGCTGTTGCTGTTGCTGTTGACCTTGACCTTGACCTTCGCGACTTTGAGGCCGCCGAGCACCGCAGGCCGTGGCGGCCGGAGAGGCGCCCTTGTTTGAGCGAAGCGAGTTTGGGCGCCGTGCCGCCACGGCCGAGAAGCACAGGGGACCGGTTCGGCGAAGCCGGACCGGCGGCCGATGGCACCCGCGGTTTTGGTTCCTTTTGACAAGACAAGAGGGACTCGCACGCGCAGCGGGCGAAAGCCTTTGACTTGTACTTGGCTACAGATCCAGCACCGTAGGATGGGTAGCGCGAAGCAAAACCCATCATTCAACATCCATGCGAACACGCCACGGTGGGTTTCGCCTTCGGCTCGGACCCACCCTACGACGACGCTGCAGCCGAACCCCACCCTACGTCCTCGTGATTCGGGGCGACCGCGGAGACGCGGACGAAAAAAAAAGGCGCGACTTCCGTCGCGCCGGGGCTTGCCCACCCAAAGGGTGGAGAGAGTCGATCCGGAGCGGGCGCGACAGGCATCCAGGGAGAGAAGTGGATGCCTGCCGCGCGAGCTTCCGTCAACGCATGACGCGAGCCGCCTTGCAGGCCGGCGCGGGTTTACTTGACTTCGAAATCGCGGCTCTGGACGACATTGCCGTCGAGCATCACGTCCAGCTTGTAGCTGCCTGCCGGCCAGCCGTCGGGCTTGCTGATCTGGAAGGCGGTCACGCCCTTGCCGCTGAGGTTGACGTCCTGGGTCTCTTCGTGGACCACCGTGTCGCCACCGAAGGTCCACTTCACGCCCAGCTTGGCCGGCACGGTGGCCGCCGGATCGGTGGTCATCGTCGACACCGAGGCGTGGATCGTGTCCGCGGGTGCGAACGCCGTCGCAGGCGTGGCGACGCGCATGTCCGGGCCAACCGCGGTACCCAGCTCCACGCCGGTGACCTCCGCGCTGGCCGCCATCGGCGCGGCCTCGGTGGACGGCTCGAGCGTCGGCGGTGGCGGGGCCGTGGTGGCCTCGGGCGCCGCCGGCTCGTCCTTCTTGCAACCGGCCACGGCCAGGGTGGCGACCAGGGCAGCGGCGACGGCGTACGTCGTGCGGTTACGGATCATGCAGTTCTCCTTGAATCTTGCGTGGTTCGAAATGGAATGGGGGCGGCGCGCACGCGCCAATGCGAACGTGCCGTTGTCAGCTGGCGTCGTCCGGGAGCGCCGGGATGCGCAGCACCTGTCCCGGGTGGATGCGATCGGGATCGTCGAGCTGGTCGCGATTGGCCTCGAAGATCGCGTGCCAACGGCTGGCCTTGCCATAGAACCGCTGGGCGATAGCGGACAGCGTGTCGCCCTTCTCGACGGTATACGCCTGCTCGACCGGATCGGGCTCGATGATTTCCTCGGTGGACTGCACCGAGGACTGCACGTTGCTGAAATCCGGCTTTTCGACGATCTCCTCCGTGCTCTTCACCGAGCTCTGCACATTGGAGAAATCAGGCTTCTTGTCGGTGCTCATCCAGGGCCATCCTCGGCGATCGGGTTCGTGGGACCCAAGGTCGCATGGCACCTGTTAAGGAAATATCGCGCCGGTGTAAAAGCCCGCGCGAAACCCGGCGAGAACCTGAACGCAGCGCGCTACTGGCGTGTGTCGCGCGTCGCAGTCGGGCGTTCGCGCCCCGGCGTGGCACGCCAGGGATTGATGTCCAGCCCGCCGCGCCGGGTGTAGCGCGCTTCGACCGAGAGGCTCGCCGGACGGGTCCGCGCCAGCAGGTCGGCGAAGATGCGCTCCACGCACTGCTCGTGGAATTCGGCGTGGTCGCGGAAGGACACCAGGTAGCGCAAGAGCGCGGCACGGTCCAGGCGCGGTCCGCGGTAGGCGATGACGACGGTCGCCCAGTCGGGTTGGCCGGTGACCGGGCAGTTGGACTTGAGCAGGCCACTGCGCAGGGTCTCGGCCACCTCGTGCCCGGCATCGGCGCGCAGCAGGCCGGCCTCCGGCGGGCCGTAGGCATCGACCTCGACCTCGATCGCGTCGATGTCCTCGCCCTCGCCATCGGCCACCAGCGGCGGCAGCCCGAAGGCCACCGCGACCGGTGCCCCGGCCGTCGCGGAAAGGTCGCTGGCGATGCGTTCGCGCACCGACTCGGCGTCGTCGAACGCGGTCGCGTTGAAGGAGTTGAGGTAGAGCTTGAGCGACTTCGATTCGACCAGGCAGGGCGAGTCGGCCGGAACCTCGAATGTCGCCGTGGCCATGCAGGGCTTGCCGCGCGGGTCCAGCCAGCTCAGTTCGTAGGCATGCCAGCGGTCGACGCCGACGAAGGGCAGGGCATCGCCATCCAGGCCGATCGCGCGGCGACCGGTTGCGCGGGCGATGGGAAACAGCAGGCCCGCGTCGTAATGGCGCGGGTAGTCGACGTGGCGGCCGAGCGGCAGGGACGGCGGGTTCGAAACAGGGTCCATGCGCCCATTCTAGCGGGCCCGGGGCGCCACGCCGGGCCCGCGCGGGGGTTCAGCCGCGGGGCGGATCGTTGAGGTAGTCCAGGGCGACCTGGAGCATCGCGCGCACGCCGATGTCCAGCGCCGACTCGTCGAGGTAGAACTCCGGCGAATGGTTGCTGGGCGCGGTGCGCGGATCGCGTCCCTCCGGCGTGGCGCCGACGAAGAAGAACACGCCCGGCACCTGCTGGGCATAGAAGGAGAAATCCTCCGCGCCCATGGTCAGGCCCGGGTCGACCACGTTGTCGGCGCCGACGACCTTTTCCAGGCTGGGCAGCATGCGCGCGGTCAGCGCGGGGTCGTTGACCGTCACCGGGTTGCCCTTGGTGTCGGGCACCTGCGCCACCGCGGTGGCGCCATGCGCCTGGGCGACCTTCTCGGCGATGGTCGTGAGTTCGCTGAAGACCGCCTGGCGCATGCCCTCGTCGAAGGTGCGGATGGTGCCGATCATCTCGACCTGGTCGGGGATGATGTTGTAGCGGATGCCGCCGTGGATGGCCCCGAAACTGACCACCACCGGCTGCTTGGCGATGTTCTGGCGGCGGCTGACGATGGTCTGCGCGCTGCCGATGATGTCGGCCGCGGCCACCACCGGGTCGATGCCGCCCCAGGGCGCCGAGCCGTGCGTCTGGCGCCCCTTCACGACGATGTTGAAGCGGTCGGAGGCCGCCATCGTCGGTCCGGCGTGGACGCCGATCTGGCCGGCATTGAGCGTGCTGAAGACGTGCATGCCGAACACGGCGTCGGGCTTGAAATCCTTGAAGATCCCCTGCGCCAGCATTTCCTCGGCGCCGCCTTCCTCGCCGTCGGGCGGCCCCTCCTCCGCCGGCTGGAAGATGAACATCACCTCGCCCGGCAGATCGTCCTGCATCGCCACCAGGGCCTCGGCGACGCCCATCAGCACGCTGGTGTGGGCGTCGTGGCCGCAGGCGTGCATCACGCCGGTCTCCTGGCCGTTGAAGGTGGTGGTGACCTTGGAGGCGAACGGCACGTCGGCGCGCTCGGTGACCGGCAGCGCGTCCATGTCCGCGCGCAGCGCGATGCGCGGCCCGGGCTTGCCGCCCTTCAGGACCGCGGTGACGCCGGTGGTCGCGATGCCGGTGCGGGGCTCCAGGCCCAGCGCGCGCAGGTGGTCGGCGACCAGGGCCGAAGTGCGGGTTTCGCGGTTGCCAAGTTCGGGATGGGCGTGGATGTCGCGGCGCCACGCGACGACCTTGGCGTCGACCGCCTTCGCGGCGGCGGTGACCTCCGGGCGTTCGCCCGCGGACTGTGCCCGCGCCGGCGCCGCCACGGCGAGGGCAAGGGCGACGGACAGGGCAAGCGGGATCACGGGGGTGGCGCGCATGGCAGGCTCCGGTTCAGGACCCGTCGATCCTAGCGGGGATCCCCCCTCGCCGCATCCGACCATCCGCCAACCGGCCACCTCCGACGGCGCGGCCCGAGTCCCCCCTCGCTCACTCCGGCGGTTCGCTCGAAGCGGTTCTGGCATCGGCCGACGGCTGCGCCGGCCAGCGGTCCTCGTACAGGTGCAGGGCCTGCCGCGCCGCCCAGCCTTCGCTCTCGAGCATGGGCCGCGGATAGAAGGCCTCGACATGGCCCAGGCAGAGGATGGCCACCGGCCGCGCGCCCCCGGGCATGCCCAGCAGGCGCCGGACCTGGTCGACGTCGAACAGCGACACCCAGCCCATGCCCAGGCCTTCGGCACGCGCGGCGAGCCAGAGGTTCTGGATCGCACAGGCGACCGAAGCGAGGTCCATCTCGGGCATCGTGCGGCGCCCGAACACATGCCGCTCGCGTCCGTCCATCAAGGCCATGACCAGCAACTCGCCGCAATCGCGCATGCCCTCGACCTTGAGCTTCATGAAATCCTCGCGTCGCTCGCCGAGCGCATCGGCGGTCGCCAGGCGCTCGCGCTCGACGATCCCGCGCAGGGCCTCGCGGGTGCGGGACGAGGTGACGCGGACCACGCGCCACGGTTGCATGTAGCCGACGCTGGGCGCGTGGTGGGCGGCGTCGAGCAGGCGTGCCAGCACGGCCGGATCGACGTTGCCGGGCACGAAGTGGCGCATGTCGCGGCGCTCGTGGATCGCCCGGTAGACGGCGGCGCGCTCGGCGGGATCGAAGGCGTGGCGCATGGCGGGAATCGGACCTCGATGGCGGGGCGACATCGTACCGCCCGCGCATGGCAGGGCTGGCAACGCGACTGACGCCGCGCAGGCACGAAGTGCCGCGATCAGCCCCGGTGCTCGAGCGCCAGGTAGTCCGCGCTCTGCATCTCGATCAGGCGCGAACTGGTGCGCTCGAACGCGTGCGCGAGCTTGCGGCCGGTGTACAGCGAGACCGGGTCGGTGGCCGCGGTGCAGACCAGGTTGACGTGGCGGTCGTAGAGCTCGTCGA
Source organism: Marilutibacter aestuarii (assembly GCF_006546775.1). GTDB lineage: Bacteria > Pseudomonadota > Gammaproteobacteria > Xanthomonadales > Xanthomonadaceae > Marilutibacter > Marilutibacter aestuarii. The sequence continues at coordinate 44,623 of NZ_VICE01000012.1, forward strand.
TCAGGTGGACGAAGCGACGCGCCGGGTCGTCGTTGTCGCCGTCGAAGCGCGGGATGCCGCCGACCAGCACGGTGTGGTGCTCGGTGGCGATCTCGATGTAGTCACCGGCCGCGCGCGGTCCTTCGCACAGGGCGGCGAAATCGAACCAGGCGTGCCCCTCGGCGAGCCCGCGCACGGGGATTTCGCGGCCGTCGATCACCAGCCGCGCCTCGTCGTGCGGGCAGGCGGCGGTCAGGGTCCGCCAGCGTTCGGCCAGCCAGGCCTCCGACTCCGCGTCCAGTGGACTGCGATAGACCGGCGACTGGGTCAGTGCGCGCAGCCGATAGTCGGTGGCACTGTCCACGTACAGCACGTGGCAATGCGCCTGGATCAGCGCGATCGCCGGCAGGAAGCGCTCGCGTTGCAGGCCATCCTTGAACAGCCCGGCCGGCTCGATGTTGGAGGTCGTGACCAGCGCCACCCCCTCGGCGAACAGGCGTTCGAGCAGGCGCCCGAGCAGCATCGCGTCGCCGATGTCGTTGACGAAGAACTCGTCCAGCACCAGCACGCGCAGGTCGTCGCGCCACTGCCGCGCGATCGTTCGCAACGGGTCGGACTCGCCTTTGTGCTCGCGCAGGCGGGCGTGGATCTCGCGCATGAACCGGTGGAAATGGGTGCGCCGCTTCTCGCGGATTGGCAGGCCGTCGTAGAACAGGTCGATCAGGAAGGTCTTGCCGCGGCCGACGCCACCCCACAGGTACAGCCCGGGCGGGGCTTCGACCGGCTTGCCGCGCAGGGCGTCGAACAGCCCCCGCCGCGGCGGGTCGACCAGCGCGCCGTGCAGGCGGTCGAGTTCGACCAGCACCCGGCGCTGGGCCGGATCGTCGTTCCAGTCGCCGCGGGCCACGCCCTCGGCGTATCGACGCGACGGCAGCCCCGCCGCCGTCGCGTCCGGCATCGTCGGTTCAGCCATTGGGCGGTGCGATCTCGGCGGGCAGGTAGGGGCGGATGCCGTTCTTGATCGCGCCGCGCAGGTCCATCAGGCGGCGATGGAAGAAATGGCTGGTATCGGGCATGCGAACCACTTCCGGCGGGTTTCGCAGGCCCTCCAGACCGTCGAGCCAGGCATAGACCGCGTCCGGGTCGACCACCTCGTCGGCGTCGCCCTGGATCACCAGCCACGGGCAGTCCGGCGGCGTAATGGCCTCGAAATCCCAGTTGCGGCCGGCAGGCGGCGCGATCGAGATCAGCATGCCGGGTTCCAGCTCGGCTGCCATCGACAGCGAGACGTAGGCGCCGAAACTGAAACCGGCCAGCCAGAGACTGTGCGCGGGGCGCTGCTGGCGCACCCAGTCGACCACCGCGCGCAGGTCCTCGCGCTCGCCCCGGCCTTCGTCGAAGCGCCCTTCCGAAGCGCCGGTGCCGCGCGTGTTGAAGCGCACCGTGGCGATCCCCGACTCGCGCAACGCGCGCGCGGCCATCGTGACGACCTTGTTGTGCATCGTCCCGCCCTCGGTGGGCAGGGGATGGCAGACCACGGCCGTGGCGCGGCGCGGCGTGCCTTCCGCGGGTTCGGCGATCAGTTCGATCTCGCCGGCCGGCCCGGGCAGGACCAGGGTCGCGGACGCATCGGTCGGGAAGGTCGGCAGGGCGGCATGTCGGGATCGGGTCATCCGGCCATGATACGGAACGGTGTTAATTCCCTGTCGAAAGAGCAGTCGTCTCGCCATCTGGTGCGACGGAGACGGTCCAGTCGAAGCCGAGCAGCAGCGGGTCGTGGTCTGAACTGCGCCAAGGACCGGCGTCGTGCAGGCGACCGGCGTAGCCGGCCTCGCGCGGTTCGTCGGCGTTGCTGTGCCATTCCGCCGCGCCGCGCAGGCGAGCGGCGAGCGCGGGACTGAGCAGGGCATGGTCGAGACGACCGGCTTCGCCCTTGTAGACGTAGCTGTAAGGCGCCACCGCGCCGGCCACGGCGAAAGCATCCTGCCAACCGGCGGCCTGCAGGATGCGCAGCGGCTCCTCGCCGGCATAGGCGTTCATGTCGCCGACGATGACCGCAAGATCGCTGCCGGACCGGGTCGGGTCGGTTTCCAGCCAGGTCGCCAGCCGGCGCGCGGAATCGCTGCGCGCCGCGTTCCAGCAGCCGGCGCCGTTGTCGCGGTTGGCGCCCTCGGCCTCGCCGCAGCCCTTGGACTTGAGGTGGTTGGCGACCACGACGAGCGGGGTCTGGTCACCGCTCAGGGGCGTGAAGGCCTGGGCAAGCGGCACCCGGCTGCGGGGGCCGAACGGGCCTCCGGCCAGCGTCGCCGGCTTGCCGGCCGGCCGCACGCGGTCGCTGCGGTAGACCAGCCCCACGCGGATCTCGTCGTCACCCGGCCCCTTGCCGCTGCGACGGCACGTGCGGTCGCAGGCGTCGACGAAGCGCCACTCACCCGGGCCCGCGCGGTTGAGGGCATCGACCAGGGTAGCGATGCTCGACGTCGGCCCGTAGCCGTCGTTTTCCAGTTCCATGAGCGCGGCGATGTCGGGGTCCAGGGCCTGGACCGTGCCGACCAGCTTGGCGAGCTGGACCTCCAGTTGCCGGGGATCGCGCGCGCCGCGCGGCGTCGGGAACCCACCGCCCTTGCCGTCGCCGTTGAACAGGTTCTCCAGGTTGAACGACGCCACCCGCAACGAGCCGGCCACGCGGGGCGCCGCGGGACGGGCCTGCGGCACCAGCACCGGCGGCACGGTCAGCTGCAGGCGGAAGCTGCCATGGCGATGGTCGAGGATCCCTTCGGCCGATTCCACGAGGCTGCCGCTGCGCAGCAGGGCCGTGGCCTTCGGCCAGACCCCGCTGTCGAGCGGATGGTCGTCGCCGCTGCGGCCATCGTCGAGCACGAGGCGGCGACGCGCGTTGTCGGCCGCGATGGCCCGCGCGGCGTCACTGCCGGGCTCGGCGCGCTCGGCGGGCTGCCACATGCGACCGTCGAAACTGGCCAGGACCTCGCCGTACCGCCCGAGGTCGGCGACGCTGCCAACGGTCAGTGGTGCGTCGATGCGTACCCACATGCCTTCGAAGGGCTCCCAGTCCACCGGCGGGGTGCGCAGTTCGGTGATGCCGACCTCGCCCAGGCCGAGCTGCTCGACCTCGTCCGGTACGAGGGCGGTCAGGCGCACGCCCCCGCCGCCGTCGAGTTCGGCAACCCGGCCACGGATGCGCAGGCGCGCGCCCTGGCGCATGGCGTCGCGAAAGGACGCGGCGGTCGCCACCGGCACGAAGATCGCATCGGAGGTGCCCGGGTCGCCGTCCCCGCTGTCCTGCAGGTAGACGCCCCCCAGCCCCTCGTGGTCGCTGAAGTCCGCGGTCACCACGCCCTTGACGATCACCTCGCGATCGAGCATCGGGCTGCGACCACGCTCGCCCTGCAGCTCGCCGATCAGCGACTCGGGCAGGCTGGCGTCGCTCGGCCTGGGCTGGCTGGCGTCCTGCGTGGCGGGGGGGCCGTCGCAGGCCACCAGTGCAAGTACAAGCACGCATGCGAGGAGCGGGGCCGTGCCGGCGCTGCGGCGATGGGAGTTGGGCATTCGGTACCTCGGCGACATCACCCCATTATCGACAGCCGGGGCGCGGAAACGACAACGCCGCCCGGAGGCGGCGTCGTGCATTCAGCTTGCAGTGGCTTACTTCAGGTTGTCCAGCATCCAGTCCACTGCCGCGACGACCTGCTCGTCGGTCAGGGCCGGGTTGCCGCCCTTGGCCGGCATGAGGCCGGCTTCGCCGGTGAAGCCTTCGATGGCGTGCTTGTGCAGCGTGTCGGTGCCCTTGGCGAGGCGGGCGTCCCAGTGGCTGTGGTCCAGCGTCGGGGCGCCGCCGGCACCGGAGGTGTGGCAGCCGGTGCACAGGTTGTTGTAGATCACGGCGCCGTCGAGCGTGCCGCCGTAGGCGACCTGCGAAGCCGCGGCGGCGGCGGCGGCGGCACTGGCCGCGGCC
>NZ_VICE01000128.1 GCF_006546775.1 Marilutibacter aestuarii
GCAGCGGCATCGGTTCGACCACCTTCAGTTCGGCGCGCATGGCGTTAGTCGGCATCCTCATGCCAGGTCCTCCCGTCCCGTTCGATCAGGGCGACGGCGGCCGTCGGGCCCCAACCGCCGGCGGTGTAGGGCTTGGGCGCGTCGCCATTGGCTTCCCAGGCATTGCGGATCGGATCGATCCACTGCCAGGCGGCGTGAACTTCGTCGCGGCGCATGAACAGCATCGGGTTGCCGCGGACCACGTCCATGATCAGGCGCTCGTAGGCGTCGGGCTGGCGGCCACCGAACGTTTCGGCGTAGCTCAGGTCCATCGCCACCTCGCGCATGCGCAGGCCACCCGGGCCGGGCACCTTGTTCATCAGCCACAGCTTCACGCCCTCGTCGGGCTGCAGGCGGATCACCAGCTTGTTGGGCGCCAGCGTGCGGCCGTGCTCGCCGTCGGTGAGCTCGCCGAAGATCGAGTGCGGCACGTGGCGGAACGTCACCACGATCTCGGACATGCGCTCGGGCAGGCGCTTGCCGGTACGCAGGTAGAAGGGCACGCCGGCCCAGCGCCAGTTCTGCACTTCGGCCTTGATCGCGACGAAGGTCTCGGTGCGCGAGGGTTCGCCCAGTTCGTCCGGGTAGCCGGGCACCGCGCGGCCTTCGACAGCGCCCGCGCGGTACTGGCCACGCACGGTCATGTTGACGGCGTTGCCGTTGGTGATCGGCCGCAGCGCGCGCAGCACCTTGAGTTTCTCGTCGCGGATCGCGTCGGCCGCCAGCGACGCCGGCGGCTCCATCGCCACCAGGCACAGCAGCTGCAGCAGGTGGTTCTGGACCATGTCGCGCAGGGCGCCCGACTTGTCGTAATAGGCCGCGCGGCCTTCCACGCCCACCGTCTCGGCGACGGTGATCTGCACGTGGTCGATGTGCTCGGCCTTCCACAGCGGTTCGAACAGGGCATTGCCGAAGCGCAGCGCGGTGAGGTTCTGCACCGTTTCCTTGCCCAGGTAGTGGTCGATGCGGAACACCTGGTGTTCCTCGAACACGCGGCCAAGGGCATTGTTGATGGCATCGGCGCTGGCGCCGTCGCGCCCGATCGGCTTTTCGACCACCACGCGCGTGCCCGCCCCCGACAGCCCGTGGCACTGCAGTCGATCGCCGACCAGGGCGAACAGGTCCGGCCCGACGGCCAGGTAGAACACGCGCACGCGGCCCGGGTCGTTGCCGACTTCGGCGGCGAATTCCGGCCACCCGGCGTCGCTGCCGAGGTCGAGCTGGCGGTAGTGGAGCTTGGCCAGGAAGGGCTCGAGCGAGGCGGCCACGCGCGGGTCGGCGTTGGCGTCCTTCTGCAAGGCTTCGCGCACGCGGTCGCGGTACTCATCGTCGCTGCGGGCATCGCGGGCGACGCCGTACAGGCGCGTGCCCTCGGCGATCTGGCCGTCGACATGGCGGTGCAGCAGGGCGGGCAGGAGCTTGCGCAGCGCGAGATCGCCGGTGCCCCCGAAGATCACCAGGTCGAAGGGGTCCAGTGGCGCGGGATTGGACGGCGGAGCGTGCAATGTCATGGAGGGCGGTGTCCGGTAAGGGAGCGATCGGGCCGGGATGGGCCTCGGCATTGAAGATACCTCTTAGATACCAATTACGCAAACGCCCCCTGTAACAAGGCTGTCATGGCCTGAATGGGTCCGGTATTGCCGCAAGTGGTCTCTGACTGGTATCTTCCCGGCATGCACGACTATCTGGCCAGTGAATACCACCGCCAATCGGCCACGCGCCGCGCGCCGGCCTACCAGCACCTGCGCCGCACGCTCCAGCACGCCATCGAGAACGGCGAGCTGACCGCCGGCCAGGCCCTGCCGGGCGAGCGCGAACTGGGCCGCCTGCTCGATCTCTCGCGGGTCACCGTGCGCAAGGCCATCTCGGGCCTGGTCGAGGACGGGCTGCTGATGCAGCGCCAGGGCGCCGGCACCTTCGTCGCCGAGCGCATCGTGAAGTCGTTCTCGGCCCTGACCAGCTTCACCGACGACCTGCGCGCGCGCGGGCTGGACCCGCGTTCGGAGTTCCTGGAGCGCGGCATCGGCGAAGTCACGCCCGAGGAGGCGATGGCCCTGAACCTGTCGCCCGGCGCCCAGGTCGTGCGCTACTACCGCCTGCGCACCGCCAACGACACCGCGCTGGCGCTGGAACGCACGGTGGTCCCGGCCGACATCCTGCCCGACCCCGCGCAGGTGGAGAACTCCCTTTACGCCGCCTTCGAGAAGCTCGGCATCCGTCCCGCGCGTGCCCTGCAGCGGCTGCGCGCGATCGCCTTCGACGCCGAACAGGCGCGGCTGATGCGCCTGCCCGAAGGCAGCCCGGGGCTCTTCATCGAGCGCCGCACGTTCCTCGACGACGGCCGCGTGGTCGAGTTCACCCGCTCCTTCTATCGCGGCGATGCCTACGACTTCGTCGCCGAACTGCACAGCGAATGAGCCTTTCCCGCCCGATTGCCGAGACCCTGCCTTGAACGCTCCCCTGGATACCACCGCCATGGCCGCACGCGCGCTCCGCGCCGAAGACACCCTGATGTTCGCCGAGGCCGCCGAGACCGCCGACGCGGTCGCGCGGCAGTTCCAGGCGAATGCCGCCGTCATCGACGCGCTGGTCGAACGCCTGCGCGCCGACCCGCCGCGCTTCATCGTGACCTGCGCGCGCGGCAGCTCAGACCACGCCGCCACCTACGGCAAGTACCTGTTCGAGACCACGCTGGGCCTGGTCACCGCGTCGGCGTCGCCCTCGGTCGGTTCGGTCTACGCGATCCAGCCGAAGATGGAGGGCGCGCTGTTCGTCGCCATCTCGCAGTCGGGCAAGAGCCCCGACCTGCTGCGCAACGCCGAGATCGCCAAGGCCGCCGGCGCCACCGTGGTCGCCCTGGTCAACGTCGCCGATTCGCCCCTGGCGCTCTTGGCCGACACGGTGCTGCCCTTGCATGCCGGGCCCGAGCGCAGTGTCGCGGCCACCAAGAGCTACCTCTGCTCGCTGGCCGCCCTGCTGCAACTGACCGCCCGCTGGAGTGGCGACACCGCACTGTTGGAGGCCGCCGACGGACTCCCCGCCGCGCTGCGCGAGGCCTGGGCGCAGGACTGGACACCGGTGGTGGACGGCCTGCGCGACGCGCGCAACCTGTTCGTGCTCGGCCGCGGCCTGGGCCTGGGCGCGGCGCAGGAAGCCGCGCTCAAGTTCAAGGAAACCAGCGGCCTGCACGCCGAGGCCTTCTCTTCGGCCGAGGTCAAGCACGGGCCGATGGCGATTGTCGGCCCCGGCTTCCCGGTGCTGGCCTTCGGCCAGGACGACGATACCGGTGCCAGCACCGCCGCGGTCGCCGCCGAATTCCGCCAGCGCGGCGCGCCGGTGTGGTTGGCGATGCCCGGCCAGTCGCCTGGCGGCGGCCGCCTGCCGCTCGCCGCGTCCACCCACCCGGCCGTCACCCCCCTGCTGACCGTCCAGTCGTTCTACAAGGCAGTCAACGCCCTCGCCGTCGCCCGCGGCCACAACCCCGACCTGCCCCCGCACCTCAACAAGGTGACGGAGACGGTGTGATGGGGGGTGATTCGTCATTCGTCATTAGTGATTCGTGAAAGCGGATCAACGGTTCACCGAACGCCGCCATTTCCAATCACCAATCACAAACCACGCCCCCCATGCCCACCCTAGCCTTCCATAATGGACAGACCCTCACCGAGCACGGCTTCGCTCCCGGCCTGTGCGTGATCGTCGAGGACGGCCACGTCGCGGCGGTGGTGCCGGGCGGTCCGCCGACGGGGGTGGAGGCGGTGGATCTGGGCGGGGGCTATTTGGCGCCGGGGTTCATCGACACCCAGGTCAATGGCGGCGGCGACGTGCTGCTCAACGACAGCACCACCGTCGAGGGTGTGCGCCGGATCGCCGAAGCACACCGCAGGTTTGGCACCACCGGCCTGCTGCCGACCCTGATCAGCGATGACGTCGGGGTGATGGCCAACGCGATCGCCGCCGTCCGCGACGCGATCGAGGCCGGCGTCCCCGGCGTGCTCGGCATCCACCTGGAAGGGCCCTACCTGGCCGAAGCGCGGAAGGGCGTGCACGACCCCGCCAAGTTCCACACGCCCGCCGACGATGAGTTGGCGATGGTCGCCTCGCTGGGTGTCGGCAAGACCCTGCTCACCGTGGCGCCCGAGCGCTTCGACGCCGCGACCCTGCAGTCGCTGGTCGGCCGCGGCCTGATCCTCGCCGCCGGCCATACCGCCGCCGACTACGAAACCATGCGCGCCGGATTCGCCGCCGGCATCACCGGCGTGACCCACCTGTTCAATGCGATGACCCCGATGGAGAGCCGCGCCCCCGGCGGCGTCGGCGCTTCGCTGGAGGATCCCGACGTGTGGTGTGGCCTGATCGTCGACGGGCACCATGTCAGCGATGCCAGCCTGCGCGTCGCCATGGCCGCCAAACCCCGCGGCAGGATGATGCTGGTCACCGACGCCATGCCGCCGGTCGGTGGCGAGCGCGAGGACTTCGAGCTCTACGGCGTCACCATGACCTGCCGCGACGGCCTGTGCAGCACCGCCGACGGCACCCTCGCCGGCTCCGCCCTCGACATGGCCACCGCCGTACGCAACACCGTGCACCGGCTGGGCCTACCGCTGGACGAAGCCTGTCGCATGGCCTCCACATACCCCGCCGAGTTCCTCGGCCTGGGCCACGAACTGGGCCACATCGCGCCGGGCTACCGCGCCGACCTCGTCGCCCTCGACCCCGACCTGCAGGTCACCGGCACCTGGATCGACGGCCGCGCCTGATACCCATCCCCCGCCCTTCGTAGGATGGGTAGAGCCAGAGGCGAAACCCATCATCGCCGCCCGGCACGCCCCGCCACGCGTCCGCCCCTGCAGCCGATGGGCTTTGCTTCGCGCTGCCCATCCTGCGATCCAGCGACACGACGCCCGCCCGTCGGGCGCGAGTGATCCGCGGCGACCACGCCACTCCCACGATTCGTCATCCCAGCGCACGCTGGGATCCAGCCTTTCATCCGGCTGCCCCCCACCGGTCGAGACGGCACGCAACAGTGAAGCGAATCGACACCCGGTCAAGCTGCGTTGCGAGCAGGAAGCCAAGAGCTGGATCCCAGCGTGCGCTGGGATGACGGCTTGAGGGTCCGCTGAACGAGACAGGGATTCGCAAGGCGCAAACAGGTGAAGGCGATACCCATCACCGACGCCCGCTCCACGTACCGAAACCCATCATCGCCGTCCCACAGCCCGGAAAACGTACCCGCTCGCCCCGGCAGCCCCGACGACGCACCCACCCCGACAGCCGATGGGCTTTGCTTCGCGCTGCCCATCCTACGGCCAGACGAAATCCCGCCCTTCGTAGGATGGGTAGAGCCAAAGGCGAAACCCATCTTCGCCGCCCAACATCACCGACGACGGGCGCGGATCGCGCAGCGCCATGCGGCGAACGTCGCCCAGGCCAATGACACGAGGATCGCGAGCAGCAGGCCCAGGCTGAAGACAAGCCAGGTCGAGCCACGATCGTCGCTGAAGTTGAGGGCCAGGTTGCCGGCCAGGGCGGTGGAGACGGGCAGCCATGCCGCGGCAAGCAGCAGCACGATGCCCGAGACACCGGCCGCCCACGTCCGGCGCGGCGCCAGCCGCCATGCCGCGGCAGCGGCGGCCACCAGGCCGAGCGCGACCAGGGCGTTGCCCAGTGGCAGGCCGCCGGGCAACAGGCGCTCGAGATAGGCAGCCCCCGACAGCACGGCAGCCATCGAACCCACGGCAAGCGCGAGCAGGCAGGCGATCGACAGCAGGCGAGGGGCGTTCATCGGCATGCGGGACCGTGGAGGCGCGGGCAGTCCCTTGTAACCGTGGACAAGGGCCTGCGCCAGTGAACCCTTCACGACACCCTCGCCGCGAAAAGGCTTCACTGCCTGATGGATCTCAAGAGCGGCTACCCCTTCTGGGCGATCAGGAACGGCCTCGCGGCCCCACGCCCCCCCATCGACCGCGACCTCGACGTCGACGTCGCGGTCGTCGGCGGCGGTATCACCGGCGCCCTGATCGCCGACGAACTGGCCGCGCACGGGCACGAGGTCGTCGTGCTGGAGAAGGGCGACGTCGGCTGGGGCAGCACCTCGGCCAGCACCGCGCTGCTGCAGTACGAGATCGACACCCACCTCGTCGATCTCGCCAAGAAGTACGGCGAAGCCAATGCCGCGAAGGCCTACCTGGCATGCGTGGCGGCGATCGAGACCCTGGCCGACATCGCGGGACGGGTACCGGACGTCGCGTTCCGGCGCTCCACCAGCCTGTACTACGCCAGCCGCAAGCGGCACGTGCGCGGCCTGCGCGAGGAATTCGACGCACGACTGCGGCATGGCATCGACGTGGAATGGCTCGACACCGCCGCGGTGGAGGCCGCGTACGGGTTCCAGTCGCACGCCGCGATCCTCAGCCACCAGGCCGCCCAGGTCGATCCTTACCGGATGGCCCAGCAGTTGCTGTCGGGGCTGGCACGGCGTGGCACCGCGGTGCATGACCACGAGGAGATCGTCGACCTGCAGGCCACCTCGCGCCGTGCCACCCTGCGCACTGCGTCGGGCTTCCGCGTGCGCGCCGGGCACGTCGTGCTCGCCTGCGGCTACGAGAACGAGCGCTGGCTGAAGCAGCGCGTGGCGCAGAATCGCAGCAGCTACGCCTTCGTCACCGACCCCCTGCCGCCCGACCTCCTGCGTCCCTTGGCCCACAGCCTGGTCTGGGAGACGGCACGCCCCTATCTGTACCTGCGCACCACGCCCGACCACCGCCTGCTGGTCGGCGGCGAAGACGACACCGTCGACATCCCGGCACGCCGCGATGCGCGGGTGATGTCCAAGGCGCGCAAACTCGGTCGCAAGGTCGAGGCATTGTTCCCGCACCTGCCGATGCGCCCGGCCTTCGCCTGGGCGGGCACCTTCGCCGAGACCCGCGACGGCCTGCCCTGGTTCGGCGCCCACGCGCAGTGGGGCCCCCGCGTGCTGTTCGCGATGGCCTACGGCGGCAACGGCATCACCTACTCGGCGATCGGCGCCGGCCTGCTGCGCGCCACCATCGAGCGACGCGCGCACCCGCTGAAACGGCTGTTCTCGTTCGAACGCGACGCCTGAGGCTTCGCGCCCGGTGGTGCTCCTCAGGAGGCGCGCTGCGAGCGCCAACCATGGATCAGCCCGGCCTGGAAAAACTGCAGCGGAGGCGCGAAGCCCGCCGCCTCGATTATGCCGGCGATGTCACCGGTCGGCAGCACGCCGACGTCGTTGGCATAGGCGTGCCGCATGCGCGCCACGGCATCGGGCGTGACCTCGGCGCTGGCCATCATCGCCAGCCACGCGCGCAGCATCACCTCGTAATCGTCGGAAGCGATGTCCGCGGCAAGGTCGGTGCTGGCAAGGATGCCTCCGGGCAACAGGCGCGCGGCGATGCCGGCGAAGAAGGCCACTCGCGCGTCGCGCTCGAGCAGGAACTGCGAGACCAGGAAGCAGGTCGCCGCATGGTGCGCCTCGCCGGCCTCCAGCGTATCGAGATAGCCCTCGTGGAAGCTGCAGCGCGCGAGGAAGCCTTCGGCCGCCGCGCGCTCGCGGCACACCGCGACCATGCCGCCCGAGGGTTCGACCACGGTGAAGCGCCACTGCGGGTGCCGGGCCGCCAGGAACGCCAGCTCGGCGCCGGTGCCCGCGCCCACGGACAGGATCCGCGCATCCTCCGGCAGTTCGGCGAACAACGCATCGACCAGCAGGTGCAGGCAATCGCGGATCGGCGAGGTCTTCGCCCACTGGGTGTCGTAATGCGCGGCCTGCTGGTCGAACAAGGCCTTGATGTCATCGGCGTGCATCGGGTCTCCACGGGTCCCGGGCGGTCGGAGGGTGCCGGGCCGGCTCCGAGCTTAACGTGCCCGGTCCGTCGGGCTCGAGGAAACCACGCACAGGCGGCGTTAGGCCCCCCGGAAGTGAATGTCGGCGATGCAAGCGCGCCGTCAATCGCACATGCGACCAAACCCGGTAAGCCGTGCCTCCCCTCCGCGTCCTAGTGGGCGGTCATCGCGCGCTGGTCCCAGCGCAGCTGCAAGGCCTGCTTGCCGCGCCAGGCGCCAATATGCACGTGGGGTGCGCGGGCGTAGCCATTGTTGCCGACGAAGCCGATCCGCTCCCCCGCTTTCACGCGCGCGCCTTCCTCGACGAGGAAGCCCTGAAGATGCGCGAGGGCGAACATGGTGCCGTCGGCCGCCTTCAGAACGACGCCGGATGCACGGCTCTGGTGGGGCTGTCCCGGCAGGTTCGTCTGCGGGTTCACGTGCAGCTGGACGACTTCGCAGTCGCAGGGCGAGTGCACGGGCTGGTTCCAGCCATACCAGTCCTCGTTGCTCAAGCCATCGGTTCGATAGAGCCTGAAGAAGCCGGGCGACGCGTCCTCGTCCAGGCCGGTGACCATGCAGTCCTGTCCGAGGTCGTCGCCCGGATAGGGCAGCTCGCCCGCCGCATGCTCCGAGCACATGTACGGCACCTGGAACAACGGATGGGCGAGCACCTGCTCGATCGGGCCTTCCGTCGGTGCCGGTACCGGCGGCTCGGCGCGGACGGGCGCGAAGGCGCAGGCGAGGAGGAGGAGAGCAAGGTTGCGCATGGGGGCGTCCCGGATCCTGGGAGGGCCAAGGTATCGCGGCCCCCCTCGCGCTTGAACGCCAGGAAGTCCCCCTGACTTTCCACAGGGCGCGTCGCCCACGCGCGCGCCGCGGCAGTGATCGGCTAGGCGGGGCGTTTCCCATACCTGCGTGTGTAAGGCAAGGCGAACAGATAGAGGCCCGACAGCAGCTGGACGAAGAGCGGCGGCAGTGGCGCGTACGTGAGCCATGCCGGCGGCTCGCCCGACACGACCGCGCGCCAGGCGAAGTTGGCGACCACGGTGAGGGTGAACACGATGGACACCCAGCGATGACAGGTCCGCGTCCCGTCGGCGGCGCTCATGCCGCCCCCTCCGCTGGCGTCGCGGCCCGCGCCTGGATCATCTTCCAGCCGTTGCCGGAGGGGTCGCGGAAGCCGGCATCCACGCTGCCGTAGCGCTCGACCGGCGCCTGGGTGAATTCCACCCCGGCCGCTTGCAGACGCTCATAGCTGGCGCGGCAGTCGTCGACCCTCAGCACCAGCGGCGGCATCGCGCCCTTGGCGACTGCCTCGTCCAGGGCGCGCGCGGTGGCAGCATCGTGGACCGGGGGACCGGGCTTGAACAGGCCCAGCTGGAAGCCCGCCTGCCCCGGCGCCTGCACGGTGAGCCAGCGATAGTCGCCATTGCGGACATCCGTGTGGACCTTGAACCCCAGCCGCTCGACGTAGAACGCCAGGGCCTCGTCCTGGTCGCGCACGTACAGGCCGACCACATCGATCGCGTGTGTCATGGAACCTCCTTCGTGTGAGGCGCTACTGTCCCAGCGGCCCGCGTCCGGCGCTTCTCCGAAACTGCGCTCTTGAGGTCCGGGCGCTCCGCCGCGCGCACGAAGCACTCCGGAACGCGTTCGCGCGAATGCGGTTCGGACTGCTCGCGCGCCCGGAGATGCCCCGGACTTTCACCGGTGATGTCGTGGAAGACGCGCCCGAAGGTGCCCAGGCTCCTCCAGCCGGTCTGGAACGCGATGTCGGTGATGGGCAGGTCGGTATCGCGCAGCAGCGCCACGGCGCGCTCGATGCGCCGCGTCAGCAGGTAGCGATGCGGCGGCACGCCGAAGGCCTGCTTGAACGCGCGGGCGAAGTGCGACGGCGACACCGCACTGACCCGCGCCAGCCGCGGCACCGGCCAGTCCTCGTGCGGCGCGCCGTCCATCCGGTCCTTCGCGCGCAGCAGGCGCCGCAGCAGGTCGGGCCCGGGCTTCATGCGATCACCGGGCCGGCCACCGGCCGGTGGCCCTGGCGTGCGTACATCAGTGATCGCTTCGAATACAGGCATCGCACATCCGGCATTCCGTCGACCGCAGTGTCCTCGCGCATGGCAGGCGAAGCACGCCATCGGCTTTCGCGCGGACGCGATGCTACTTGAAGAACGCCGCATGGAGGAGCAGCGCCGCGACCGGCACGGCGTACACGCCACTGACCGCCGCCGCGATCGCCACCGTCGCGGAGTGTTGCGACGACGCCAGCAGGGCCAGGATCGAGCCGGCGAACGCGACGAGCACCAGCAGGAACCCCGCAGAAAAGGCCGCGAGCTCGGAGAAGGTCTGCGCGGACATGACCGCCCGCGGCGGCGCGACGTCACTGGCAAACAGGCGCGCGTGGACGAAGCCCGTGAAGGCGACCGCCCAACCGAGCACGGCCAGCGCCAGCAACGCGCGATGCAGCAGCGGTGAGTCCATCATGGCTCCAACACTCCTGAAAGGGGCACGGGCCCCGGACCACGGCGCCCACCGAGGGCCCTGCACTCAGCCCGGTCACAAAGAGGATCGAGGCAATCAAGGCACGGCTCCAGCAGCCGTCGCGCACGGGTTTGCCTGCTTAAATGCCTCCGTCCCCTTGAATTCCACCATTCGGTCGCGCCCCGCCGCCACCCCGCCTACGGGCAGAGCGCGACCGATTGCGAACGCTGATCGATCAGGAGCGTCATGTTCTGAAGCGCATGCGCACCGACCAGCAGCTCTGGATAGCTGTCGGAGACACGTACTTCGACGTCGGAAACCGTGGCAGCGCCCAGACGGAATGGACCGTGCAGGGTGGCCCGTCCCGTCTGTACCTGCGTGTTCGACAGCGTGCCCGCACCGGCCTTCTCAAGCGGCGTGCGGCTCACCTGGGTGTACATCGCCTCGGGAAGTACGAAAGCCACGTTCGCTCCGGTGTCCAGATTCCCGGTGGTCTGCATATTGCCAATGGACACGGGAATCCGGAACGCGCGCTCGTACGGCAGGACGCCGGCCTGCCCCTCATGCAACGCGAGCGACCGGGAGAAGGACAGGGTGGTGTTGGGATAGTCGATGACAAGCAGCCCGTCATTGAAGAAATCCCTGCCAATGATTCCCGAGAATTTCTCGGCGGGCGGCTTGTTTCCGCTGTAGTCCCGGGTCATGACCTCCAGGTTCCTGCGTACCAGCCCGCCCACCTCCAGCGAGTCGAATCGAGTCACATCGGCCTTTGACGTCGTGACGCCGTCCGAGTTGTCCGCCTCGTCGTGAACCGCCAGGCCGAGTGCGGCGACCAGGCTTGAGTCGGCGCGTCCCATTCCACTCGCGCCCGTATCGACGGCAAACCTGAAAGGGCCGCGCTCATTGACGGTCGCCTGCACATAGATGCGTCCGTCAATCACTTCGAAGGGCACGCGCACCCTCCAGCTCCCAGCCGGCGCGCTGGCCAGCGCACAGACGTCGGGCGCCTGCCCGGGCGTCTGCGCATGCGCGGTTCCAAACAGCGCCGCACATGCCATCGTAGAACTGGCCCATAGATTCCTGGCACGCATCATTCCAACCTCCTTGTGTGGGTGCCGACAGCATCGTCCGTCTTTCTTCCGATCGCCATGTGTCGGGAGTCACCATGCCCGATGGCGTTCGCCATCAGGGGTGGAGGCCGTTGAACGTCAAAGCCTGCAGCCCTCGTCGAAGACGGGGATCACCGCTGGAAGGGAGGCCATCCAGCGGATCCACCCGACAGCGCCTGCTGCTGGACCCACCCGGGTCCATCGACGCCGCGCTTCATTGAAGCAACGACGCCGCGAACCCGCTTTTAAGCCACCAGCCCACGGCCAGGAGGTTGATCACGACGGTAAACCAGAAGCCCCTCTGGAACGAGGCCTTGACGGTCTTGTGTCGAAAGGACTGTTGCGCGACCAGGGCACCGGGCCAGCCGCCGAGCAGGTCGAACAA
The DNA here is from genome assembly GCF_006546775.1 of Marilutibacter aestuarii. Classification (GTDB taxonomy): domain Bacteria; phylum Pseudomonadota; class Gammaproteobacteria; order Xanthomonadales; family Xanthomonadaceae; genus Marilutibacter; species Marilutibacter aestuarii. The sequence continues at coordinate 11,866 of NZ_VICE01000128.1, forward strand.
GTGCAGGTTGCCTTCGGGCGTGCGCTGCGCGCCCCGTCCCGCCGCCGCCTTATCCCAGCCATACAGGACATACGACACGCCGCTGAGCACGAAGTAGGCGATGGCGAGCGGGCCGGGCAGGACACCCGCCCAACCGCACACGCCGATCACCAGCAGTACGGCGCCACCCAGCGCTGCGCGCGGCCAGGGCCGCGATGGCGTTCGCGTTTCGATCCTTTGACCGGCAAAGCGTACTTCCGCGGCCTTGATGCGACCCCGCGCGTCGTGGGCCACCGCGTAGGAAATCAGGTCGCCCTCCACCGGACGACGCGAACCGTGCTGGAAGGCCTTGACGTGGACGAAGGCGCGGTCGCCGCCGCCGTGCGGGACGACGAACCCGAAGCCCTTGTCATCGTCCCAGTCCGAGAGCCGCCCCACGCATCTCATGCGTCGCCACCCCTGCGCATCCCCGATGGCTGGCGCGAAACCAGGCCCATCGCGGGATTATCAACGTGGCGACAATGGTGGCGCAACAATGGGCGCGCACTGTTTCACAGGCTTCAAGACATAAAAATGCGCGCGCTCGCAGACGAAACCGGCGCCCCGGATGCGCTGCGCTTATCCGGGCTACGCCGACCGACAAACGCCCGAAGCCGTAGCCCGGATAAGGCCGAAAGGCCGCATCCGGGGGCACGCCTTCCGACGTGCGCTTGGTCTCCGGGAACTCGCCCCGCAAAAGGCGCAGAAGGGGACGGAGGCAATTAAGACCTGGATCCAACAGTATTCCCGACTCGGCTTACCTGCTTAATTGCCTCCGTCCCCTTTTCGTCCGCGCTCTCAAACGCGGGGTGCCAGTCGAGCTTCTACGTCGGCGACACCCTTTGAGGTAATTCTCACTAGACCATTGGGTTGCTCGTACTCAACCAGTCTTGCCTTGTGAAGTGGTGCTAGCAACTTTGTCCTAAAGTTGGTCTTATTCGCATACTCGACCCAGCCGCGAAGCCTCTCCACATCAGTCCAGCCTGACTCAGAATAAAGCAGGAGTAGAACTTGATCTGACTTCTTCAGAGTCGGGTCTAACACTCGTTTCGTTTGATCAACACTCCAGACTAATGGGTGGCGACGCGAGACGAGCGCGTCTACAACTTCTTGAGCTTGAATAAGCGTTGTGCCATGGAATATCCGGACAAGTTCTGCCATGACCCACGAGGCGGCGGACATAACAGCGCTGGAGTCAGCGGCGTTTGGATTTACGTCACCGCCAACATGTCCGACGCCGCGATTGTTCCTAATTTCATACAAGTACGGCAGTAGTCGTGGAATTTGGATTCGGAGCGATCGATTCCCTACAAGCTGTGGGGTCGAAGGTAAGGACTCAAGAGCACGACAAGCGTCTACCATGTTGCTTGGCTTCGTGGCTCGGGCCGGGAAGGTGCCTACAAGTGCGCCATGCGCTATTGAATAGACGATCTCGCAGAACTTGCCGCCGTTGAGTTCAGTAGGCTCCCATCTGCCTTCTACGAAGTTTGTAATTATTGACTGATAGCAGTCGAGCAACTCTCGTCGGAGCTCTGATGGGAGGTTGGAGAATGCCTGCGACGTGTCAAGCATCTCAGCCCTTCGGATGCTTGACGAGCTCAGCGACTGCAGTTAGTCCTGGTGCGGTGAGCTTCCAGCCAGCGCTTTTTGAGCCGGTGAGCTTGTTCTTCAATGCTTTGACTGACTTTGTGTGGTTGGGGCTGTCATAGCAGCCTGATTGTTCGCAGAAAGTGCGCGCATCTGAATCTGTGAATGATGCATCGCCGCTGGCTAAATAGCGCGCTAAGCCAGTGGCGAGGTAAGCATTGGCGGTTTGCTCTCGTTTTGAACTGGCGTTCCCAGGCAGCGCAATTGGAAGTACCTTCCCCTGGTCGAAGTGAAAGCAATGCTCAAGTTGTTCAAGGGTTATTCCGTTCTTTCGCATCCACTGTTGCGCTTGGGGGTGAACTTCTGACGAACCATGATCTTCGCCATCAGCATTGGCTTCGAATCGAGCCTGATCCCTAGACGCGTTACTTTGGGGAGAGAAATCATCTCCAAGCAATGTAAGTGATGCCTTTACGATCCTCAGCCTTTCCTCGGTGGTAAAGCTGGTCAGTACTTCAACGACTTTGGTTGTGGCCTCTGCGAGATTGCTCATCATTTCCCCCTGCTCTTGGTGGTTCAGATAGTAGCGAATTCCACAGCAACGGCTAACTCTCAAATACCTGACAAAAACGAATCCCTGATCGCATAGCACCCCAGCCCTGGGGCGCTATCCCACCGAATCTACTATAGCTCCGGAGCAGCTCCCCATCCCCCGGGTGCCTGGGCCCCGCCTCGTCAAGCCGCAGCGCAGCACGGGCGACCAAGGTCGGATTGTTATACTGGGCGGACTCTGCCCTGCCTTTCGCCGTGCCCGTCGACTCCGTCGGCAGGCCGCGGCGCCGGACGCCGGGCGATCCCAGCCACAGGCGACCCCCCGCCCGGAGCCACGCATGACCAGTACCGCCGAACTTTCCTCCCCCGCCTCGGCCGGCACCTCGCTGACCCATGGGGTCAATGACCCGGACTACACGCTCGAGCACAAGTACACGCGCGAGTCGGGCCGGATCTACCTGTCGGGCGTGCAGGCGCTGGTCCGCCTGCCGCTGATGCAGCGGCTGCGCGACCAGGCGGCGGGGCTGGACACCGCTGGCTTCATCTCCGGCTATCGCGGCAGCCCGCTGGGCGGCTTCGACCTGGAGCTGTGGCGCGCGCGCAAGCACCTGGAAGCCTCGGGCGTGAAGTTCACCCCGGGCCTGAACGAGGACCTGGGCGCGACGATGGTCTGGGGCACGCAGCAGACCAACCTGTTCGAGGGCGCGAAGGTCCAGGGCGTCTACGGCATGTGGTACGGCAAGGGGCCGGGCGTGGACCGCTGCGGCGACGTGTTCAAGCACGCCAACGCCGCCGGGACCTCGCCGCACGGCGGCGTGCTGGCACTGGCCGCCGACGACCATGCCTGCCGCAGCTCGACCCTGCCGCACGGTTCCGAGCACGAGTTCGTCAGCGCGATGATGCCGGTGCTGAACCCGGCCGGCGTGCAGGACATCCTCGACATGGGCCTGATCGGCTGGGCGATGAGCCGCTACACCGGGCGCTGGGTCGGCTTCAAGACGATCGCCGAGACGGTGGAGTCCTCGGCCTCGGTCGACGTGAACCCGCTGGCGCTGCAGATCGTCACCCCGGACGACTTCGAGCTGCCGCCGGGCGGGCTCAACATCCGCTGGCCCGACCCGCCGCTGGACCAGGAGATGCGCCTGCACCAGTACGCGGTCAAGGCCGCGCAGGCCTTCGCCCGCGCCAACCGCATCGACCGCATGGTGATCGACTCGCCGAACGCGCGACTGGGCATCGTCACCACCGGCAAGAGCTACCTGGACGTGCTGCAGGCGCTGGAGTACCTGGGCCTGGACGAGCGCGCCTGCGCCGACCTCGGCATCCGCGTCTACAAGGTCGGCATGACCTGGCCGCTGGAGCCGTTCGGCATCCGTGCGTTCGCGCGCGGGCTGCAGGACATCGTGGTGGTGGAGGAGAAGCATTCCTTCATCGAGAGCCAGATGAAGGAGCTGTTCTACAACTTCGACGGCGAGCGCCCCTCGATCGTCGGCAAGTACAACGAAGGCGGCGAGTGGATCCTGCCCTCGACCTCCGAACTGACCCCGGCGCGCATCGCCGGCGTGATCGCCAAGCGCATCCAGAAGTTCCATGACTCCGAGCAGATGCGCGACGTGCTGCGCTGGATGGAGGAGAAGGAATCGGCGCTGGCGCTGCCGCGCGCGCAGTTCCCGCGCGTGCCGCACTACTGCTCGGGTTGCCCGCACAACACCTCGACGGTGGTTCCGGACGGTTCGCGCGCGCTGGGCGGCATCGGTTGCCATTACATGGTGACCTGGATGGACCGCAGCACCGACACCTTCACCCACATGGGCGGCGAAGGCGTCACCTGGGCCGGCCAGGCCGCGTTCACCGACACGCCGCACGTGTTCCAGAACCTCGGCGACGGCACCTACTTCCACTCCGGCTCGCTGGCGATCCGCCAGTCGATCGCCGCCGGCGTGAACATCACCTACAAGATCCTCTACAACGACGCGGTCGCGATGACCGGCGGCCAGCCGGTCGACGGCACCCTCAGCGTGCCGCAGATCGCGCACCAGGTCCGCAGCGAGGGCGTGCACGCGATCGTGGTGGTGTCCGACGACGTGTCCAAGTGGCGCAAGCGCGAGCTGTTCCCGTCCGACGTGGAGTTCTTCGACCGCAAGGAGCTCGACGCGGTGCAGAAGCGCCTGCGCGAGGTCAAGGGCGTCAGCGTGCTGATCTACGACCAGGTCTGCGCGACCGAGAAGCGCCGCCGCCGCAAGCGCGGCAAGATGGTCGACCCGGCCAAGCGCGTGGTGGTCAACTCGCTGGTCTGCGAAGGCTGCGGCGACTGCGGCAAGAAGTCGTTCTGCGTGTCGGTGCTGCCGAAGGAGACCGAGTTCGGCCGCAAGCGCGAGATCGACCAGAGCAACTGCAACAAGGACTTCAGCTGCGTCAACGGCTTCTGCCCGAGCTTCGTCACCGTCGAGGGCGGCGGACTGAAGAAGAAGAAAGCCGCCGCGAGCGCGAAGGACCGCTTGAACGACCTGCCGATGCCCACCCTGCCGGCGCTGGACCAGCCCTGGAACATCCTGATCACCGGCGTCGGCGGCACCGGCGTGGTGACGATCGGCGCGCTGCTCGGCATGGCCGGCCACCTGGAGGGCAAGGGCGCGACCGTGCTCGACCAGACCGGCCTGGCGCAGAAGGGCGGCGCGGTGACCACGCACATCCGCATCGCGAAGTCGCCGTCGGACATCCACGCCGTGCGCATCGCCGCCGGCGAGGCCGACCTGGTGCTGGGCTGCGACATGGTCGTGGTCAACGATTACTGGGCGCTGTCGAAGATCCGCGAGGGCCGCAGCCAGGTCGTGCTCAACAGCTACGAGGCGATGCCGGGCACGTTCACGACCCGCCCGGACATGCAGTTCCCCGCCAACGACATCATCCAGGCCATCTCCACCGCCATGGGCAGCGGCACGCCGCACGTGGTCGACGCCACTCAGGTCGCCACCGCCCTGCTGGGCAACGCGATCGGCAGCAACCTGTTCCTGCTGGGCTATGCCTGGCAGCAGGGCCTGGTGCCGGTGTCGTTCGAGGCGATCATGCGCGCGGTCGAGCTCAACGGCGCGGCGATCGAGATGAACAAGACCGCCTTCGCCTGGGGCCGCCTGGCCGTGATCGACCTGCCGGCGGTGCTGGCCGCGGCCGGCATCACCCCGAACGCGCCGGCCAACGACGCGCAGGCCAGCGTGTTGCCGATGCTCGAGCCCGGCGCGTGGGAGAACACCGAGTGGGGTGCGACCTCCGCGCCGCGCGAGACCCGCGACGAGGACGACCTGCGCCACCTGCCCAACGCCCTCGGCGGCGCGCGTTCGGACGCCGACAGCGTGGCTTTCCTGCCGCTCGACGACGAGCGCCTGTCGCGCTCGCTGGACGAGCTGATCGCCCGCCGCATCAGCTTCCTGACCGAGTACCAGGACGCCGCCTACGCCGCACGCTATTCCAGCTTCGTCACCCGCGTGCGCGATGCCGAGCAGGGCAAGGCGCCCGGCAGCACCGACCTCACCGAGGCGGTGGCGCGCTACGCGTTCAAGCTGATGGCCTACAAGGACGAGTACGAAGTCGCGCGCCTGTACACCAGCGGCGAGTTCCTGCGCCGGCTGGAGCAGCAGTTCGACGGCGACTTCAAGCTCAAGTTCCACCTCGCGCCGCCGTTGCTGGCGAAGAAGAACGACAAGGGCGAGCTGGTCAAGGCCGAGTACGGTCCCTGGGTGTTCACCGCGTTCAAGTGGCTGGCGAAGCTGCGCAAGCTGCGTGGCGGCACCTTCGACGTGTTCGGCTACACCGAAGAGCGCCGGATGGAGCGCCGCTTGATCGAGGAGTACGTCGCCACGGTCGAGTCGCTGTTGCCGACGCTCGACGCGGGCAATGTCGGCCTGGCCGCGGAGATCGCCTCGATCCCCGAGCACATCCGCGGCTACGGCCACGTCAAGGAAGCGCACCTGCACAAGGCCAAGGCCCGCGAGGCCGAGCTGCTGGCCGAGTGGGCGAACCCCCTGCGGGTGGTCCAGGTCGCCTGAGTCCAGGCGAACCAGGTGTCACGAAGAAGCCCCGCGATGCGGGGCTTTTTCGTGGGCGCGGCCCGTGTTGCACCTTGCGAAGAGAACACTGTCTCGCGGAACCCGCGCTCCGTCATCCCAGCGAACGCTGGGATCCAGCCTTCCGGACAGGTAACGGCCAGCCATCGACACGACACGCGAGGTCGAGGTGCATCGAAACCCGAATGCGGTTCGTTGTCCGCGCAGGCGCCCAAGAACTGGATCCCAGCGTTCGCTGGGATGACGGTCTGGGGGGGTCCTAGCGACCGTAGGATGGGTAGCGCGAAGCAAAACCCATCATTCTTATCGCGTGCGGGTGCGACGGTGGGTTTCGCCTTTGGCGCTACCCACCCTGCGAAGCAGCCGTGGACGGCGGGACGGAATCAGAGCGGCTTGAGGATGTCGGCCAGGCGGTCGGTACGGCCGGGGATGCGCTCCAGGTGCGGATACTTGAGGCCTTCGCGGTAGTCGACGGCCACCGTCTTGACCACGTCACCGTGCTTGACGACGAGCTCGACCAGCGGCCCGCCGGCCTGCGCGGCCTTGATCGCATCGTCGAGCAGCGCCGGTTCGAAGGCGTAGCCGTTCACCGCGAGCAGGATCGCGCCCTCGGTGATGCCGGCGTCGAACGCCGGGCCGTCCCAGCGCACGCCGGAGACGACCGCGTCCTCGAGCCGCACAGCCAACCCGATCGAGGCGGTGTAGTCGGCCAGCTTGCGCTGGGCCAGCAGCGCCTTGTGGAAGGGGCTCGGCGTATCGCGGTAGGCCAGGCGCCAGCCCGCGGCCTCCAGGCCGTCCAGCGGCGGGCGGTGGGCCTCGATCCGGCTGCGCAGGAACGTCGCCCAGTCGAAGCTCGCCACGCCCTCCAGGGTCGCGACGACGTCGTCGAAGTCGTAGGGCTTGACCTCCCAATGGCCGTCGTCGCCGCCGAAGAACGCCTCGGCGAAGTCGTCCAGCGAGCGCCGCTCCTTGCTCAGCTCGCGCAGCTTGGCGTCGACCGACAGCCACACCAGCGCCCCGGCGTTGTAGTAGTCCTCGCTGAGCTGGTAGCTGCGCCAGGGCTGGGGGCGGCGCATGGCGATGATCGGATCGTGGGTGGTGTCGAGCACGCTGCGCCAGTCCAGGCCGGGTCGGTCGACGGCGTAGGTGGCGGCGACCAGGGCCAGCTGGGCCATCGCGTCGTCTCGGCTCCACAGCCCCGAGCGCGCCGCGAGCACCATGCCCCAGTACTGGGTCTGCCCTTCGTAGACCCAGAGCAGCTCGTCGCGCATCGGCACCTGGAAGTTCGGCGTGGCCAGGCCTTCGGGGCGGCGGAACTTGCCGTTCCAGGAGTGCACGAACTCGTGCGGGAGCAGGTCGCGCGAAGCGACTTGGGCGTCCCAGTCGGTGAAATAGCCCGGCGCCACGCCATTCTCGCTGGAGCGGTGGTGCTCCAGGCCGATGCCGCCCATGCGGTCGGAGAGCGAGAACAGGAAGTCGTAGTGGTCGAAGTGCCGCGAGCCGAACAGCCGGTAGGCCTGCTGGACCAGCGCGCGATGCGCCTTCAACTGCGCGTCGCTGGCTTCCAGGTAGCGCGGCGCGTCGGCCACGATGTCCAGGTGGACCGGTTGCCTTGCGCCCGGGTCCAGGTCGACCCGGCGGAAGTGGCGGCCGGCGAACACCGGCGAGTCCTGCAGGGTCTCGAAATCGACCTCGCCGTAGCGCAACGTGTCGCCGCTGCGCGCCTGCAGTTCCAGCGCGGTCCCGGCCTGCCAGCCGGGCGGCAGGACCAGGGTGGGCGCGAAGCGGATGCGGTCGGCCGCGTGGTTGGCCGGGTACAGCGCGACCGTGTTCCATTGCAGGTTGAGCATGTCCGAGGTCATGACCACCCGGCCCTGGGCCTCCGAGGTGGGCGTGAGCATGTCGAACTCGACGTCCAGCGACGCCACGCCTTCGGGCACCTCGAGCATGAAGGCGAAGACCTCGCCCGGGTCGCGGGTCCAGTGCAGCGGCCGGCCGTTGCCGCGGATGCGCAGGCCGGCAAGCTTGTGGATTGGACCGTCGGCGCGATGCTTGCCGGGGATCCACTTGGGGAACAGCAGCGTCAACGGCCCGGGCGAGACCGGGATCGACTGGCGCACGTGGAAGACGCGGCGCGCGGTGTCGGTGGCGTCGACCGTCAGCGCGATCGTGCCGGGCCAGGCCTGTCCGGGCGATGCGGGCGTGCCCCAGTCGACGGCGGGCGCGGGCGCCTGGGCGGACGCGACCCCCGGCAGGGACAGGGCGAGGGCGGAAACGAGGGCAAGCGACAGCGGTACGGCGGCACGACGCATCAACGGGCTCCAGGCAGCTCGACGGACCGGCCATGCTACCGGCGCGCGCGGTGGCACCGCCCCTGCCATTGGACCCAAGCCGCGGCCGGGGATCAATCGACCGTGCAGGTCAGTTCGAACGCGATCGAGCTGTTCGCCGGCAGCGTGGGGATCGCCACGCCGGCGGCGAGCGCGCTCACCAGTGCGGCGCCGGTGGCCGCCGGGCAAACCGCGCCGCCGCTGGCATTGCCGCAACTGGCGGTGGTGCAGGTCAGCCCGGTCGGGGCCGGGTTCTGGACGACGGCGCCGTCCGCCGCGTCGGGGCCCGCGTTGGCGACGGTGATGGTGTAGATCGTCTGCGCGCCCTGGGCGAGGGTGTCGTCGGGCAGGTCGACGCCGCCGGGATTGTTGGCGTTGGTGATGCTCAGGTTCGCCTCGGGATTGCGCACGTCCCCGGAGGTGCGGGCGAGGTTGTACCGGCACTTCGCCCCCTGGCGCCGAGGCTGGATCCCTTGCGCATATGGCCGGGACATGGCGTCCGCCTGGACCACTGCCATGCACGCAGCGCTCACACCGCGGGCGGGTACCGGCGACCTCAGGTCGTGTCGCCGTCCGTGGCGCTGGCCGTGCCGCGCTCGCGCTCCAGCCAGCGCTTTTCGGCCCGGTAGAGCTCGCGTGCCTCCAGGTCCCAGGCGCGCATGTCGGCCGAAAGCACGCGGTGCAGGGAGACGACCACCAGCACCATCAGCAAGGCGAACGGCAGTGCCGCGACGATGACCACCGCCTGCAGCGCCTCCAGCCCGCCGGCGGCGAGCAGCGCGGTCGCCACCGCCGCCTGCAGCACGCCCCAGGTGATGCGCCGCGACAGGGGCGGCTCCTCGGCGCTCTCGCTGGACATGCTCGCCAGCACCAGGGTCGCCGAGTCGGCCGATGTCACGAAGAAGCTCATCAGCAGGATGATCGCGACCCAGGCCAGCACGGTCGCCATCGGCAACAGGTCGGTCATCGCGAACAGGACGTTCTGGTAGCCGCGCGCCAGCGCCGAGAGCAGGTCGGCATGATCGAACATCTCCGCGTGCAGCACGGTGCCGCCGAAGCCGGAGAACCACAGGAAGCTCACCATCGCCGGCGCGCAGACCACGCCGAGCAGGAACTCGCGCACCGTGCGGCCGTAGGAGATCTTGGCGAAGAAGGCGCCGACGAAGGGCGCCCAGGCGATCCACCAGGCCCAGTAGAAGATGGTCCAGTCGCCGACCCAGGCGCGCTGCGAGAACGGCGTCATCCGCAGGCTCATCGAAGGCAACAGGTTCAGGTAGCTGCCGAGCGTGGTGGTCAGGGTCTCGAAGATGAAGGCGGTCGGACCGAGCACGACGACGAAGGCGAGCAGGAGGGTGGCGATGGCCAGGTTGAGGTTGGACAACCACTTGATGCCGCGCTGCAGGCCGGTCGCGCTGGACGCCATGTAGAGCACGAAGGCCACGGCGATCACCGACAGCTGGGTGCCCAGCGTGGCCGGGATGCGGGTGACATGGCCCAGTCCGGCGGTGATCTGGGTCGCGCCGAAGCCCAGCGTCGTGGCGACGCCGACCGCGGTGGCGACCACGGCGAGGACGTCGATCGCCTGGCCGGCCGGTCCGCGCACGTGGCGGCCGAACAAGGGCTCGACCAGGTCGCTGACCAGTCCTCGCGCCTTGCGGTTGAACTGGAACCAGGCCATCGCCAGGCCCATCAGCGCATAGATCGCCCAGGGATGCAGGCCCCAGTGGAAGAACACGTAGCGCATCGCCGCGCGCGCGGCGGCGTTGGTTTCCGGCGTGATGCCTTCCGGGGGCCGCTGGAAATGCGACAGCGGCTCGGCCGCGCCCCAGAACACCAGGCCGATGCCCATGCCGGCGGAAAACAGCATCGCGAACCACGAGCCGCGGGAGAACTCGGGCTCGGCGTCATGGCCGCCGATCCGCAGGCGGCCCAGGCGGCCGAAGGCGAGGTAGGCCAGGAAGACGAGCACGCCGAACACGATCACCAGGTACAGCCAGCCGGCCCCGGACAGCGTCGCGAGCTGGACCCGGGCGCTCAGGGCGCCGAAGGCCTCCGGCGCCAGGACGCCGGCCAGCACCAGCAGCGTCAGCAAGGCGACGGATACACGGAAAACCACTGCACTCTCCCCGTTTCGGAACCGCGACCGCGGGCGCCGAGGCAGGCACCGTCGCGATCATGCGGGTCCGATGGTACCCCCCGCCCCCGTTACGGCACCGTCACCGCTGGCGCCGCCAGGCCAGGCAGCGGTTGTGGGCGGGCATCTCGACGTCTTCGAGCAGGACCAGTCCCACCGCGCGCGCCAGTGCGTCGACCGCCTCGAAATCGCGGATGCCCGAGCGCGGGTCGCGCGCCTTCAACCAGTCGTCGAAGGCGGCATTGCTCGGACTGGTGAAACGCCCATCGCGATTGAACGGCCCGTAGGCCACGACGGCCGCGTCGGCAGTCATCAGGGCACCCAGGCCGGCGAAGCAGGCTTCCACCTCGGGCCAGCCCATGATGTGCAGGGTGTTGGCGGTGAAGACCGCATCATGCCCCCCGGGGCTTTCCGCCGGCGCCGGCAGCGGCGGGTAGAGGCCGGGCACGGGGGCCACGACGGCGGCCAGTTCCCGCGCCGGCGGCGTGTTCGGCAGGCCGGCCTCGTCGAGCCACTGTGCGATCCCGGGGAGCGCATCGGCACGATCGGTGCACTGCCACTGCAGCCACGGCATCGCGGCGGCGAAATGCACTGCATGCTGGCCGGTGCCGCTGCCGATCTCGAGCACGTGCCGCGCCCCGGCGAAATGCCGGCGCAGGACGGGCAGGATCGCGTCGCGGTTGCGCTCGCAGGACGGTGCGAAGGGTTTGTCGGTCATGGACGGGTTCGGAAGGGGTCGGGAGGGGGGTCGCGGCGACGCGCGGTTGGCCCCGGTCACCGCCCACCATACGCCAGCGTGTCGCAGAGTCTCGACGCAGCGCGTCATGGGGCGGCGGGCCATGGTCCGCAAATCCGTCAGGGGAACGACCCCGGTCACAGATTGCCCACACGCGGTCTGCGCTGTCGCCCTGATTGTCCCGCAGGCGGGGTAGAAACGCCGGGCAGGGGAGATTTCAGACAGGGAGTCCAGTCACGATGAACAGACGCATCACCTTCGCCGCCACCGTGCTCGCCACCTCGCTGGGCGCCGCGTTCTGCACCCCGGCCGCGATCGCGGCACCGGCCGCAAGCGACCCCGCCGCGCCCGCCGACGCCGCCATGCAGCGACGCCTTGCCGCCGAGGAGGCCGCCCTGCGACCGCAGCGGATCGCGTTCCAGGGGTATTTCCGCCAGGCCTACGCGCGCTATCCGGCGATTCCCGCCGGCACGCTGGAAGCCATCGCCTACGTGCAGAGCCGCTGGATGCAGCTACAACCCGAGGCGGCCGACTCGCAGGGCGAACGCCACCTGCACATGCCCTTCGCCCACGGCGTCATGGGCCTCTACGCCGGCGAAGGCTTCGCCGACCAGGTGGGCGAAGCCGCGCACCTGCTGGGCGTGGAGCGCACCCAGGTCATGCGCGATGCGCGCCTGAACATCCTCGGCGCCGCCGCCCTGCTCGACCGGGAGATCCGGCGCGACCTCGGTGCGCCGGAGCTCGCACGCGCAGGCGGCAAACCGGTGGCCAGCCGCGGCGTCGCCCCGGAACGGATCCGTCCGGCGCTGATGCGCTACGCCGGCTTCTCGTCCTCGCCCGCCGACGCCGCGCGCGCCAGCGCCGCCGGCGACTACGCACGCACCAGTTTCGCCTACGACGTCCTGCTCGCGCAGGATCGCGGCGTCAACGATCGCGGGATCGTGGTCCCCGAGCGCGCCATCGCCTGGGAGGCAGCGTTCGAACCGGACCAGCTGGTGATGTTGCGCGCCCCGATGCTGCGGCTCGACGCCGCGCGCGACCGCATCGACCTGGGGCCCTACCGCGTCGACCCGCTGAGCGAGACGCTGCAGCGCAGCGATGCCGGGGGCGGCGAGCCCGGGGCCGGTGGCGGCAAGCTCGCGCCGGCGGCGACCGACGTCGGCATCCAGAGCACCGACTACGGTCCCGCGCTGTGGGTGCCCTCGCCGTACTACCGCTCGCGCAGCAGCTACAGCTCGGTGACCATCCACACGGCCCAGGGCAGCTACGCGGGCACCATCAACTGGTTCAAGAGCAACCCCTACAGCGTCAGCGCGCACTACGTGATCCGCAGTTCCGACGGCCAGGTCACGCAGATGGTACGCAACGCCAATGGCGCCCACCACGTCGGCGTCCACAACGGCACCACCCTGGGCATCGAGCACGAGGGCTACGTCAACAACAGTTCCTGGTACACCACCGCGATGTACAACAGCTCCGCGGCCCTGGTGCGCAGCTTCTGCAGCAAGTACTCGGCGATCAGCTGCGCGAACGCCTACAACGGACCCGCGCACAGCGGCGTGGTCGTGCTCTCGACCTCCATCGACGTCAAGGGCCACCAGCACTACAGCAGCCAGACCCACACCGACCCGGGGATCAACTGGGACTGGCGGCGCTACTACACCCTGCTCAACCCGGGCAGCGGCGGCACCACGAAATACCTGGACCGCTTCGAGAGCAGCGTGGGCCACTTCACCACCAGTCCCACGTACTCGGGCAGCACCCGCGGCATTTCCACCGCCTCGAGCGCGACCCGCACGTGCAGCACGCGCAAGAACGGCAGTTGCGCCCTGCGCGTGCTGCTCAAGGACAACGCCTCCAGCAGCGCCAACTGGTCGGTGCGCCTGTTGTCGGGCGCCGGCAATCCCGGCAGCAACACCGCCCTGACCCGCGCCAACGGCAAGATCGGGTTCTGGGTCTACGCCGGCGGCAGCGGGATGAAGGTCGGGGTCGGCATCGACGACAGCGACGGCACCGAGCGTTCGACCACGCGCACCCTGGCGGCCAACACCTGGACCTACGTGTCCTGGTCGCTGACCGACGCCGCGCAGTGGAATGCCTGGGTCGGCGGCAACGGCGCGATCACTGCCGGCACGGTGAAACTGGACGCCATCTGGCTCGAGCGCGCGCAGACGTCCTATGACGTCAATGTCTACGTCGACGACGTGCAGATCCGCAACTGAGGGCGGCCCGACGACCCGCGGCGGTCCCGTCGCGGGTCGTGAGGGGGAATGAGGGAAGGGGAAGGCGCGGCCGGGTTGCGCGGGACGGACGGAAGCGAGCGAGGATCAGCGGTTCAAGGCCGGTCCGTCCGGGCCGGCACCTGCCGGATCGCGCGGTGGATGTAGGACCACAGCCACGCGGCGCTCGCGAGCACCGCGATGCGCGTCAGGTTGACGGGCGTGGTCAGCGCGTCGCCGAACGCGCCCTCGATCGTTGGCAGCTCCACCACCAGCACGAAGAGCGCGACCAGTGCCACGGCCAGGATGAACGCACCGAGCATCCAGGCCCCCTCGCCCAGCCAGGCCAACAGCGCCCGCCACGCTCCGGCGACCGGGGCGGGCGAGGGCGTTGGCGTGGGGCGGATGACCGATGACATGGGCGTAGTCTGCCTGCACGCCAGTCACGGCCGCGTGCAATTCCGGTGAACCGCAGGCAAACGCCGCGCGTGCCCGAACGCCCCGCGGCCCCGGGGTCGCCCGCGTTCGCGCCCCGCCGACACCCCGGGCGTACCCTGCGCCGATGAAACCGCGCGACCTGACCGACGGCCTGATCGCCTCCACCCTGTTCGTGTTCGCCCTGCCGATCCTCGGCGGCAACGTGCTGCAATCGCTCAACGGCTCGGTCAACGCGGTCTGGGTGGGCCGCTTCCTCGGCGAGGAGGCGCTGACCGCGACCGCCAACGCGAACAACATCCTGTTCTTCCTGATCGGCGCGGTGTTCGGCCTGGGCATGGCGGCCACCATCCTGGTCGGACAGGCGATGGGCCGCCGCGACACCGTGCTGGCCAAGCGCGTGATCGGCACCGCCGCCACGTTCTTCTTCAGCGTCTCGATCGTGGTCGCCGCGCTCGGCCTGCCGTTCTCGCACCACCTGCTCAAGTGGATGGACACGCCCGCCGGCGCGCTGCCGTTCGCCGACGCCTACCTGAAGATCATCTTCATGGCGGTGCCCTTCATCTACCTGTTCGCATTCCTGACGGCGATCCTGCGCGGCGCCGGCGACACCCGCACGCCCTTCGTGTTCCTGCTGCTGGTGGTGCTGCTGGACATCGTGCTCAATCCGCTGCTGCTGTTCGGCATCGGCCCCTTCCCGCGCATGGGGATCGCCGGGGCGGCGACGGCGACCTTCGTCGCCAACGGCCTGTCGCTCGTGGCCATGCTTGCCTGGCTGCGTCACCGCCGCCATCCGCTGTGGATCAGCCGCCACGAGCGTGGCCTGTACCGGCCCGACTGGACCATCCTCAAGACGCTGGTGGTCAAGGGCGTGCCGATGAGCCTGCAGATGATCCTGATCTCGGCGGCGATGATCGCCATGATCAGCATGGTCAACGAGTACGGCGTCCACACCACCGCGGCCTACGGCGCCGCCCTGCAACTGTGGACCTACGTGCAGATGCCGGCGATGGCGATCGGCGCGGCCTGCTCGACGATGGCCGCGCAGAACGTCGGCGCGGGCCATTGGGAGCGCGTCGAGGCCACCACGCGCACGGGCGTCATCTTCAACTTCCTGATGACCGGCGCGTTGATCGCGCCGCTGATCCTGTTCGACCACGCGACATTGTCGCTGTTCATTCCCGAGGGCAGCGCCGCCCTGCCGGTGGCACGCCACCTCAACCACATCGCCGTGTGGTCGTTCCTGTTCTTCGGCGTCACCTTCGTCATCTCCGGCGTGGTCCGGGCGACCGGCGCGGTGACCCCACCGCTGGTGATCCTGGGCATCGCGCTATGGGGCATTCGCATCCCGTTCGCGAACATGCTGCAGCCCCACGTCGGCGTCGATGCGATCTGGTGGAGCTTCCCGGCCAGCGCGGTCTGCGCGATGCTGATGTCGATGGCGTACTACCGCTGGGGCAGATGGCGCGAGGCGAGGATGCTGCCGAAGGACGAGAGCGCGAAGGCCGTCGCGATACCCGCCGAAGTCCCTGCACAGGCGCCCTCGCCCGTGGCCGAGGAGGCACCCAGGCCGGGATGAGACTGTGCGCGCAAGCCGGGTTGGCCCCGCTCGTCGTCAACGCGTGGCGCGATCCGCGATGGCCTCTGGTTGGATCATGAGGCCGGCCGGCACGCGATCCACATCGCGCTCTCCTGCCAGGCGCCTGACCTGCAGCTTCAGTCGGGCACTGGTGGACGAGTCCCCCATCGCACGCCTCAACTGGAAGCGCGTCCATGCGGCGCGATAGACGCGTTCGGCGAAAGGTGCCAGGCGTTCGTCGAGCACCGACTGGCGCGCATCGTCCGCGGACCCGAGGGCCAGGCTGCCCTGGAGGGTGGTGACATGCATCAGCAGGGCACGGCCCCCGTCCCGTTCCGCCGTGGCCGCGGCCCGTTCCAGCTTGGAGCCGGCCGCCTCGATGTCACCCGCCAACCATGACTGGTGGGCCTGCGCGATGGCAGCAAGCGAGGCATCCTCGCCGACATGGGCAGTGACGATATCGTGCACCTCGCCCAAGGCGTCCGTATCGCGGGACATCGAGGCCAACATCGTCAAGGCGATACCCAGGCGTGTCGCCAGATCGTCTTCATCACTGGAATAGCTGTCGCGCAGGGCCGTCATCAGGGCCTGCGTCCAGGCCTGTGCTTCGTCGAGATAACCGGCCTGCAACCCGTAGAGCACGCGGACGAGCAGGCGCCTGTGCTCGGCACGCGGCGCGGCCTCTGGATGCAGCTGGTGCCATGCATCCAGCGTGGCCAGCACGCTGGCAGCTTCACTGGTCCTGCCAGTGGCGAGCAGCGCTTCGGCATGGATGTCGCCAATGCGCGATCGCAGTTGCGGATTGTCGCTGTCCTGTATCCCCTGCCAGGCGCGAGCGGTCGTCGCCAGGGCCGCAGCCGGATCCAGGTTGGCCAGATGCGCGCCGGCCATGTTGGCCTGCACCACGAATGTGTCGCTGCGCTCGCCGTATTGCTCCATGACATTGAGTGCGAGCTGGTACTCGCGTACTGCGTTCTCCGGTTGCCCGCGACGGAATTCGATCTCACCGAGATTGGCATTGACGCGTGCCACGCCCAGCCGGTCGCCACCGTCTTCGTAGTGCTGTCGCGCCTGGCCAAGCGCTGCCAGCGCGTCCTGGTACTGACCCTGCGCCGCCCTCGCCACACCCAGTCCGGTGTACGCACGCCCGACCAGCACGTCGTTCCCGGTTGGAAGCAGCACGTCCACCGCATCGCTGAAGCGCGCTTCGGCGTCGTCGAAGTTGCTGCCGCGCATGTGGATCCGACCCACGCCCAACAAGGCCTCGCCACGGATGGCGGGCGGCAGCGGGTCGACCGAACCGGTCAATGCCTGATAGTCCGACAGAGCACTTTCTGTTTCGCCGCGCAGGTAATCCAGCCTCGCCATCCGCAGGCGCAGTTCGGGACGCGAGCGCCATGCCTCGGGCGTGGTGTCGACAAAGCGACGGGCGCTCGCGAGGTCGCCGGCCAGGAGGCTGGCGTCGATCCGCTGCACCCATTCGGCAAGCTGGGTGGGCACATGGCCCCCGTCACCGCCCCGATCGACGAGCATGGCGTGGACCGCCTGTGCCGCCGCCTCGAGGGGTGCGGCGCCACGTCCCGACCATGTCCGCACCTCGCCCCCATGGGTGTCTGCCAGGCGCACCTCCCAGCCCGCGGCGAGTCGTTCGACTTCGGGCTGTACGATGCGCGAAGCGCCCGTGACCTCACGCAGGCGTTCGAAGGCTTGCGCTCCACTGGCGAGATCATCCTGGCTGCGCAGCCATTCCGTTACCTGCTCCTGGGGAACGACATTCATGCCGCCAGACGTATGCAGGCGGCTGGATACGAAATCCATGACCCCCAGTTCCATCCACGCATCGGCCACGTCGACACCATCGAGGGTCGCCGGCATCACCAGCACCAACGATTTCTCCGATGCCGATCCCGGCGCCTGTGTCGCGACCCCGGTATCGCGCTGCCGCCAGACCACCAGGACCACGAGCGCCACGACCATCAGGACACCCAACAGGGCTACTGTCCGCCAAGGTCGCCGTGCCGTCCCGCCAGTTGCCGGCGCGGCGTCAACGGGGGCAATACGGGTTGCGATGCTGGGTCGCGCCTCGCGGATGGCGGGTTCCATCGACGCGTGCACGCTGCCATGTGCTGCCAGCGGGGTGGACTGCGAGGGTGCGGGCCCGGGCGGTGCTATGTCCTGCGTGGCAGGCGCCTCGATTTCCTCCTCCAGCACTTCGATCTCTGCCACCCAGCGGTAGCCAAATCGCGGTACGGTCAGGATGGCATGCTGGGATTTGCCGCTATCGCCCACGGCGCGGCGCGCGCGCAGCAGGGTCTGCCCAAGGAGGGCATCGGTGATTTCCACCCGCTCCCACACCGCCGCGATGAGCTCGTCGCGACCCACGGCGCGTTCCCTGTGCACGACCAGGTAGACCAGGCAATCGAAGGCTTTGGGCGGGACGGCCACCGGCATGTCTTGATGGCGAAGCTCGCGCTTGGCGGGATCGAGCAGGTAGTCGCCGAAACGGAACTGTGGGGCCATGGCCAGGAGACGCATTGCCGACGAATGAAGACGCGTTCGAGCATATCACCGGGCCCGCCCGCGGCAGGCCCATGCACGCTGAAGGCCGGCCAGCATCCGCGTGCTGACCGGCCCTATGACGACAAGCGCGTGCCGCGATGGTTCCGATTTACCTCACCTGCAGCTTCACTGGCAGCAGGATCACTTCACGCGTGCTGTCGTTGCTCTTCATGCAGATCGTGGTTTCCAGCGGCGCGTCACCCGGTGCCTGTGGCGGCAGGTCTGCCGCCGAGAGCTGGACCGCGACCGTCATGCGTTCGCCCGCCGCCATCGTGCGACTACCCGGTGACACCGTCAGCCAGCTGGCGCCGCACTGGACATCGGCCCCCACGCTCATCGCCGCGCTGTGCTTGCCTGGCAGTGAGTCCTCGATGGACACCCACTCCTGCACGGGCATTCCATTCACGCCGGCGATGAAGTCGTGGTTGAACAATATCTTGCTCGGATGTCCATTCTGCTGCTCGTTCAGGAACTGGCGCCAGGATCCACTGGTGAAGAGGGGCCGGGCATAGACCGAGAGCCAGTAGCGGCCGGGCGGCAGTTCCAGCGCGTCACCGGCAGCATCGATATCCAAGGTGAGATCGAAGGGCCCGTTGCTGATACCTGACTGCCCCGGGACGCCGGTGTGGCTCCAGAGGGGCTCGTCGGCGGTCTCGCCCGGCGGCGGCGGGTAGCTCGAAGGCTTGCCACCGTCATCGGCGTAGATGGCGAACGTCACCGACTGCACCCGCTCCGACAACGGTCCGGTCCATTGCTGTGAGAAGTTGTAGGTCAGGTAGCCATGGCTGGTCAGCGAACGGATACGGGTGGTCTTGTCGAAGTGCATGTCGTCAGCCACGTAGATGCCGTAGCGATCCTTGGTGATATCGGCTGCGTCGGGGAACGTGCTGCTGTTGGCGACATAGGTGTAGTCCGGCCCCTGGTCGATGAGGGGCATTTCCGGTAGGCCCTCGACGATGTTCCAGTCGAGCCCCGCGTTGCCCAGGTTGCTGACCTCCAGCTGCAGCGTGGTGGTCTTGCCGCTGGCCACGCTCGCGTTCAGGCCGGTTGCCGGAACGTCGACTGCGATCTTCGGTGGGTCGACGAACGTGGACAATGGCAGCGACAGCGGCCCCATCGGTCGTTCGCCCCTCCTGCCCTGGATCGGCGTCAAGGTGAGTCGGCCTTCGTCACGCTGTCCACGGGCCGCCTCTTCGACGTCAAGCGTGAAGGACACCTCCTGCACGCTGCCCGGCTTCACCGTGAACACCGCAGGCTGGATGCTGCCACGCAGCTCGCCCGACAGACTGGCACGCCAGGTGACCGCGTGCCTGGCGGTGCTGCGGAAGTAACGGGTGAACGTACAGGTGCCGACGCAGCTGTCAGCGGCCAGGCTCGGCACGTTGAGGTGTTGCGCATTGCCTTCGAGTGCCGGATCGGCATTGAGGTAGTTCTCCACCGACTCGTCCATGACCAGGCCCGCGTTGGCCGCGGCGTCCACCTGCAGGCGGCCCGAGCCACGATGGTATTGCCCGGCCGGCTGCAGGCCATCGGGCATGAGCGTCATGTTCTGCTCGGCGGTCAGCATCATCGCGGACTTGATTTCCGAAGGTGTCCAGTCCGGATGCATCTGGCGCAGCAGGGCGGCGGCGCCCGCGACGTGCGGCGCCGCCATCGAGGTGCCGCTGAGCAGGCCATAGGCCTTGTCCCCGAATGCATCCGGGGTGTTGGCATAGGCTGCCATGATGGCCACGCCGGGCGCGGCGATGTCGGGCTTCAGCGTGCCAAGCACGGGGCTCGGGCCACGCGAGGAAAAATCAGCGACCTGGTCCGGCTTCCATGGCACTGCCTTGCGCTTGGCTTCGAAATCGATCCGCACCTGCCTGCCCGCGGCGAGCTGCTCGAATACCTGGGTGGAAAGGGCCGGGGCCAGCGCCGCGACCGGAGCGTTGGTGGCGCCGACCAGGGGCATGAATTCGCCCTCGGCCTGGTTCGCGACAAGGACCGCCGTCGCGCCATCGCGCAATGTGTTGCTGATCTGGCTGCGCAGGGTACAGGTGCCGTCCATGTCGCGCTTGATCACCACCGCCTGGCCCGCATACTTTTCGGTCGCGGCACTGGGACGCGTGCAGTGCAGCGGGTTGGCGGCGTCGTACACGAGCGGCACGTCCAGCGGCGCGTCCAGGGCGACGCCGGAGAGGGTGGCGGTGCGGCCGATGGACTTGCCATCAACCAGGAGCGTCGCCGGATGACCCCAGTGCGAACGGCGGTGCGTACTGGCTGCAACCGTGGTCACCCAGGGCTCGGCGTGGTTGGTGGTACCGAGGCCGGGGCCGTCGTTGCCGGCAGCGGCGACGACAACGATGCCTGCCTCGGTGGCGTTCAGGAACGCCTTGGAGATCGACTCCTCCCAGGGCCTGGTGCCACCGGAGATGGAATAGTTGAGGACATCGACCACACCGTCCTCGATCGCTTGTTCGACGGCCGCGGTGGTCGAGAACGTAGGACAGGTGCCGCCACCCGTGCCAAACGGACTGAAGCAGGCGTTGTAGATCACGATGTTGGAACGCGGCGCGACGCCCGAGAGTTCGATGTTCGGGCCATTCGGCACCTGGTAACGTACCGCGTTGCCGGCGGCGGTGCTGGCGGTATGCGAGCCGTGTCCGCCTTCATCGTCCCCGCCCGGGAAGTCCTTCGCGTTCGGGTAGACCTCCAGGATCGCGTCCCAGATCGGCGCGATGAGATCGTAGGCACCAATCACCTTGTCGTTGCAGCGGGGTGTCCAGCCGGAGTCGCCCGGATCCGCGCACATGCCCAGGTAGTTGCCCCGGCCGAGCGGGTTCTTGCGGCGGTAGGAGTACATGTCCGTCGAGGCGAACGACGGGCTGTCGTAGTTCAGGCCGGTGTCGATGATGCCGACCACCACGCCTTCGCCGCGATTCGAAGGTTTACCGGGCATCGGCCACGGATAGGGGTGGTCCCCACCCCAGCCATTGCCCCACTGGCCCGACTGTCCGCCGGTCAGTTGGTCCATCAGGTTCTCGAAATGCCCCAACCACGGCGGCAACGGCCAATGCGGGCGACCGCCGCCCTGCCAGACGTCCGGCGCGCCGATGAGGGCGGGACCATCGTCGGAGGTGACCTCCTCGAAGCGTAGCGGCTCGACCGAGGCGACCTCGGGCATCGCCTTGATCGCTTTCACTTCGTCCAGGGTAAGCCCGACGACGACGCCATTCGCGGCGTGGACGAACTCCATCAGCGGCTTCACCGGCCGTCCGCCGCGACGCAGGCGGCCCTGCGCCCGGACCAGCATCTGTGCGTGCTGCTGGCGAAGGCGGCCCGCATAGGCCCGCGTTCGGTCGCCCTTGGCCAACACGCGCCCCTTGGCGTCACGATCGACTTCGGCAGGTGAGGCGGCGGACGTCGGCTCGTCTTTCAGGGAGATCAGCCAGGGCCAGTCGTCGCCACGCCGCGCCTGCTCGGGCAGGGGTTCGCCATGCCATTCGCTGAAGGCGGCGGAGGCGGAGGTGTCGGCGGTGCCGGTTCCCTGGGACGGCGTTGCCGCGACCGCGGACAACGAGAATCCGGAGATGGCGGTAGCGATCGCCAGTGACAGCAGGCGCGGGGCGTTCGATTTCACAGGGGACATGCAGGGTACTCCTACGACAATCCTTGGATGGACAGGGGGCCCGGGCAGCCTCGCCGACAGGCAGGGGGGAGCCCCGACCCTAAGGCGCCACGTCGCCGCTCCGCATCAGCGCATCACGACACCGTCATGACGGACTTTTGACTTTTCCGTGAAAAGGCAACCGAATCATGGATTTGCGATGCCGGAGCGCGGGCCACCCAGGGCGAGCGCCGAGACGGAAGGTGGTTGGGCCAACTGTCGAGCGGCCCACGAAATCACATTTCGGGGTTGACGCGCGTCACCCCTTCTTTGCGAACCGGAGGTCGCGAACCGCTCGCCGGAACTCGCTTGAAGAAGGCCACCGCCAGTCTCACCGGCTGAGACGTCGCTCTGGCCCACTGCACCCATCACGGGTCGGGACACCGACGGGAGGCAGACACGATGGGACAGGCCATGGTGCGACATCGCACGGGCGACGAGGGCGGCCTGCTCGACACGCCGGCCGGCATGCCGCCGGAAAAGCGCACCGGCGACGGCGGCATGCTGACCCGCCGCCTCGCGCGCCGGTACCACGAGCGCATCACCGGCCAGTTCACGATTCCCGGTCGCGAGGGCGACTACGCCCCATTGCCGGCGGACCTGCCGCCCGGCCTGGCGGCGGCACTGCGCGGGCGCGGGATCGACCGCCTCTACAGCCACCAGGCCGAGGCCTGGGACGCCGCCCGCCGTGGCGAGCACGTGGCCGTGGTCACCCCGACCGCCTCGGGCAAGTCGCTGTGCTACACGCTGCCGGTCGCGGCGGCAGCGATCGAGGCCCGCTCCACCGGCGCTTCGTCGAAAGCACTGTTCCTGTTCCCGACCAAGGCGCTGGCCCAGGACCAGGTGGCCGAGCTGCTCGATCTCAGCCGCGCCGGCGAGCTCGGCCTGAAGGCCTTCACCTTCGATGGCGACACGCCGGGCGACGCGCGCCAGGCGATCCGCCTGCATGGCGACATCGTGGTCAGCAACCCGGACATGCTCCACCAGGCGATCCTGCCGCACCACACCAAGTGGGCGCAGTTCTTCGAGAACCTGCGCTACGTGGTGATCGACGAGATCCATACCTACCGCGGCGTGTTCGGCAGCCACGTCACCAACGTGCTGCGCCGGCTCAAGCGCATCTGCGCGTTCTACGGCGCATCGCCGCAGTTCATCCTGTGCTCGGCGACGATCGGCAATCCGCGCCAACACGCACAGGCCCTGATCGAGGCGCCGGTGACGTCCATCGAGCGCTCCGGTGCGCCGAGCGGCGACAAGCACGTGCTGCTGTGGAACCCCCCGGTGGTGAACCCGGACCTCGGCCTGCGCGCCTCGGCGCGTTCGCAGAGCAACCGGATCGCCCGCATTGCGATCAAGGCCGGCCTCAAGACCCTGGTCTTCGCGCAGTCCAGGACGATGGTCGAGGTGCTGACCAAGTACCTCAAGGACGTGTTCGATGCCGATCCCCGCAAGCCGGCGCGCATCCGCGCGTACCGCGGCGGCTACCTGCCCACCGAACGCCGCGCGGCGGAACGCGACATGCGCGACGGCCAAGTCGACGGCATCGTCAGTACCTCGGCGCTCGAACTGGGCGTGGACATCGGCAGCCTGGACGTGGTCGTGCTCAACGGCTATCCGGGCAGCGTCGCCGCGACCTGGCAGCGCTTCGGCCGTGCCGGACGCCGGCAGAAGCCCTCGCTCGGGGTCATGGTCGCCAGCTCGCAACCGCTGGACCAGTACGTGGTCCGCCATCCCGAGTTCTTCGGCGACGCCACGCCCGAGCATGCGCGCATCGCGCCCGACCAGCCGCTGATCCTGTTCGACCACATCCGCTGCGCGGCCTTCGAGTTGCCCTTCGAGGCCGGCGAGTCGCATGGCCCGGTCGAGCCCGGGCTGTACCTGGAGGCACTGGCCGAGTCGGGCGTGGTGCATCGCGAGGGCGACCGCTGGGAGTGGATCGCCGACAGCTATCCGGCCAACGCGGTCTCGCTGCGCTCGGTCGCCGACGGCAACTTCGTCGTCGTCGACCGCACCGACGGTCGCCAGCGCATCATCGCCGAGGTGGACTATTCCGCCGCCGCGCTGACCCTCTACGAGGGCGCGATCCACATGGTCCAGAGCACGCCCTACCAGGTCGAGCGCCTCGACTGGGAAGGACGCAAGGCCTATGTCACCCGGACCCACGTCGACTACTACACCGATGCGATCGACTACACCCGGCTGAAGGTCCTCGAGCGCTTCGATCGCGAAGGCGCGGGCCGCGGCGAAGCGCAGCACGGCGAAGTGCACGTGGTGCGCCGGGTGTCGGGCTACAAGAAGATCCGGTATTACACCCACGAGAACATCGGTTACGGGCCGGTCAACCTGCCCGACCAGGAACTGCACACCACGGCCGCGTGGTGGCAGGTGCCGCAGCCGGTCCTGCTGGCCTGGTTCGCGTCCCGACAGGAGGCGCTGGATGGCTTCCTCGGCGCCGCGCACGCCCTGCACCTGGTCGCGAGCGTGGCGGTGATGGCCGATGCGCGCGACCTGCAGCGCGCGGTGGGCAATGGCGACGGTGCGTGGTCGGCGACGGCCGACGGCGGCGGCCGCGGCCAGGTCCGCGGACTGGATGGCCAGCCGCGCGACATCGAGGACGAGGCGCGCTTCGTCCCCACTGTCTACCTGTACGACAACTTCCCCGGCGGCGTGGGGCTGAGCGAGCCGCTATGGACGCGCCAGCGCGAACTGGTGCATCGCGCCAGCGAACTGGTCGCGGCCTGCGAGTGCAGTGCCGGGTGCCCCGCCTGCGTTGGCCCCATTCTCGCCACCGACGAGGCCACGCAAGGCTCGGGAGGCACCGGCGGCCGCTCCGCGACGCCGAAGGCGCTGGCCCTGCGCGTGCTCGAACTGCTGGTACCCGCGCCATCCATGTCGCCGGCGGACGTCGGCCATGGAGCGCCGGCATGACGCCACGGCCGGCCTCCCTGCCTTGGGATCGCCGCGCATGAGCCTTGCGCTCGAGCGGCTGCGCACCCTGCAGCGGCAGTCCGGGGCGGC
>NZ_VICE01000129.1 GCF_006546775.1 Marilutibacter aestuarii
TTCTACTTCCGTACCACCGACATCACCGGTGCCGTGACCCTGCCGGAAGGCGTGGAGATGGTGATGCCGGGCGACAACGTGAAGATGGTGGTGGAGCTGATCAACCCGGTGGCGATGGACGAGGGCCTGCGCTTCGCGATCCGCGAAGGCGGCCGTACTGTCGGCGCCGGCGTGGTGGCCAAGATCCTCAAGTAATGACGCGGCCCGGCGCGCAGCCGGGCAGGCCGGGGAGGTGGGCTAGGTGCAGCCTCCCGGGCACGTCCCCCTGAACAGGGGACGAATACCGCGAAATGAGGGACAGGATGTCCCTCGTGTTCGCCCGACAGGGAAGCGTCGTATGGAAGGGCAGCGTGGGCTGGGGCGCGTTCAGCGTCCCGGCTTGACGGTGTCATTACATACGCCTTATACTTTTCTGTCTGGGCGGGCCAGTTTCACTGGCCTGCCCTTTTTCCCGACTGCGAGGAGGGGTTTTCCTGGCAGCGGGTGCTGTTTTCCACGGGGTTCTGCGCACCCAGCCGCAGGCCTGTCGCTCTTTAACGAAGGAATACCGTCATGGCGGACCAAAAGATCCGGATTCGGCTCAAAGCGTACGATCATCGCCTGATCGACCGCTCGGCCAGCGAGATCGTTGAGACGGCGAAGCGGACTGGCGCGCAAGTGCGTGGCCCGATCCCGCTGCCGACCAAGATCGAGCGCTACACCATCCTCGTTTCCCCGCACGTCGACAAGGACGCGCGCGACCAGTACGAGACCCGCACGCACAAGCGCGTGCTCGACATCGTCGACCCCAACGACAAGACCGTGGACGCGCTGATGAAGCTCGAGCTCGCGGCTGGCGTCGACGTCCAGATCAAGCTGACCTGAGGCAACCACCATGACCGCGAAGAAATATTCGTTGGGCATTGTCGGTCGCAAGGCCGGCATGAGCCGCGTGTTCACCACGGACGGCAAGTCGGTGCCGGTGACCCTCATCGAGGCCACCCCGAACCGCATCACCCAGATCAAGACCGTCGACAGCGACGGTTACACCGCCGTGCAGGTCACCGCCGGCGTCAAGCGCGCATCGCTCGTCAACAAGCCCGAGGCCGGTCACCTGGCCAAGGCCAAGGTCGAAGCTGGCCGTGGCCTGTGGGAGTTCCGCGTGGCCGAAGACAAGATCGGCGACTTCAATGTCGGTGGCGAGATCAAGGCCGACATCTTCGAAGTCGGCCAGATCGTCGACGTCCAGGGCGTGACCAAGGGCAAGGGCTTCCAGGGCACCATCAAGCGCTGGAACTTCAAGATGGGCGACGCGACCCACGGCAACTCGCTGTCGCATCGCGCCCCCGGTTCGATCGGCCAGCGCCAGACGCCGGGCCGCGTTTTCCCGGGCAAGAAGATGTCCGGCCACATGGGTGCCGTCCAGCAGAGCACGCAACGCCTGGAAGTGGTGAAGGTCGACGCCGAGCGCGGCCTGATCGCCATCAAGGGTGCCGTGCCGGGCGCACCGGGTGGCGACGTCATCGTGCGTCCCTCGAGCAAGGCATAAGGAGAGATGACGATGGAACTCGCCATCAATAACAGCAAGAAGACGGTGTCGGTGTCCGACGCGATCTTCGGTCGCGAATTCAGCGAAGACCTGGTCCACCAGGTGGTCGTTGCCTATCGCAATGCCGGCCGCGCCGGCACCAAGGCCCAGAAGACCCGCTCGGAAGTCGCCGGTACGACCAAGAAGTCGAAGAAGCAGAAGGGTGGCGGCGCGCGTCATGGCGCCCTGACCGCTCCGATCTTCATCGGCGGTGGCGTGACCTTCGCGGCCAAGCCGCGCAGCTTCGCGCAGAAGGTCAACCGCAAGATGTACCGCGCAGCGATCGCCGCGATCCTGTCCGAGCTGAACCGCCAGGGCCGCATCACGGTCGTCGAGAGCTTCGACGTCGATGCCGCCAAGACCAAGAGCCTGGTCGGCAAGCTCAAGGAACTCGAGGTGGGCAAGCGCCCGCTGATCGTCACCGAGGAAGCCACCGAGAACCTGTACCTCTCGGCCCGCAACCTGCCGTATGTCGAAGTCCGTGACGTCCAGGGCCTGGACCCGGTCGCCCTGGTGGGCGCCGATTCGGTCGTGGTCACCGCCGACGCGGTCAAGAAGATCGAGGAGTGGCTGGCATGAACGACGCCAAGCTCTACAACATCATCCGTGCGCCGCGCGTGTCCGAGAAGACCGCGCGCCTGCAGGAAGTCTCCAACCAATACGTCTTCGAAGTAGCGACGGACGCGACCAAGGCCGACATCAAGGTGGCCATTGAGAAGCTGTTCGACGTGAAGGTCGAGGCAGTCAATGTGGTGAACGTGAAGGGCAAGAGCAAGGCCTTCCGCTTCCGCATGGGCCGCCGTGCCGACTGGCGCAAGGCGTACGTGAAGCTGGCCGAAGGCCAGTCGATCGATGTGATGGCCACGGCCTGAGGATAGACCCATGGCATTGATGACATTCAAACCCACCTCGCCCGGCCGCCGTTCGGCCGTCCGCGTGGTGACGCCCGGCCTGCACAAGGGCGCCCCGCACGCCGCGCTGGTCGAGAAGAAGAGCAAGACCGGTGGCCGCAACCACCACGGTCGGATCACCACCCGCCACGTCGGCGGTGGCCACAAGCAGCATTACCGCATCATCGACTTCAAGCGCAACAAGGAAGGCATCCCGGCGCGCGTGGAGCGGATCGAATACGATCCCAACCGCACCGCCCACATCGCCCTGCTGTGCTACGTCGACGGTGAGCGCCGCTACATCATCGCCCCGAAGGGCCTGAAGGCCGGTGACCAGGTGATCGCGGGCCGTGACGCCCCGATCCGCGTCGGCAACACGCTGCCGCTGACCAACGTCCCGGTGGGCTCGACGGTGCATTGCATCGAGATGAAGCCGGGCAAGGGCGCCCAGATCGCCCGCGCCGCCGGTGCCAGCGTCCAGCTGGTCGCCCGCGAGCACGGCTACGCCACGCTGCGCCTCCGCTCCGGCGAAATGCGCAGGGTGCCGGCCGAGTGCCGCGCCACCATCGGCGAAGTCGGCAACGACGAGCACAACCTGGAGAAGCTGGGCAAGGCGGGCGCGAAGCGCTGGCGCGGCGTGCGTCCCACCGTCCGCGGTGCGGCCATGAACCCGGTCGACCACCCGCACGGCGGTGGTGAAGCCAAGGCCGGCCAGGGCAATCCGCATCCGGTCACCCCGTGGGGCGTCCCGACCAAGGGTTACAAGACCCGCAAGAACAAGCGCACCCAGCAGTTCATCGTGCGCGATCGTAGGAGCTAATCGGCCATGGCACGTTCACTGAAGAAAGGCCCGTTCGTCGATCACCACCTGATGAAGAAGGTGGAGACCGCGGGCAACAACAAGAAGCCGATCAAGACCTGGTCGCGTCGCTCGATGGTTCTGCCGGAGATGGTGGGTTTCACCATCGCCGTGCATAACGGTCGCAACCACATCCCCGTGCTGGTCAACGAGAACATGGTTGGCCACAAGCTCGGCGAGTTCGCCCTGACGCGTACCTTCAAGGGTCACGTCGGCGACAAGAAGAGCCGATAAGGAGATGACCATGGAAGCGAAAGCCATCCTGCGTACCGCACGCATCTCCCCGCAGAAAGCCCGCCTGGTCGCCGACCAGGTCCGCGGTCTCTCGGCCGAGCGCGCCGTCAACCTGCTGAAGTTCTCCGACAAGAAGGCCGCGGGCATGATCCGCAAGGTCGTCGAGTCGGCCATCGCCAACGCGGAGAACAACCAGGGCGCCGACATCGACGAGCTCAAGGTCAAGACCATCATGGTGGACGAGGGTCCGACGCTGAAGCGCTTCATGGCGCGAGCGAAGGGCCGCGGCACCCGCATCCTCAAGCGCACCAGCCACATCACTGTGGTTGTGGGCGCCGGCAAGTAAGGCGGAGTCAGACTAATGGGTCATAAAGTTCATCCTACTGGCATCCGCCTTGGCATCTCCAAGGACTGGAACTCCAAGTGGTTTGCCAACAAGAAGCAGTACGCCGAATTCCTGGTGACGGATCTGAAGGTCCGCGAGATGCTCCGCAAGAAGCTCTCGCAGGCCGGCATTTCCCGCATCTTCATCGAGCGTCCCGCCAACAACGCGCGCGTCACGATCCACACCGCCCGTCCGGGCGTGGTGATCGGCAAGCGCGGTGAGGACATCGAGAAGCTGCGCAAGGAAGTCAGCGACCTGATGGGCGTCCCGGCGCACATCAACGTCACCGAGGTCCGCAAGCCGGAGCTCGACGCGCAGCTGGTCGCCGAGTCGATCGCGCAGCAGCTCGAGCGCCGCATCATGTTCCGTCGCGCGATGAAGCGCGCCGTCGGCAACGCGATGCGCCTCGGCGCCCTGGGCATCAAGGTCAACGTCGCAGGCCGCCTCAACGGTGCGGAAATCGCCCGTTCGGAGTGGTACCGCGAAGGCCGCGTGCCGCTGCACACCCTGCGTGCCGACATCGACTATGGCTTCGCTGAAGCCAAGACGACCTACGGCATCATCGGCATCAAGGTATGGGTCTACAAGGGCGAGATCTTCGATTTCTCCCAGGTGGGTCAGGAGAAGCCGGAAGAGAACGCGCGCGGCGACCGCGGCGATCGTCCCTCCCGTCCGGCGCGTCCGGCCCGTCCGGCCCGCGAATCGAGGTAAACGACCATGTTGCAACCCAAGCGAACCAAATACCGCAAGGTGCACAAGGGCCGTAACGAGGGCCTGAGCTGGAACGGCAATGCCGTCAGCTTCGGCGAGTACGGCCTCAAGGCCACCGCGCACGGCCAGATCACGGCGCGCCAGATCGAAGCGGCCCGCCGCTCGATCAGCCGCTACGTCAAGCGCGGCGGCAAGATGTGGATCCGCGTCTTCCCGGACAAGCCGATCACCAAGAAGCCCATCGAAGTTCGAATGGGTTCGGGTAAGGGCAACGTCGAGTACTGGGTCGCGCAGATCCAGCCCGGCCGCATGATCTACGAGATCGAGGGCGTCAGCGAGGAAGTGGCGCGCGAGGCATTCCGCCTGGCGTCCGCGAAGCTGTCGGTGACCACCACTTTCGTGACCCGGACGGTGCGGTAATGGAACTCAAGCAACTGCGTGAAAAATCGGCTGACGAGCTGCAGGCCCACCTGGTCGAACTGCACAAGGAGAGCTTTGCCCTCCGCATGCAGAAGGCCACCGGCCAGCTCGCCAAGACCCATGAAGCCCGCCGGGTGCGCCGCGAGATCGCGCGCGTCAACACCCTGCTGGGTCAGAAGAAGTAAGGACCCGTCATGACCGACAACAATACAGAGAAGGCGCTGCGCACGGTCGAAGGACGCGTGGTCAGCAACAAGATGGACAAGACCGTCACCGTGCTCGTCGAGCGCCAGGTCAAGCACGCGCTGTACGGCAAGTACATCCGTCGTTCGACCAAGCTCCACGCCCATGACGGCGACAACGCATGCAACGAGGGCGACATCGTCCGCCTGACCGAGTGTGCACCCCTGTCCAAGACCAAGAACTGGCGCGTGGTGAAGATCGTCACCCGCGCGGTCGAATAACCGAGGAGGCTGAACCATGATCCAGATGCAAAGCTACCTCGGGGTGGCCGACAACTCGGGTGCGAAGGAAGTGATGTGCATCAAGGTGCTGGGCGGCTCCAAGCGCCGTTACGCCGGCATCGGCGACATCATCAAGGTGACCGTCAAGGACGCCATTCCGCGCGGCAAGGTGAAGAAGGGCGACGTCTATGACGCCGTCGTGGTGCGTACCCGCAAGGGCGTGCGTCGTCCGGACGGCTCGCTGATCCGTTTCGACGGCAACGCCGCCGTCCTGCTGAACAGCAAGCACGAGCCGATCGGCACCCGTATCTTCGGGCCCGTGACCCGTGAGCTTCGTTCCGAGAAGTTCATGAAGATCGTCTCGCTCGCGCCTGAAGTGCTCTGAGCGGAGGAATAGAGAAATGAACCGTATCCGCAAGGGTGACCAAGTGATCGTCACCGCCGGCAAGGACAAGGGCAAGAAGGGTGATGTGCTGCGCGTCGACGGCGACAAGGTCGTCGTGTCGAACATCAACATCATCAAGCGCCATACCAAGCCGAACCCGCAGGCTGGCCAGCCTGGCGGCGTCATCGAGCGCGAAGCGCCGATCGACATTTCCAACGTGATGCTCTTCAACCCGGCCACTGGCAAGGGTGAGCGCATTGGTTTCAAGGTGCTGGAGGATGGACGCAAACTGCGTGTGTTCCGCTCCAGCGGTGAGGCGGTCGACGCCTGAGGAATGCCCAAATGACCCGGCTTGAAAAGATTTATAAGGAAGAGGTGGTTCCTGCGCTGACCGAGAAGTTCGGTTACAAGAACCCCATGGAAGTGCCCCGTCTCGTCAAGATCACGCTGAACATGGGCGTGGGCGAAGCGGCCACCAACAAGAAGGTGCTCGAGAACGCCGTGGCCGACATGGCCAAGCTCTCGGGCCAGCAGCCCATCGTGACGAAGAGCCGCGTGTCGGTCGCTTCGTTCAAGATCCGCGACGGCTGGCCGATCGGCTGCAAGGTGACCCTGCGTCGCTCCAAGATGTTCGAGTTCCTCGATCGCCTGGTGAACGTGGCCCTGCCGCGCGTGCGCGATTTCCGCGGCGTGTCCGCCAAGTCGTTCGACGGCCGTGGCAACTACAACATGGGCGTCAAGGAGCAGATCATCTTCCCGGAGATCGATTACGACCAGGTCGACGCGCTGCGCGGCATGGACATCGCGATCACCACCACCGCGAAGACCGACGCCGAGGCACGGGCCCTGCTCGAAGCCTTCCGTTTCCCCTTCCGCAACTGATCCGAGGACATACACCATGGCCAAGACCTCAATGGTCAACCGCGAGATCAAGCGGGCCAAGCTGGCGGCGAAGTACGCCGCCAAGCGCGACGAGCTGAAGAAGATCATCTCCAGCGACCGCTCCTCCTACGAGGAGAAGCTGGAAGCGGCGGTCAAGCTGCAGAAGCTGCCCCGCGACTCCTCGCCGAGCCGCCAGCGCAACCGCTGCGCCCTGACCGGCCGTCCGCGTGGCGTCTACGCCAAGTTCGGCCTGGGCCGCAACAAGCTCCGCGAAGCCACCATGCGTGGCGACGTGCCGGGCCTGCGCAAGGCCAGCTGGTAACACACAAGGCCGGCAAGTCTGCTAGACTTGCCGGCTGCGTTGCAGCAAACGCCCCGGCCACGCCCGGGGCGCCAGCGTTACAACTGATCCAAAATTACTGAAAACCCGCAATTCCGCGGATATCGGTGCTACTCATAAGGTGAATACTCCATGAGCATGACTGATCCCATCGCCGACATGCTGGTGCGCATCAAGAATGCCGCCGCGGTCCGCAAGCCGACGGTGAAGATGCCGTCGTCCAAGATCAAGGTCGCGATTGCAGCCGTCCTGAAGGAAGAAGGCTACATCGTCGATTCCAGCGTCACCGACCAGGGCAACGGCAAGGCCGAGCTCGAGATCGTGCTGAAGTACTACGAAGGCAAGCCGGTCATCGACCGTCTCGAGCGCTACTCGCGCTCCGGCCTGCGCCAGTACCGCGGCAAGGACGCGATCCCCAAGGTCCTCAATGGCCTGGGCGTCGCCATCATCTCCACCTCGAAGGGCATCATGACCGACTCGCAGGCGCGCCAGCAGGGCGTCGGCGGTGAAGTCCTGTGCTTCGTGGCCTAAGGGAGGAACTGCAATGTCCCGAGTTGCCAAGAAGCCGATCGCCCTCCCGAAGGGTGTCGAGCTGAACATCCAGGCCGACAGCGTCAGCGTCAAGGGCCCGAAGGGCACCCTCTCGATCGCACGCCCCGCCGGCGTCGAGGTCGCCATCGAGGACGGCCAGGTCCAGCTGTCGCCGGCCACCGCCGAGCAGACCGCCATCACCGGCACGCTGCGCGCGATCATCGCCAACATGGTCCACGGCGTCTCCGAGGGCTTCGAGCGCAAGCTGGAGCTGGTCGGCGTCGGTTACCGCGCCTCCATGTCCGGCAAGGACCTGAACCTGTCGCTGGGCTTCTCCCATCCGATCGTGTTCCCGGCCCCGGAAGGCATCACCATCGCCACCCCGACCCAGACCGAAGTGCTGGTGCAGGGCGCCGACAAGCAGCGCGTGGGTGAAGTCGCCGCCAAGATCCGCAGCTTCCGTCCGCCGGAGCCCTACAAGGGCAAGGGCGTGAAGTACAGCGACGAAACCATCATTCGCAAGGAAGCCAAGAAGGCCTAAACGGGTCTTCAGCTTTCGAGGAACAAGACATGAACAAGAACATTGCCCGTCTGCGTCGCGCCAAGTCGACCCGCGCGCACATCCGCGAGCTCGGCGTGCCGCGCCTGTCGGTCCTGCGTACCGGCCAGCACCTCTATGCCCAGGTCTTCACGGCCGATGGCTCGAAGGTCCTGGCGGCCGCATCGACCACCCAGGCCGACGTCCGCGACGGCCTGAAGAACGGCCACAACGCCGAAGCCGCCGCGAAGGTGGGTCGTGCCATCGCCGAGAAGGCCAAGGCTGCCGGTATCGAGAAGGTCGCCTTCGACCGCTCGGGCTACCGCTACCACGGTCGCATCAAGGCGCTGGCCGAAGCGGCCCGCGAGGGCGGCCTGCAGTTCTAAGGCTTGAAGCGGCATGGGGGCGACCCCATGCCGTCGTCGTACCTGCCGGCACGGGGCGTGCCGGACGCTGCAGCGAATTCTCGTTGCCGCGGAACACCCGAGGCGCTTCACAACGATAAGCGGCCACGCCGCAAATTTCTTCAACTACAGGAATACTGAAAATGGCAGAAGATCGGGCACCGCGGGGTCGTGATCGCGACCGTAACCGCGAAGAGATCGACGACGGCATGATCGAGAAGCTGATCGCGGTCAACCGCGTCAGCAAGACCGTCAAGGGCGGTCGCCAGTTCACCTTCACCGCGCTGACGGTGGTGGGCGATGGCGAGGGCCGCATCGGCTTTGGTTACGGCAAGGCGCGCGAAGTGCCGGTCGCCATCCAGAAGTCGATGGAGTATGCACGTAAGAACATGGTCAACGTCGACCTGAACAACGGCACGCTGTGGCACCCCGTCAAGTCGGGCCACGGTGCGGCCCGCGTGTACATGCAGCCTGCTTCCGAGGGTACCGGCGTGATCGCCGGTGGCGCGATGCGCGCCGTGCTCGAGGCCGTCGGCGTGAAGGACGTGCTGGCCAAGGCGGTGGGTTCGCGCAACCCGATCAACCTGGTGCGCGCGACAGTGCGCGGCCTGGCCGACATGCAGTCGCCGGCCAGGATCGCGGCCAAGCGCGGCAAGAAGGTGGAGGATCTGATCCATGGCTAAGAAGCCAAGCGAAGGCGGCACCGTCAAGGTGCGCCTGGTCAAAGGCCTGCGCGGTTCGCAGGCACGCCACCGCCTGTCGGTGCGCGCCCTGGGCCTGAACAAGCTCAATGACGTCCGTGAACTGAAGGACAGCCCGCAGGTGCGCGGCCTGATCAACAAGGTCCACTACCTGGTCCGGGTCGAGGAGTAATCATCATGCGTCTGAACACACTCAAGCCCGCAGAGGGCGCCCGCGAAGACCGCAAGCGCGTCGGTCGCGGCATCGGTTCCGGCCTGGGCAAGACCTGTGGCCGTGGCCACAAGGGTTCGTTCGCCCGCGCCGGCAAGGGCAAGATCAAGGCCGGCTTCGAAGGCGGCCAGATGCCCATGCACATCCGCCTGCCCAAGGTCGGTTTCCGTTCGCGGATGGCCAAGGACACCGCCGAAGTGCTGCTGTACCAGCTGGACAAGCTGGAAGCCGGTGAGGTCGATTTCGCCGCACTGCGCGCGGCCAAGCTGGTCCCGGCGACCGCCAAGAAGGCCAAGATCGTCGCCAAGGGCGAGCTGACCAAGGCGTTCGTGCTCAAGGGCCTGCTGGCGACGGCGGGTGCGAAGGCGGCGGTCGAAGCCGCTGGCGGCAAGGTCGAGGAGTAAGCACCGGATGGCGCGTAGCGGCAATGCGATGGCCGGCATGGGCGGCGGACTCGGGAAGTTCACCGAGCTCCGCCAGCGTCTCCTGTTCGTTGTGGGTGCGCTGATCGTCTATCGCATCGGCTGCTACATCCCGGTACCGGGCGTCAACCCGGATGCCATGCTCCAGCTGATGGAAAGCCAGGAAGGCACCATCGTGGACATGTTCAACATGTTCTCCGGTGGTGCCCTGTCGCGCTTCAGCCTGTTCGCGCTGAACGTGATGCCGTACATCTCCGCGTCCATCATCGTCCAGCTGCTGGTCAACATGGTGCCGAGCCTGAAGGCCATCCAGAAGGAGGGCGAATCGGGCCGCCGCAAGATCAACCAGTGGTCGCGCATGGGCGCCATCCCGCTGGCGGTGTTCCAGGCATGGGGCATCGCCACGGCGCTCCAGGCCGGCGGTGCCAGCCAGGGCATCCAGGTCGTCTACAACCCGGGCCCGGGCTTCATCCTGACCGCGGTGGTCGCCCTGACGGCGGGTACCATGTTTCTGATGTGGCTGGGCGAGCAGATCACCGAGCGCGGCGTCGGCAACGGCATCTCGCTGATCATCTTCGCCGGCATCGTCGCGGGCCTGCCCGCCGCGGTCATCGGCATGTTCCAGCAGATCAACAACGGCGACATGGACGTGATCAACGCGATCCTGATCGCCGCGATCGTGCTGGGCTTCACCTATTTCGTGGTGTTCGTCGAGCGCGGCCAGCGCCGGATCACCGTGAACTACGCGCGCCGCCAGGGCGGTCGCAGCGCGTACATGAACCAGTCGTCGTTCCTGCCGCTCAAGCTGAACATGGCGGGCGTCATCCCGGCCATCTTCGCCTCGAGCATCGTCATGTTCCCGGCGACCGCGGCCAACTGGTTCAGCCAGGGCAGTTCGTCGTCGTGGCTCCTGCAGGTCAGCCAGTGGCTGAACCCGGGCGAGCCGCTGCACATGATCCTGTACGGCGGCATGATCGCGGGCTTCGCGTTCTTCTACACCGCCCTGGTGTTCAATTCGCAGGAAACCGCGGACAACCTCAAGAAGCAGGGTGCCCTGATCCCGGGCATCCGGCCGGGCAAGGCCACCGCCGAGTACATCGACGGCGTGCTGACCCGCCTCACGGCTGCCGGCGCCGCCTACCTGGTGCTGGTGTGCCTGTTGCCGGAAGTGATGCGCAAGGAACTGGGCACGTCGTTCTATTTTGGTGGCACCTCGCTTCTGATCGTCGTGGTGGTGGTGATGGACTTCATCGCCCAGATCCAGGCGCACCTGATGTCGCACCAGTACGAGAGCCTGCTCAAGAAGGCGAACCTGAAGGGTTCGCGTTCCGGGCGCTGATACAATGCAATCGCGCCGGCCCCCCGGGGGCGGCGCTGGCAGGGGGCTCCGGCCCACCTGCGAAGCGGCAGCCGGCTTGGGCCGGCGGTCGCGATCCGGATTCCCGTCCGGACAAACGTGATGGGCGACCCGCGTGGCAATTCCAGGCGCGGGTGGTGCCAGGCCATACGCGCACCAGAGTAGTGCGCGGGGCCGGC
This sequence comes from Marilutibacter aestuarii, assembly GCF_006546775.1. GTDB lineage: Bacteria > Pseudomonadota > Gammaproteobacteria > Xanthomonadales > Xanthomonadaceae > Marilutibacter > Marilutibacter aestuarii. The sequence continues at coordinate 11,481 of NZ_VICE01000129.1, forward strand.
GGGGGATGTTTCGTCCCTGCCGGTACAGCCGGGGACCGTCGCCGGAGCATGGGCACACTCCCCATGCCGGGCCATACGCCGTGCCTTGGCGTAGGGCTTCCTGTAACCCTGGAATTTTGATATCATTTCCGATTCACTCCGCCGGGCAATTTCCTGCCTGGCCGCCAAACCAGTTGGAGATCGCGTTATGGCGCGTATTGCAGGCGTCAATCTGCCGCCACAGAAACATGTCTGGGTGGGTATCCAGAGCATCTACGGCATCGGTCGTACCCGTTCGGTCCAGGTCTGCGACGCAGCCGGGATCGAGAAGACGACCAAGATCCGCGACCTGTCCGAGCCCGAAGTCGAGCGCCTGCGCGCCGAGATCGGCAAGTACGTGGTCGAGGGCGACCTGCGCCGCGAGATCGGCATGTCGCTCAAGCGTCTGATGGACCTGGGCTGCTACCGCGGCCTGCGTCATCGTCGCGGCCTCCCGCTGCGTGGCCAGCGCACCAAGACCAATGCACGCACCCGCAAGGGTCCGCGCAAGGCCATCAAGAAGTAAGGAACCCAGATCATGGCCAAGCCGGCAGCAGCCAAGACGAAGAAGAAGATCAAGCGCGTCGTCACCGACGGCATCGCCCACGTCCACGCTTCTTTCAACAACACCATCATCACGATCACCGACCGCCAGGGCAATGCGCTGTCGTGGGCGACCTCGGGTGGCGCGGGTTTCCGCGGCTCGCGCAAGTCGACCCCGTTCGCCGCGCAGGTCGCCGCCGAGCGCGCCGGCCGTGCCGCACTCGACTACGGCGTGAAGTCGCTGGAAGTGCGCATCAAGGGCCCGGGTCCGGGTCGTGAGTCAGCCGTTCGTTCGTTGAACAACGTCGGCTACAAGATCATCAACATCATCGACGTGACGCCGATCCCGCACAACGGGTGTCGTCCGCCGAAAAAGCGTCGCGTCTGAGGAGCTGAAGAATAATGGCTCGTTATATTGGTCCCAAGTGCAAGCTCTCCCGTCGCGAAGGCGCAGACCTCGGTCTGAAGTCGCCGGCGCGGGCGCTCGATTCCAAGTGCAAGCTGGAGCAGAAGCCCGGCCAGCACGGTCCGAACGTACGTCGCGGCAAGCTGTCCGACTACGCCAACCAGCTGCGCGAGAAGCAGAAGGTCAAGCGTATCTACGGCCTGCTGGAGCGTCAGTTCCGCAACTACTACAAGAAGGCCTCGACCAAGAAGGGCAACACGGGTGAGAACCTGCTGCAGCTCCTCGAGACCCGCCTGGACAACGTCGTCTACCGCATGGGCTTCGCCGTCACCCGCCCGGCCGCGCGCCAGCTGGTGTCGCACCGTGGCGTCACGGTCAACGGCCAGTCGGTGAACCTGCCGTCCTACCAGGTCAAGGCCGGTGACGCGATCGCGCTGTCCGAGCGCGCCCAGAAGCAGCTCCGCGTCCAGGAGTCGCTGACGGTCGCCCAGCAGATGGACCTTTCCCCGTCCTGGGTCGAGGTCGACAGCAAGAAGTTCAGTGGTGTGTTCAAGGCGGTTCCGGATCGTACCGACCTGCCTTCCGACATCAATGAAGCGCTGATCGTCGAGCTGTACTCGAAGTAATCCATTTCACGCGCCTCCGGCCCCCCGGAGGCTCGCAGGAGACACCCAAACATGACGGTTACCGCCAATCAGGTACTGCGTCCGCGCGGTCCCCAGATCGAACGCCTCACCGGCAACCGTGCCAAGGTCGTGATCGAGCCGCTGGAACGCGGCTACGGCCACACCCTGGGCAACGCGTTGCGTCGCGTGCTGCTGTCGTCGATCCCGGGTTTCGCCATCACCGAGGTCGAGATCGACGGCGTGCTCCACGAGTACACCACGGTCGAAGGCCTGCAGGAGGACGTGCTCGAGGTGCTGTTGAACCTCAAGGACGTCGCCATCCGCATGCACACCGGTGAAACCGCCACCCTGGCGCTGAGCAAGCAGGGCCCCGGCGTCGTCACCGCGGCCGACATCAAGGCCGACCACAACGTCGAGATCCTCAACGCCGACCATGTCATCGCGCACCTGACCAAGGACACCGCGATCAACATGCGCCTGAAGATCGAGCGCGGCTACGGCTACCAGCCGGCCGCCGCGCGTCGTCGCCCCGACGAGGACAACCGTGCCATCGGTCGCCTGATGCTGGATGCCAGCTTCAGCCCGGTCCGCCGCGTGGCCTATGCCGTGGAAGCGGCCCGCGTCGAGCAGCGTACCGACCTGGACAAGCTGGTCCTGGACATCGAGACCAACGGCACGATCGACGCCGAGGAAGCCGTCCGCACCGCGGCCGACATCCTGACCGACCAGCTGTCGGTGTTCGGCGACTTCACCCAGCGCGACCGGGGCCAGGCCAAGCCGCAGACCGGCGGCGTGGATCCGGTGCTGCTGCGCCCGATCGACGACCTCGAGCTGACCGTGCGTTCGGCCAACTGCCTCAAGGCCGAGAGCATCTATTACGTCGGCGACCTGATCCAGAAGACCGAGGTCGAGCTGCTCAAGACCCCGAACCTGGGCAAGAAGTCGCTCACCGAGATCAAGGAAGTCCTCGCCCAGCGTGGCCTTTCGCTCGGCATGAAGCTCGAGAACTGGCCGCCGGCGGGCATTGCCTCGCACGGCATGATGGGCTGAGCGATGGCAGTGGGCTGATACCCCTCGGGGTATCGGCCGCGGTCGCGAAGTCCCGTCCGTGGCGGGACAGGCAGGGCGTCACGAAGCCTTGCCACAACGACACCGGGCGCACGGCCGCGCGACAACGCGCGGCCGATGCCCCAGGCCGACGGGCCCGAAGGTCCGCGGCAACGTCCGTCCAGGGAGGGGCGGTCAGGACCATCCGCAGTCCATTTTCCAACGCCAGGACGGCGACAGCGATCTCCAGTAGTTCCATCATTCAACAGGACACACAGTCATGCGCCACCAGAAAGCCGGACGCAAGTTCAACCGCACCAGCGCGCATCGCGATGCGATGTTCCGCAACATGGCCGCCTCGCTGATCAAGCACGGCCTGATCCGTACCACCCTGCCGAAGGCGAAGGAGCTGCGTCGCGTCGCCGAGCCGCTCATCACCCTCGCCAAGACCGATGGCGTGGCCAACCGCCGCCTCGCCTTTGCCCGCCTGCGCGACAAGGAAGCCGTGGGCACCCTGTTCGTCGAGCTGGGCCCGCGTTACCGCGAGCGTCCGGGCGGCTACCTGCGCATCCTCAAGTGCGGTTTCCGCGCTGGCGACAACGCACCGATGGCCTACGTCGAGCTGGTCGATCGCCCGGAGGCGGTTGCCGCCGAGTAATTCGCGCATGGCAGCGCGCCATGCCACCGGCATGGCAGCGCGAAGCGCGTGACCACGAAACCCCGGGAGCCCCGGGGTTTCGTGCGTCTGGGGACAGGCGCGGCTGATCCGCCCGCTTGGGTGCTAGGCAGCCGCGCGCGCAGACCTTAAGCTGTCGGCCATGACGCGAACCTCACGCTTGGCTGCCGCTTCGTTCCGGACCCGCTTCCTGCTGGGAATGCTTGCCTGCGCCGCGCTGCTGGCGTTTGCGCTTTACACCCAGTTTCGCGACGTCAACCCGCTCGAGCCCTGTCCGCTGTGCATCTTCCAGCGCGTGGCCTTCGTCGCGCTCGGGCTGGTGTTCCTGGTGGGCGGGCTGCATGCGCCGGCTTCCGTGGCGGGGCGCAGGACCTACGGGGTGCTCGCCTTCCTCGCTGGCGCGGCCGGCATCGCTGTCGCGGGCAACCACGTTCGCTTGCAACACCTGCCGCCGGACCAGGTCCCTGCCTGTGGCCCCGGGCTGGACTACATGCTCGATGCAATGCCGCTGACCGGCGTGATCCGCAGGGTGATGACCGGATCGGGCGAGTGCGCGAACGTCGACTGGGCCTTCCTGGGGCTCTCGATGCCCGCCTGGAGCCTGGTGTGCTTCGTCGTGTTGACGCTCTGGGCGCTGTATTCGGCGTTCCGCAAAGCCTGAACGCGACCCTCGGTTGCGCACGCAACCGTTGCAGGGGTGGGGCGCTTGGTCGATGATGCTGTGTCGCAACGCATCATTTCCCCCGACATGAACAGTCAAGACCGCAAACTCCGTGCCGTGAAGCTTCCCAAGGACTGGGCGCCCTCCGGGTGGCGCAACCTCACCGCGCTGCAGCAGCCGACGTATCCGGATGCCGCCGCGCTGGAAGGCGTGCTGGAAGAGCTGCGGGCCCTGCCGCCCCTGGTCACGTCCTGGGAGATCCTGGCGCTCAAGCAGCAACTGGCCGACGCGCAGGAAGGCAAGCGCTTCCTGCTGCAGGGCGGCGACTGCGCCGAGACGTTCGACGCCTGCACCCCCGATGTCATTTCCAACCGCTTGAAAGTGCTGCTGCAGATGAGCCTGGTGCTCGTCCACGGCATGCGCAAGCCGGTGGTGAGGGTGGGGCGCTTCGCCGGCCAGTATGCCAAGCCGCGTTCGGCGGACCTGGAAACCATCGACGGCGTGAGCCTGCCCAGCTACCGCGGCGACCTGGTCAATGCGCCGGAGTTCACCGAGGCCGCGCGCGTCCCCGACCCGCGCCGGATGATCAAGGGCCACGCCCGTTCGGCGATGACGATGAACTTCGTCCGCTCGCTGATCGACGGCGGCTTCGCCGATCTCCACCATCCCGAGTACTGGAACCTGGGCTGGGTGGGGCATTCGCCGCTGGCCGACGAGTACCGCCACATGGTGGCGGCGATCGGCGACGCGGTGCGCTTCATGGAGACCTTGTCCGGCCAGGAGGTCCACAACCTCAACCGGGTCGATTTCTACACCTCCCACGAAGCCTTGCTGCTGCCCTACGAGGAATCGCAGACACGGCAGGTGCCACGCCACTGGGGCTGGTTCAACCTGAGTACGCATTATCCCTGGATCGGCATGCGTACCGCGGCGCTGGACGGGGCGCACACCGAGTATTTCCGCGGGATCCGCAATCCCATCGCGGTCAAGGTCGGCCCGTCGGTCGAGCCGGACCAGTTGCTGAAGCTGATGGACGTGCTCAACCCCGAGGATGAGCCCGGCCGCCTGACCTTCATCCACCGGATGGGGGCGAGGGCGATCGCCGAGAAGCTGCCGCCGCTGCTCAATGCGGTACAACGCGACGGCCGCAGGGTGTTGTGGGTCTGCGATCCGATGCACGGCAATACCGAGGCCACCAGCAACGGCTACAAGACGCGTCGTTTCCGCAACATCCGAAGCGAACTTGAAGATGCTTTCGAGCTGCACGCGGCCGCGGGCACGCGCCTGGGTGGCGTGCACCTGGAGCTCACCGGCGAGGACGTCACCGAATGCCTGGGCGGCGCCCGCGAGCTGACCGAGAGCGATCTCGAGCGTGCTTACCACTCCACCGTGGACCCGCGCCTGAACTACGAGCAGGCACTGGAAGTGGCGATGCTCATCGTGCGCAAGCAGGCGCAGATCGGCGCCCCTTCGAAGGCCTGATGCCCCCGGCGCCGCCGACGCGGCGCCTTCGATCGAATGTCAGCGACCGGCGCCCTGTGCGCCGGTCGCGTCGTTTCTGAGCGAACGAGGCTTGAGTTCGGCCGTCGACAGGAAGCGCGGCGGCGTGCGCGCCTTCGACAGCTGTTCGTACGCGTGACCCAGTGCGATCAGGCGCGGTTCGCTCCAGGCGGTGCCCATGAAGACCAGGCCGATCGGCAGGCCGTGGCTTTCCCCCATCGGCACGGTCAGGCTGGGGTAGCCGGCCACCGCGGCGGCGCCGTAGCCCGCACCGGTGAAGTGATCGCCCAGGACCGGGTCGATGCGCCAGGCCGGCGATGTCGCCGGCGCGAGCAGGGCGTCGAGTTCCTGGGCCTCCAGCGCGGCATCGATGCCTGCCTCACCGGCCAGCCGACGTGCTTCGCGGCGCGCGTCCAGGTAGGCCTCTTCGTTCAAGGGGCCCTTGACGCGGGCCTGCTCGAACAGCTCCTGGCCGAACCAGGGCATTTCGGTGTCGACGTGCGCCTGGTTGAACGCGATCAGCGCGTCCAGCGTCTTGACCGGGGCGTCGTGGCTGCGCAGGTAGTGCTCGAGGCCGTTCTTGAATTCGTACAACAGCACTTCGAATTCCGCCTGCCGCCATTGGCCGGCGGTGGGGATCTCGGCATCGACGATGGTGGCCCCGGCGGCGCGCATGGCGGCCACGGCGCGCTCGAGGGCGTCGTCGACGTCGGGATGGAAGCCCATGCTGCCGCGAAGCAGGCCGATGCGCGCCCCACGCAGTGCATCGGGGTCGAGGTGGGCGGGGTAGTCGAAGACGGCGCGACCGACGCTTTGGGCGGTGGCGGCGTCGGCATCGTCACGCCCGGCCATCGCGGCCAGCAGGATCGCGGCATCGGCGACGCTGCGGGTCATCGGGCCTGCGGTGTCCTGGCTGCTGGAGATCGGGATGATGCCGTTGCGGCTGACCAGCCCGACCGTCGGCTTGAGTCCCACCAGGCCGGCGACCGCCGACGGGCAGATGATGCTGCCGTCGGTCTCGGTGCCGATGCCCACGGCGGCGAGGTTGGCGCTGATCGCGCTGCCCGTGCCGGCGCTGGAGCCGCAGGGGCTGCGATCGAGCGCGTAGGGGTTGAGGGTCTGGCCGCCCCGGCCGCTCCACCCGGAACTGGAGCGGGTGGAACGGAAGTTGGCCCACTCGCTCAGGTTGGTCTTGCCCAGGATCACCGCGCCTGCCGCGCGCAGCCGGTCGACCAGGAAGGCATCGCGCGTGGGGCGGTGCTCGGCGAGCGCGAGCGATCCGGCCGAGTTCACCATCGGGGTCGCATCGATGTTGTCCTTCAACAGCACCGGGATGCCATGCAGTGGGCCCAGCACCGGACCGGCCTTGCGTTGCGCGTCGCGCGCGGCGGCCTCCTCCAGGGCGTCGGGATTGAGCTCGATCACCGCGTTGAGCGTGGGGCCGGCGTCGTCGATCGCGGCAATGCGGTCGAGGTAGGCCTGGGTCAGGGCCTGGCTGCTGGTCTCGCCGCGCGCCATGCGCGCCTGCAGGGCCTGGATGTCGAGTTCGGCGAATGCGAAAGCATCCGTGTCGGCAGTGGCGGCGGGTGCCGCAGCGGCCGGCCCGACGCGGGGCGTGGGCGACGCGGCCACCGGGGGCGTCGCCGCCTGGACGCTACCGGGCTCGCTGGCGGGTTGACAGGCGGCCAGCAGGAGCAGGCAGGCGGTGGCTGGCATGGAGCGCATGGGCGATTCCCCGTCGCGGATGGCTGCCGCCGAGCATAGCGAGCCCGTCTCGCGGCGGCTCCGGTGGATGGCGTGAGCGGTCGCAATGGGCGCCCCTGCGGTGGGCGCGATCCCCAGCCGCCCTGGCCCCGGCCAAAACGCGGGCCGACCCGGCCGGTGCCGCGCGACAGCACGATGCCGGCGCACCAGGCCACGCGGGCCGCCAGCAGGAACAGCAGGCAAAGAAATGGCAGCGGGAGGTGACTCACGCTGCCATTCCAGGGTGTCGCGGATCGCAGGATCAGGCGGCGCGCGAGGCCCGCTTGCGGTCGCTCTCGGTCAGGAACTTCTTGCGCAGGCGGATTTCCTTCGGGGTGATCTCGACCAGCTCGTCGTCCTCGATGAAGTCCAGCGCCTGTTCGAGCGAGTACTTGATCGCCGGGCTCAGCGCGATGGCGTCGTCCTTGCCCGATGCGCGCATGTTGGTCAGCGGCTTGGGCTTGATCGCGTTGACGGTCAGGTCGTTGTCCTTGGAATGGATGCCGACCAGCTGGCCTTCGTACACCGCGTCGCCCTCGGCGGCGAACAGCTTGCCGCGTTCCTGCAGCGGCCCCAGCGAGTAGGCGGGGGTGGTGCCGGCGGCATTGGCGATCATCACGCCGTTGATGCGCTTGGCGATCGCGCCCTGTTCCTTCGGACCGTAATGGTCGAACACGTGGAACAGCAGGCCCGAACCCTGGGTGAGGGTCTTGAACTCGTTCTGGAAGCCGATCAGGCCGCGCGCCGGGATCATGTACTCCAGGCGCACGCGGCCCTTGCCGTCGGGCTCCATGTTCTTGAGCTGGCCCTTGCGGGTGCCGAGCTTCTCCATCACGCCGCCCTGGTGGACTTCCTCGACGTCGACGACGAGCTGCTCGATCGGCTCCATCAGCTGGCCCTCGATCTCCTTGATGATGACCTCGGGGCGCGACACGGCCAGCTCGAAGCCCTCGCGGCGCATGTTCTCGATCAGCACCGACAGGTGCAGTTCGCCGCGGCCGGAGACCAGGAACTTGTCCGCGTCCTCGAGCTGCTCGACCTTGAGCGCGACGTTGTGCACGGTCTCGCGCTCCAGTCGGTCCTTGATCTGGCGGCTGGTCAGGAACTTGCCGCCGGAGAGGTCCTTGTTGCCCGCGAACGGCGAGTTGTTGACCTGGAAGGTCATCGAGATCGTCGGCTCGTCGACGGTCAGCGGCGGCAGCGCCTCGGGGGTGTCGAGGGCGCACACGGTGTCGGAGATCGTCAGTTCCTGGATGCCCGAGATGGCGACGATGTCGCCGGCCTGCGCGCTGTCCTGCTCGATCCGCTCCAGGCCCAGGAAGCCCAGCACCTGGAGGACCTTGCCCTGGCGCTTCTTGCCTTCGCGGTCGATCACGGCGACCGGCATGTTCTTCTTCAGGGTGCCGCGCTGGATGCGGCCGATGCCGATCACGCCGACGAAGTTGTTGTAGTCCAGCTGGCTGATGCGCATCTGGAAGGGGCCGTCCGGATCGACTTCGGGCTTGGGCGCGTGCTTCATGATCGCTTCGTAGAGCGGGGTCATGTCGCCCGAGCGGACGCTGTCGTCGAGGCTGGCGTAGCCGTTCAGCGCCGAGGCGTAGACGATCGGGAAGTCGAGCTGCTCGTTGGTCGCGCCGAGCTTGTCGAACAGGTCGAAGACCTGGTCGATCACCCAGTCGGGGCGGGCGCCGGGACGGTCGATCTTGTTGACCACCACGATCGGCTTGAAGCCCATCGCGAAGGCCTTCTGGGTCACGAAGCGGGTCTGCGGCATCGGGCCGTCCATCGCGTCGACCAGGATCAGCACGGTGTCGACCATCGACAGCACGCGCTCGACCTCGCCGCCGAAGTCGGCGTGGCCCGGGGTGTCGACGATGTTGATCCGGTTGCCCTGCCAGGTGATGGCGGTGTTCTTGGCCAGGATCGTGATGCCACGCTCCTTTTCCTGGTCGTTGCTGTCCATCACGCGCTCGGCGAGGACGGTGCGCTCGGACAGGGTGCCGGACTGCTTGAGGAGGCAGTCGACGAGGGTGGTCTTGCCATGGTCGACGTGGGCGACGATGGCGATGTTGCGCAGGCGTTCGACGGAGTTGGATGCGGACATGCGGAATGGACGCCGGCGAAGGCGTCAGGGTCGCGGAGGGAAGCCGACCATTATAGCGGGTGTTTGCGCCAGAATCAGGAAAATCACGGGCAACCGGGGGCGGCTGCGGTATCCTTGGCCGACCCGCGTTCATCTCCCCGTTGGGCAGGGATGGGCGCACGCAACTCTGCCGGGCCCGCGAAGTGCCCGGTCATCCCCCACCAGGAGCCGTTCCATGAGCCTGATTGCTGTTTTCGAGACCGACCGCGGCCCGATCCGGGTCGAACTTGCCGCCGACAAGGCCCCGCTGACCGTCGCCAGCTTCGTCAACCTCGCCCGCCGCGGCTTCTACGACGGCCTGAACTTCCACCGCGTGATCCCGGACTTCATGGTCCAGGGCGGCTGCCCGCAGGGCACCGGCACCGGCGGCCCCGGCTACCGCTTCGAGGACGAGACCGGCAACGGCCTGACCCACGAGCGCGGCGTGCTGTCGATGGCCAACGCCGGCCCGGGCACCAACGGCAGCCAGTTCTTCATCACCCACGTGCCCTGCCCGTGGCTGGACGGCAAGCACACCGTGTTCGGCAAGGTGCTCGAGGGCATCGAGGCCGTGGACAAGATCCAGCAGGGCGACCTGATCAAGTCGGTCAGCATCGAGGGCGATAGCGATGCCGTGCTCGCGGCCAAGGCCGACCGTGTCGCCGACTGGAACAAGACGCTGGACGCCAACGCGCGCGCCTGAGCCTCTCCTCGGGCGGCCCGGCGCCGACCCTGACCCTGGAAACCCCGGGCCGCCTGGTCCGGGGTTTCTTGCGTGCGGGTGGTGTCGGGGCGGGGGAGAACGGGGGAGCGCGCCGGGGCCGCGTGATACCATCACGGGGCTAAGCCTGGTGGGTCCCGACACGGGAGCCGGGCTGGTCCCGACCCCTGGTTTTCCCCTGTCCCCCGCCCGTGTCACCAATTCCTGAGAGGTTATCCGCGATGCCCCAGCTCGCCAGCCGGATCGGCCGTGCCAAGCCCAGCGCGATCATGCAGATCGCCGAGAAGGCCAAGCGCCTGAAAGCCGAAGGCCGCGACATCATCAGCTTCTCGATCGGCGTGCCCAACTTCCTGCCGGGCGAGCATGTCTACGAGGCGGCGCGCAACGCGCTCTCGCACGACAGCGGCCAGTACGGCAGCAACCGCGGCGCCGACGCGATGATCGATGCGTTCCTGGAACACATCGGCAAACTGGGCCTCACCGGGTATGGCCGCGTGAACTGCGCCAGCGGCGTGGGCGCCAAGCACGTCCTCTACAACCTGGGCGAAGCGCTGCTGGACGAGGGCGACACCATCGCCTTCCCGACGCCCTACTGGACGAGCTACCTGGACATCGCGGAGATCGTCAACGCGAAGGTCGAGCTGCTGCCGTGCCCGCCGGAGCAGGACTACAAGCTCACCCCGGCCCAGCTGGACGCCGCGCTGGCGAAGAAGCCGCGCGTGTTCCTGTTCAACAACCCGTCCAATCCGACGGGCATGGTCTACACCCGCGAGGAGATCGATGCCCTGGCGGAGGTCATCACAAAGTATCCCGACACCTGGATCATCACCGACGACATCTACAACAAGATGGTCTTCGACGGCGTCGGCTACCACAACTTCGTGCATTCAAGGCCGGAGCTCAAGGACCGCGTGATCTTCGTCGACTCGCTGTCCAAGACCTACGGCATGCCGGGCTGGCGCGTGGGCTTCATGGCCGGTCCCGAAAGCGTCGCCCAGGCGGTGGTCACGCTGAACTCCAACCACATCACCAACATCCCGGAAATCGCCACCGCGGCCGCGGTCGCCGCCCTGACCGGGCCGCAGGACGTGCCCCAGGCCAAGTGCGCCGAGTTCCAGGCCAAGCGCGACCAGGTGATGGAGGTGATGAACGCCATCCCGGGCGTGGTCTGCCCGCGGCCGCAGGGCGCGTTCTACGTGTTCCCGGACATCAGCAGCACCTTCGGCAAGACCCACGGGCCGACCGGCAAGGCGATCGCCAACGACGTCGACTTCTGCAGCGTGCTGCTCGAGGCCAAGGGCGTGGCCTGCGTGCCCGGCTCGGCGTTCGGCGAGCCGCGTGCGATGCGCATCAGCTACACCTGCCCGACGCCCCAGCTGGCGCCCGGCATCGAGCGCATCCGCGAATTCTTCGCTGAGCTGGCCTGACCCGTCGTGCGCGTCGCCTGGATGCTGCTGGCGTTGGCGGTCCTCGGCGGGGCCTGGCACCTGTGGCCCAGGGAGCCTGCCGCCCTGCATCCGGACGACCCGCGCCTGGCCACCGGAGACGACCGCATCGTGATGATGGCCGCCGAATGGTGCGGCTACTGTCGCAAGCAGCAGAAGGCCTTCGAGCTGGCGGACGTGCGCTACCGCGTACTGGACGTCGACACGCCGGAAGGCCAGCGGGCGATGCGCGCGCTGGGCGCACGCGGCGTGCCGACCACGGTGATCGGCCAGGACGTCGTGCGTGGCTACGACACCGCCGCGCTGCAAAGCAAACTCGAACCGCTGGGGTATCGCGATGTGTTCTGAACCCGCCATCGCGCCCGGCACTCCCCACAGTCACAACGCAAGGAATTACCGATGAAAACTCCCGTCCGCGTTGCCGTCACCGGTGCTGCCGGCCAGATCGGCTATTCGCTCCTGTTCCGTATCGCTTCCGGCGAGATGCTGGGCAAGGACCAGCCGGTCATCCTGCAACTGCTCGAGCTGCCGATGGAGAAGGCCCAGGCCGCGCTGAAGGGCGTGATGATGGAGCTGGAGGACTGCGCGTTCCCGCTGCTGGCCGGCATGGTCGGCACCGATGACGCCGAGGTCGCGTTCAAGGACGCCGACATCGCCCTGCTGGTCGGCGCGCGTCCGCGCGGCCCGGGCATGGAGCGCAAGGACCTGCTGCTGGAGAACGCCAAGATCTTCACCGCCCAGGGCGCCGCGCTGAACAAGGTCGCGAGCCGCGACGTCAAGGTGCTGGTCGTCGGCAACCCCGCCAACACCAATGCCTACATCGCCATGAAGTCCGCGCCCGACCTGCCGGCGAAGAACTTCACCGCCATGCTGCGCCTGGACCACAACCGCGCGCTGTCGCAGCTGGCCAACAAGGCCGGGGTGCCCGTGGGCGAGATCGAGAAGCTGGTCGTCTGGGGCAACCACAGCCCCACCATGTACCCCGACTACCGTTTCGCGACGGTCAACGGCGAGTCGCTGAAGGACAAGATCAACGACGCGGACTGGAACGCGAACACCTTCATCCCGCAGGTCGGCAAGCGCGGCGCGGCGATCATCGAGGCGCGCGGCCTGTCCTCGGCGGCATCGGCGGCCAACGCCGCGATCGACCACATCCACGACTGGGTGCTGGGCAGCAACGGCAAGTGGGTCACCATGGGCGTGCCTTCCGACGGCAGCTACGGCATCCCGGAAGGCGTGATCTACGGTGTCGCGGTGACGACCGAGAACGGCGAGTACACCCGCGTCGAGGGCCTGCCTGTCGACGACTTCAGCCGCGCGGCGATGGACAAGACCCTCGCCGAGCTGGAAGAGGAGCGCGCCGGCGTCGCCCACCTGCTGGGCTGACCGGACCTGCCGGGAGCACACGTCGAACGGGGTGGCCAGTGGCCGCCCCGTTCGCTTTCGGCGCCCGTGAACACCATGTTCGACTCCATCCGCATCCACCATGCCGACGCGCACCTGCTGGTGGTCGAGAAACCCGCGGGGCTGCTGTCGGTGCCCGGCCGCCTGCCGGAGAACCGGGACTGCGTGGTGGCCCGACTGCAGCGTGTCCACGTCGACGCGCTCACCGTGCATCGCCTCGACCAGGTCACCAGTGGCCTGATGTTGTTCGCGCGCGGCAAGGCCATGCAATCGGCGCTGTCGGGCCTGTTCGAGCGACGCCAGGTCGGCAAGGGCTACGAGGCACGCGTAGAGGGACGGGTAAGGGACGAAGCGGGCGAGATCGACCTGCCGCTGGCCTGCGACTGGCCCAATCGCCCCCGGCAGATGGTGGACAGGGTGCACGGCAAGCCCGCGCTGACGCGTTGGCGCGTGCTCGGGCGCGACGTGGCCGGCGCGTGGACCCGGCTGGCGCTGGAGCCGGTGACCGGGCGCAGCCACCAGTTGCGCCTGCACCTGGCCAGCATCGGCCACCCGATCGTCGGCGACGCGATGTACGGCGCGTCCCCGGCCGCCCGCGTCTGCCTGCATGCCACCCGGCTGTCGTTCCCGCACCCGGTCGGGGGCGCATCGATGGCCTTCGAAAGCCCGGCGCCGTTCTGAGACGCGTTCGCATGCCTTGCATCCGGGCTCGACCAAAGTCCGAATGAAGTACGTCGGGGGGAGGCCTAGGCTGGACGCACCCCCATCGACGGACGGTCGCCATGCGCTACGAGGACTTCTACCAGCGTTCGATCGACGACCCGGAGGGGTTCTGGGCCGAACAGGCGCGGGCGATCCACTGGCACGTCCCGCCGCGCGCGATCCTGGAATACGGCGATCCGCCTTTCCGCAAGTGGTTTGCCGGCGGTACCACCAACCTCTGCCACAACGCCGTCGACCGCCACCTGGACGCACGCGGCGACCAGCTGGCGCTGGTGGCGATTTCCAGCGAAACGGGCGAGACCCGCGAGATCAGCTATCGCGAGCTGCACGAGGAAGTGAACGTCTTCGCGGCGATGATCCGCTCGCTCGGCGTCGGTCGTGGCGATCGGGTGGTCATCTACATGCCCAACATGGCCGAGGCGGTGTTCGCCATGCTCGCCTGCGCGCGCATCGGCGCGGTGCACTCGGTGGTGTTCGGTGGGTTCGCCGCGCACAACCTCGCCCTGCGCATCGACGACGCCCGGCCGAAACTGCTCGTCTGTGCCGACGCCGGCATGCGCGGGGGCAAGGTGATCCCCTACAAGCCCCTGGTCGACGCCGCCTGCGAGGAGGCGCGGCATCCGCCCGCGCACGTGCTCGTGGTCAGTCGGGGCCTTGACCCGGAGCCGGCCTGGATCCCGGGCCGCGACATCGACCACGCGGCCCTGCGCGAGGAGTTCAGGGAGGCGCGCGTCGCCGTCGAATGGCTGGAGTCGAACGAGCCCAGTTACCTGCTCTACACCTCGGGCACGACCGGCAAGCCCAAGGGCGTGCAACGCGACGTGGGCGGCTACGCGGTGGCGCTGGCCCTTTCGATGTGGGCGATCTACGACGTGCGCGCCGGCCAGGTCATGTTTTCCACCTCGGACGTCGGCTGGGCGGTCGGGCATTCCTACAACGTCTACGGGCCGCTCATCGCCGGCGCGACCTCGATCCTGTACGAGGGACTGCCGACCCATCCCGACCCGGGCGTGTGGTGGTCGATCTGCGAGAAGTACGGCGTGCGCACGATGTTCTCGTCGCCCACGGGCATCCGGGTTCTAAAGAAGCAGGACGCGGCCTGGCTGCGCAAGCACGACCTCTCGGCGCTGCAGTGGCTGTTCCTGGCCGGGGAGCCGCTGGACGAGCCGACGGCGCAATGGATCACCGAAGGCATCGGCAAGACCATCATCGACAACTACTGGCAGACCGAGACCGGCTGGCCGGTGCTGTCGTTGATGCCCGGGGTGGACATGAAGCCGGTCAAGTTCGGCTCGCCCGGCCTGCCGATGCCGGGCTACCGGATCCGCGTGATCGACGAAGGCAGCGGCGAGGACGTCGCGCCGGGCGAGAAGGGCGTGCTGGTGATCGAACCGCCCTTGCCGCCGGGCTGCCTGACCACGGTCTGGGGCGACGATGCCCGCTTCATGGCCAGCTACTTCAGCCACTTCAAGGAGCGTCTCTACAGTTCGCTCGACTGGGCGATCCGCGACGAGGACGGTTACGCCTTCATCCTGGGTCGCACCGACGACGTCATCAACGTCGCCGGCCACCGGCTGGGCACGCGCGAGGTGGAGGAGTCGTGCTCGACGCATCCCGACGTCGCCGAGGCCGCGGTCGTCGGCGTCCGTGATCCGCTCAAGGGCCAGGTGCCGGTCGTGTTCGCGACCCTGAAGAGCGCGGGCGAGGGCGCGGACGTGGCCGGCACGGCCGAGGCCATCCGCGCGCAGGTCGGCCGGCAACTGGGCGCGATCGCGCGACCTGCGCGCGTCTATGTCGTCGGGGCACTGCCCAAGACCCGTTCCGGCAAGCTGCTCAGGCGCTCGCTGCAGGCGCTCGCCGAGGACCGCGATCCGGGCGACCTGTCCACGCTGGACGACCCGGGCGCGCTCGAAGAGATACGTCGCGCGCTTGGTCGGGGTGCCGACGCGGGCGGCTGACCGGGCGACCCGCGCGCCCTTGGGGCGGCAGGCACTCCGGGGGCAGGCGGGCGAGGGCGCTTCGGCTAAAATGATGGGCCCACCAGGAGATGCCATGACCACCGTCAACTCCCGAGGCGCGCGTTTCCGCGCCGCCGTCGCAGAAGAATCCCCGCTGCAGGTGATGGGCGCGATCACCGCCTACGCCGGCCTGATGGCCAAGCGCACCGGCTACAAGGCGCTGTACCTGTCCGGCGGCGGCGTCGCCGCGAACTCGCTGGGCATGCCCGACCTGGGCATCAGCACGATGGAGGACGTGCTCACCGACGCGCGCCGCATCGTCGATGCCACCGACATGCCCCTGCTGGTCGACATCGACACCGGCTGGGGCGGCGCCTTCAACATCGCGCGGACCGTGCGTTCGTTCATCAACGTCGGCGTCGCCGCGGTGCACATGGAAGACCAGGTCGGGCAGAAGCGCTGCGGCCACCGTCCGGGCAAGGAAGTGGTGTCGCGTGCGGAGATGGTCGACCGCGTGAAGGCGGCCGTGGACGCCCGCACCGACCCGGGCTTCGTGATCATGGCCCGCACCGACGCCGCCGCGGTGGAGGGTATCGACAGCGCGATCGACCGCGCCTGCGCCTACGTCGAGGCCGGCGCCGACATGATCTTCCCCGAAGCGATGAAGAGCCTCGAGGACTACCGCCGCTTCAAGGCGGCGGTGAAGGTGCCGATCCTGGCCAACCTGACCGAGTTCGGCTCGACCCCGTTCTTCACCACCGACGAGTTGCGCGAGGCCGGCGTCGACATCGCCCTCTACTGCTGCGGCGCCTACCGGGCGATGAACAAGGCGGCCCTGAACTTCTACGAGACGGTCCGCCGCGAAGGCACGCAGAAGCACATCATCGACACCCTGCAGACGCGCGCCGAGCTGTACGACTTCCTTGGTTACCACGCCTACGAGGACAAGCTGGACGCCCTGTTCTCGGAAGGCAAGGACTGACATGGTCGGCCGACGGAGCGAGCAGGCCCTCGCCATGCGAGCCCCCTGTGCCCCCTCCGCCGGCGCGTTCGCTGGCCGGTCCGCGACGCCGCGCGCCGCGGTCGATCGGCCTTCGTCCATGACAACGCGGCGAGCCTGGCCGGACGGCCAGTTTTACCGGCGCGGAGCGGCTGCCGCCCCCCGCCCTTCACTCCACGACCGGGCGCGCACGCCCCATGCCCGCGGGGCCACCCGCGCCGATGCGCACCCGGCACGCACGACACGCCCAGGAGATCCACCATGAGCGACACCGACAAGTCCACCCTGCCCAAGCCGAAGAAGTCCGTCGCGCTCAGCGGCACCGCGGCCGGCAACACCGCGCTTTGCACCGTCGGCCGCAGCGGCAACGACCTGCACTACCGCGGCTACGACATCCACGACCTGGCCACCCGTGCGACCTTCGAGGAGGTGGCGCACCTGCTGGTTCACGGCGTGCTCCCCACCACCTCGCAGCTGAAGGCCTACCGCGCCAAGCTCAAGCGTCGCCGCGGCCTGCCGGCCATCGTCCAGGAAGCCCTGGAGCTGGTGCCGGCGAACGCGCACCCGATGGACGTGCTGCGCACCGGCTGCTCCGTGCTCGGCACCGTGTTGCCCGAGCGCGAGGGCCATCCCGCCGCGGAAGCCCGCGACATCGCCGATACCCTGATCGCGAGCTTCGGTTCGATGCTGCTGTACTGGTGGCATTTCACCCACAACGGCCGCCGCATCGACGTGGAGACCGACGACGACAGCGTCGCAGCGCACTTCCTGCACCTGCTGCATGGCGAAGCCCCCAGCGCCCTGCATGCCGATTCGCTGGACAAGTCGCTCATCCTGTATGCCGAGCACGAGTTCAACGCGTCGACGTTCACCGCGCGCGTGATCGCGGGCACCGGTTCTGACATGCATTCGTGCCTGACCGGCGCGATCGGCGCGCTACGCGGCCCCAAGCACGGCGGCGCCAACGAAGTGGCGATGGACATCATCAGCCGCTACAACACCGCCGACGAGGCCGAGGCGGACATCCGCGCGCGGATGGAACGCAAGGAGATCATCATCGGCTTCGGCCACCCGGTCTACACCATCGGCGATCCGCGCAACCCGATCATCAAGGAGATCAGCCGCACGCTCTGCACCGAGGGCGGCAACCCGACCCTGTTCGACGTGTCCGAGCGCATCGAGACCCTGATGATGGACACCAAGAAGATGTTCCCCAACCTCGACTGGTACAGCGCATCGGCCTACCACATGATGGGCGTCCCGACGGCGATGTTCACGCCGCTGTTCGTGATTGCCCGCACCACGGGCTGGAGCGCGCACGTGATCGAACAGCGCGAAGATGGCAAGATCATCCGGCCGAGTGCGAACTACACCGGACCCGAGGATCGCGAGTACGTGGCGATCGACAAGCGCTGACCGCATCGCCGGTCGTCGTGCGTCACGGAAAAAGGGCCCGGACATCCGGGCCTTTTTTCATTGCGCTTGCTGTGCGAGGTGACGCATGTACGACGACTGGCCGACCAACATCATGATCGCGTGCGCCACCGTCGCCGCGGTGGGCCTGGTGATCGTGCTGCACTACGAAGTACTCAGTCGCATCGTCGACCACAACCGGCGCCATGCCGAGGGCGCCGGCCGCCGGCGGCTGGTGGCGGTCAACCTGTGGCTGCTGGCGCTGCACACCGTGGAGATCTGGATCTTCGGCGTCACCTACTACCTGCTGCTCAACCTCGCCGATGTCGGCGGCGTCCAGGGCATGCACGCGCACGGCATGCTCGACTCGGTCTATTTCTCGGCGATGGTCTACACCACGGTGGGCTTCGGCGACATGATCCCGGTGGGTCCGATCCGCCTGCTGGCCGGGACCGAGGCACTGGTGGGGCTGATGCTCATCACCTGGTCGGCGTCGTTCACCTACCTGGAGATGACGCGCTACTGGAAGGAGCGCCACGGCCCGGGCGGGGAGGGGTGAGCCCCACCCAGGGCGCGCGGAGCGCCTAGTCCAGGTTTTCGGCGGCCAGCGCGGCACGGACGCCCGGATCGGCCTCCATGCGCTGCCTGAAGGCCTCCAGGTGGTCCAGGCCGGACAGGTCGACCTCCAGGCCCGCGGCCCAGCGCAAGGTCACGTAGAGATAGGGATCGGCGTAGCTGCGGAAGCCGGCCAGCCATTGCCGGTCGGCCAGGCGCTGGTCGGCGGTTTCGAACAGCCCGCGCAGGCGCTTGTGCGCGGCCTCGCGCAGCGCCGGGTACTGCGATTCCTCGCCGATGAACGCAGCCGGTGCGAACAGGGGCTTGAAGGCCGGATGCAGGTCGGAGTTGACGAAGGCCAGCCAGCGGTTCGCCTCCGCGCGCTGGCGGGCGCTGCCGTCGCCGGCCAGGCCTGTTTCCGGGTAGCTGTCGGCGATGTAGCCCATGATCGCGGCATTCTGGGTGAGGATGAAGTCGCCGTCGGTGATCGCCGGGACCGCGCCCGTGGGATTGATCGCCCGGTAGGCCGGCGCTTTCATGGACGCCTTGTCCATCACCTCGACCTCGAACGGCTGGCCCGTCCATTGCAGCGCGATGTGGTCGGCGGTCGAACACGCGCCGGGTTTGCTGTAGAGCTTCATGCGGTCTCCTGGGGTCGGAACGGAAAACGGGCCGGCGACTATCGCCGACCCGTCGGGTCATTCTCAACGGCAGGGATGCAACACAGCGTCACGACGCGGGCTGCACGGGCTCCGGCTTGCGCGGCTTGAGGGTCTGCACCTTCAGGAAGGTGTGGTCGCCGATCTTCGCCACCTGGTAGGCATTGCGCCAGCTCGGGCTGGCGATGCTCGCGGCCAGGAAATGGCTGGCGCCGGGGACGATCTCCTTGCGCTCGCC
Organism: Marilutibacter aestuarii; assembly: GCF_006546775.1. Taxonomy (GTDB): domain Bacteria; phylum Pseudomonadota; class Gammaproteobacteria; order Xanthomonadales; family Xanthomonadaceae; genus Marilutibacter; species Marilutibacter aestuarii. The sequence continues at coordinate 30,939 of NZ_VICE01000129.1, forward strand.
GACCGGCAGCGACCAGTTGCGCTCGGCCTCGAGTGCCACGCTCACCGCTTCGCCCCACGCATCGACGTTGCTGAGGCGGGTGTTGGGCGACACGATCGTCGGCGCGAACTGCTTGCGGGCGGTGACCACGGAGCAGACGTCGTCGCCCCACAGGCCACTGTCGCGGCGGCGCAGGGCGACTTCGGCGACGGCCTGCTGGCCCTGCACGGACTGGTCGCGGGCCTCGAGGTAGAGCGTGGTGCTGAGACAGAGTGAATCTGCGGCGTTGGGCGGCAATACCGATGCCAACCAGAGGATCCATGCCAACTTCATGTGAACTCCAACTTCGTTGCGTCGGACCGCACTCCCGCGTCCACCCGGAAAGGGCGTTGAAGCAGGGACTGGCCGACATGGCGTTTTTCGAAGCGGGGCGGTGCTGCCTGCCGCGCTTGGTGCGGGAATCGCATTACTGGAGGGCGGCGGCTCTGTGGCGCGCTTTGCCCCGATCACCGAGCCGCAGGATCGCGGGGCGGTGAGGGTGGCCGCGGGAATGGGGCGGCTGCAAAAGTTGGCGCAAGTTAGCCGCCGCTTATTAAACGCAGCCTGAACATGGCGCCCAAGTGCCGGATTCGATTCGGTTTATTTTTCGCTCAGATAATACGCAGAGCCTTGTGGGGCAAGGCTTTGACTGGCCTGCCCCGTCGCCATTCAATGCTGAACGCACCAGTTTGGTATTAGCGATCGGGCCGCGCGGCGCTCCGCTTGTCGCGTGACTCAGGTCACATGCTGGCGGCCAAACGGCTCCCCTGGGCGATCGCACGCTTGGCATCGAGCTCAGCGGCGACGTCGGCGCCGCCGATCACGTGCACCTCGGTCGAGGCGGGCAACGCGTCGGCCAGCGGCTTGAAGGGTTCCTGACCCGCGCAGACCACCACATGGTCGACCGGCAACACCTGCTCGGCGCCGTCGATGCGCACGCGCAGGCCGGCGTCGTCGACACCCAGGTATTCCACCCCGCCGAGCATCCTGACCTGGCGCGATTTGAGCGTGGCGCGGTGGATCCAGCCCGTGGTCTTGCCCAGTCGCCGCCCGGGCTTGCCGGGGCTGCGCTGCAGCAGCCAGACCTCGCGCGCCGGCGGCTCCGGACGCGGCGCGACCAGGCCGCCGCGGTTGTCCCCGTACGCCAGGTCCACGCCCCATTCGGCACGCCACGCCTTGGCGTTGAGACTGGGCGACTCACCTTCCTGCACGAGATACTCGGCGACGTCGAAGCCGATGCCGCCGGCGCCGATGATCGCGACGCGGCGTCCGGGCACGACCCGTCCGGTGAGCACGTCCAGGTAACTGACCACGCGGGGGTCGTCGGCGCCGGGGAAGTCGACCTCGCGCGGCTTGATGCCAGTCGCCAGTACGACCGCGTCGAAGCCCGACAGCGCGTCGGCGTCGGCTCGGGTGCGCAGCCGCAGTTCCACGCCGGTCTGCTCGATTCGACGGGCGAAGTAGCGCAGCGTTTCGTGGAACTCCTCCTTGCCCGGGATGCGCTTGGCCAGGTTGAACTGGCCGCCGATCTCGTCGTGCGCGTCGAACAGCACGACGTGGTGGCCGCGTTCGCCGGCGACCGTCGCGCAGGCCAGCCCCGCCGGCCCGGCGCCCACCACGGCGATGCGCCGGGGCGTCGTGGTGGCGGGGTAGTTCAACTCGGTCTCGGCGCAGGCGCGCGGATTGACCAGGCAACTGGCGTGCCGGTTCTGGAACACATGGTCCAGGCAGGCCTGGTTGCAGGCAATGCAGGTGTTGATGTCGTCCGCGCGCTGCGCGCGTGCCTTGGCGACCCACTCCGGATCGGCCAGCAGCGGACGCGCCATCGACACCATGTCGGCTTCGCCGCGGGCGAGGATCGCCTCGGCGACGTCGGGCATGTTGATGCGGTTGGTGGTGACCAGCGGCAGCGACACGTGCGGCTTCAGGCGTCCGGTGATGCCAGTGAATGCGGCGCGCGGCACCGACGTCGAGATCGTCGGCACGCGTGCCTCGTGCCAGCCAATGCCGGTGTTGATGAGCGTCGCACCGGCTGCCTCGATCGCCTGCGCCTGCTGCACCACCTCGTCCCAGGCCAGGCCGTTGTCGACCAGGTCGAGCATGGACAGGCGGTAGACGATGATGAAGTCGGGCCCGCAGGCCTCGCGGATGCGGCGGACGATCTCGACCGCGAAGCGCATGCGCCGCGTCGCGTCGCCGCCCCATGCGTCCTCGCGCTTGTTCGTGCGCGGCGCGGTGAACTGGTTGAGCAGGTAGCCCTCCGAGCCCATGACCTCGACGCCGTCGTAGCCGCCATCGCGGGCAAGCTGGGCGGTGCGCACGAAGGCGGCGATCTGCCGCTCGATCCCACGCACGGACAGCGCGCGCGGGGTGAAGGGATTGATGGGGGCCTTGAGCTTGGAGGGCGCCACCTGCAGCGGGTGGTAGCCGTAGCGCCCGGAGTGCAGGATCTGCAGGCAGATGCGGCTGCCGTGCGCGTGTACCGCTTGCGTGACCTGGCGGTGCTTGCGTACTTCCCACGGCCAGCGCAGCGTGCCGCCGAAGGGCTTGAGCCAGCCGACGATGTTGGGAGAGAAGCCGCCGGTGACGATCAGGCCGACACCGCCGGCGGCGCGTTCGCCGAAGTAGGCCGCCAGCTTCGGGAAGTCCGCGGACTTGTCCTCCAGTCCCGTGTGCATGGATCCCATCAGCACCCGGTTCGGCAGCGTGCAGAACCCCAGGTCGAGCGGCTGCAGGAGGTGGGGGTAGAGCAGGTGGGGCGTGCTGGCGGCAGCGGAGCTGGCGGTATTCATTGGGATACGCTTGCGTATGGAAAGGGCACGATGCCGTGCTTCGTGGGCCAATACAACTGTCCCACGGGCGCGGCAGCACGGGCCAGTGTGCCCTTTGCGCCGCGGGGCAGGCGGCGGAAGGCGACCGGTCCGGCGCACGCGTTGGGACGGCCGCGGCCGCGCGGCCCTCCACGCTCGGCGGATTTACTGCCGCACGGGGATAAAACACCGGCGTCCGGTTTGGCGTGCGAATCACCGATATACCCCATGCCCTCGCGGAATCGCTGCCTCGAACACCCCGGCATCGTTTTCAATGGCATGTGGATGGTCTGGCCAGCGATCATCCGACGGCCGGCACGCCGCGGGCCGTGAGCCGGACGAGGCGGCCGCGCGAGCCTTGCAGGACGGGCGCTGCGTGCATCCGGGGCGACGTGGCCAGGGCGGCTTCCCTGAACGGATGGTGAGCCGGAGATTCATCCGCGGTTTTTCTTTCGATTGTTAGTCGCTCGTTAACATGGCTTTCACGGGCCCGCGAATAACCTGCGCCCCGATGACGTTCACCACGGACGTTCGTCCCCACGGCATGGATCCTCGCAGACGCGTGTTTCCACTATTTATTGACTTCAGGAGCAACATATGAATAAGAAACTCCTCTGCGCCGCCCTGCTGGGTGGACTGGGCCTGGCCCAGGCGGCCAGCGCGCAGGAATTCGACGATCGCTGGTACATCACCGGCGCTGCGGGCTTCAACCTGCAGGACAACGATCGCGAAACCCGCAACGCTCCGTTTGTCAGCCTGGGCCTGGGCAAGTTCGTTTCGCCCAACTGGTCCATCGACGGCGAGCTCAACTACCAGAACCCGAACTGGGACTACAACCAGAACCTGAACTGGAGCCAGTACGGCATTTCGTTCGACGCGCGCTACCACTTCATCGAGGAAGGCCGCGGCTGGAACCCCTACGTTCTGATGGGCCTGGGCTACCAGCGCGAGGAGATCGAGCTCGACAACTTCCCGAACCCCGATTCCCCGTACGAGGAAGAAGAGGGCGGCGCCGCGCTGAAGCTGGGTGCCGGTGTCCAGGGCAATGCCGGTCGTGCCCGCCTGCGTGCCGAGATCGCCTACCGCGCCGTCGGCATCAACGACACCCGCGCGCAGCTGTTCAACGACGATCCGCCGCCGGAGCGCAACGACGGTGAAGACTGGTACGGCGACGTGCTGGCCTCGGTCGGCGTCGTGATCCCGCTGGGTCCGGAGCCCGTGGATGCGCCGCCGCCGGCCCCGGTGCCGAGCTGCGCGGACATGGACGACGACGGCGATGGCGTGAACAACTGCGACGACAAGTGCCCGGGTTCGCAGGCTGGCCAGACCATCGGTCCGGACGGCTG
>NZ_VICE01000130.1 GCF_006546775.1 Marilutibacter aestuarii
GGCCGATGGCGGCGAGCTGCGCCTGCAGGCCGACACCCTGTGCCTGCATGGCGATCGCGAGGATGCCGCCGGTTTCGCCCGGGCGCTGCGCGCGGCACTGGAAGCCGACGGCGTGGAGATCGCCGCGATCGGGGCCACGCGGTGAACGAGGCGTTGAACTACTGGCCCCTGCTCGGCGTGCTGTGCGTGGTGGTCGGCTTCGTGCTGCGCTTCAACCCGGTGATCGTGGTGGTCGTGGCCGGCCTGGCCAGCGGCCTGCTGGCGGGCAAGTCGATCCCCGAGCTGCTCGCGCTGCTGGGCACCAGCTTCGTCTCCAACCGGGCGCTGCTGCTGTTCGTGCTGACGCTGCCGACGATCGGCCTGCTCGAGCGCGCGGGCCTGCGCGAACACGTCCACGCGTGGATCGGCCGCATGCAGCGGCTGACCCTGTTCCGCCTGCTGGTCGGTTACCTGGGGCTGCGCCAGGTGCTCAGCATGCTGGGCCTGCACAACGTCGGTGGCCACGCGCAGACCGTGCGGCCGCTGCTCGCGCCGATGAGCGAGGCCGCCGCCGACAAGGCGCACGGACGTTTGCCGGATCACGAAAGGCAACGCCTGTTCGCGGTCGACGCGGCGACCGACAACGTCGGCCTGTTCTTCGGCGAGGACGTGTTCGTCGCGATCGGCGCGGTGCTGCTGATCCAGGGCTTCTTCGCCGACCAGGGCATCGTCCTGGAACCGCTGCACATCGCGCTGTGGGCGCTGCCGACCGCGATCGCCGCGTTCGTCATCCATGCCGTCCGCCTGCGCTTGTACACGCGTGGCCTCGCCGTGCGGATGCAGCCGGCGGCGGGCGCCGAGACCGCATCGACGGGAGGCGGCGATGCTCGGCCTTGACCTGTTCTACCTCCTGCTGGGCCTGTTCCTGCTGTACGCGGGCGTGGTCAACCTGCGCCAGCGGCGTTACGCGCACGGCGCGTTCTGGACCCTGGTCGCCGGCCTGATCGCCGGCGGCAATGCGGTCCTTCGCGCGAACGCGGCCGGCGATCCATTGCCGGCCCAGTGCGCCGGCGCGGCGATCATCGCGCTCGCCCTGCTGGCCCCGCGCATGCGCCGCGAGCACCTGGCCGAGGCGCCCGAGGCCCAGAGGCGAGCCTCGGCCGCGCGACTTGGCCATCGCCTGTTCGGCCCCGCGCTGATGATCCCGGTGATCACCGTGCTGGTGGTGCTGTTCGGCGAGAAGCTGCAATGGCAGGGCCACCGGCTGTTCGGCGACGGCAGCATCACCCTGATCGGCCTGGCGTTCGCCAGCGTGCTCTCGGCCCTGGCGGCGCTGCGCGTCACCCGCGAGAAGCCGGTCATGGCCCTGGCCGAAGGGCGGCGCCTGCTCGACACCATGGGCTGGGCGGCGATGTTGCCGCTGGTGCTGGCCGCGCTCGGCGGCGTGTTCGCCGCCAGTGGCGTCGGCGAGGCGGTGGCAAGCCTGGTCGCCGCGGTGATCCCGGCCGACAACGCCCTGGCCTGCGTGCTCGCCTACGGCCTGGGCATGGTGGTCTTCACCGTGATCATGGGCAACGCCTTCGCGGCGTTCCCGGTGATGACCGCCGGCATCGGCCTGCCCCTGCTGATCCACCAGCACGGCGCGAACCCCGCCATCCTCGGTGCGCTGGGCATGCTGACCGGCTACTGCGGCACCCTGCTCACGCCCATGGCGGCGAACTTCAACCTGGTCCCGGCCGCGCTGCTTGAGCTCGACGACCCCAACGGCGTCATCCGCGCCCAGGTGCCCACCGCATTGCCGCTGATGCTGGTCAACCTGTTGTTGATGTACTGGCTGGTGTTCGCGTTCTGATCGTCTTCTGAACGCCCGGGCAGCGCACATCCCGGCGCTGGCACGGCGCACTACAATGCGCGCATGGATACCGCCCCGCCCCGCGAGCGCCGCCCCCTGCCGCGCGTCCTGCTGACCGGCTTCGAGCCCTTCGGGGACGAGGCCGACAACCCCAGCTGGGACGCGGTGCGCCTGCTCGAGGGTGCGCGCATCGCCGGCCACCGGGTGGCGACGCGCTGCCTGGCGGTCGAGTTCGGCCGCTCCCTGCGGCAGCTGCGCGCGGCGATCCGCGAGACCGCGCCGGCCCTGGTGCTCTGCGTCGGCCTGGCCGGCGGTCGCGCGCAGCTGTCGCTCGAGCGCATCGGCATCAACGTCGACGACGCGCGGATCCCCGACAACGCCGGGCGCCAGCCGATCGACGTGCCCGTGGTCGAAGGCGGCCCGGACGCCTACTTCAGCACCCTGCCGCTGAAGGCGATGCTGCACGCGCTGCGCGCGGCCGGTATCCCGGCCGAGGTCTCGCAGACCGCCGGCACCTACGTCTGCAACCACGTGCTGTACGGGCTGATGCACGCGCTGCGCCGCCAGCGTCGCGTCCGCGGTGGCTTCATCCACGTGCCCTATTCGCCGGCCCAGGCCACGGCGCACCCCGGCGCCGCCAGCCTGCCCACCGCGACCGTCGCCGAAGGCCTGCGCGTCGCGTTGCGGGCCGCATTGACCACCACCGACGACCTGCGCCTGGCCGCAGGCGCCACCCATTGAAGCCCCAAGGAACCCGCATGCGCGCCCACCTCCTCGCCATCCTGCTCGCCTCCGCCGCCCTCATCGCTTCGATCGGCAACGCCGACGCCGCCACCCAGGGCTATTACGACCGTGCCGCGCAGGAAGCCGCGCGCAGCGGCCAGCAGACGGTCAGCCTCTACGTGGACGTGGATTTCGGCGCGCGCAAGACCGGCGCTGCGACCGAGCTCAACCAGGCCCATCGCGCCTTCAATGCGAACGGTTACCGCCTGGTCGACGTCGCGGGCTACACCGAAAACGGCGACCTGCAGGGCTTCTTCGTCACCTACGCCCGCGGCTGACCGGCCGGGCCCGTGTCCCCCGCGCCGTTCCCGAAATAAAGAAACCCGCCTCGCGGCGGGTCCTCGCATGCGGTGCTTCGCGGCCGCCGGGTCGGCTCAGGTGCGCGGCAGGGTGACCCCGGTCTGGCCCTGGTACTTGCCGCCCCTGTCCTTGTAGGACGTCTCGCAGACCTCGTCGGACTGGAAGAACAGCATCTGCGCCACGCCTTCGTTCGCATAGATGCGCGCCGGCAACGGCGTGGTGTTGCTGAACTCCAGGGTCACGTGGCCCTCCCACTCCGGCTCGAGCGGGGTCACGTTGACGATGATCCCGCAGCGCGCGTAGGTACTCTTGCCCAGGCAGACGACCAGGGTGTCGCGCGGGATGCGGAAGTATTCCACCGTGCGCGCCAGGGCGAAGGAGTTCGGCGGGATGATGCACTGGTCGGCCTCGACGTCCACGAAGCTGCCGGGGTCGAAGTGCTTGGGGTCGACGATGGTCGAGTTGATGTTGGTGAACACCTTGAACTCCCGCGAGCAGCGCACGTCGTAGCCGTAGCTCGAGGTGCCGTAGCTCACGATCCGCTCGCCGCCCACGTGCTTGACCTGGCCCGGCTCGAAGGGCTCGATCATGCCCTGCTCTTCGGCCATGCGACGGATCCAGCGGTCGGACTTGATGCTCATCTCGAAGGGGTCACCTGTCTTGGGGAACGCCGATTCTAGCGGCACGCCGGCCCGGATGCCCGCTCCCCATCGGGAGGGGGCCCGGTCACCCGGGCCCCTCCGTCCAATGCCGCGGCCGGGTTCAGAACCCGCTGGCGTCGAGGCGCCCGCCGGTGAGCACCCGGCCCTGCAGGGAGGGCGTCGAAACGGCGGCGCCCAGGATCGCCGCCTTGACCTGCGCGGCCGTCGCCGCCGGATGCGAGGACGCATACAGGGCCGCCGCACCGGTCACGTGGGGCGTGGCCATCGAGGTGCCGCTGTAACTGGCGTACGCCGAGACCAGGTTGCCCTTGGAGCGGCGGGGCACGGTCGATGCGATGCCGGATCCGGGCGCACCGATGTCGACCGTGGTGGCGCCCCACTGCGAGAAGCTCGACAGCGCGCCGCTGCTGGTGATCGAGGCAACCGCGATGATGTTGGCGTTGGGGTAGTTGGACGGGTAGCTGGCCCGGGTGTCGTTGTCGTAGGCATCGTTGCCCGCCGCGGCGATGAACAGGATGTCGGCGTCGCCCGCTCGTCCGATCGCGTCCTGCAACGCCTGCGAGAAGCCACCGCCGCCCCAGGAGTTGTTGGTCGCTACGATGTTCATGTTGTGGCGGATCTTGAGGTCGGTCATGTAGTCGATCGCCTCGATCGCGTCGGCGGTGCTGCCGCCGCGACGGCCGAGGAAGCGTCCGCTGATGAGCTTGACGCCCGACCAGCACACGCCGGCCACGCCCTTGCCATTGCCGCCGACGCCGGCGATGGTGCCGGAGACATGGGTGCCGTGGTCGTCGTTGACGCCGCCGGAGTTGACGTCGTTGCCGCCGCCCTCGAAATCCCAGCCGTGGACGTCGTCGACGTAACCGTTGCCGTCGTTGTCGACACCGTCGACCGGATCGTAGGGATTGGTCCAGACGTTGGCCGCCAGGTCCTCGTGGTTGTAGTAGATGCCTTCGTCGATGACGCCGACATAGACGTTGCTGCAGTCGGTGTGGCCCGCGGCCCAGGCTTCCGCCGCCTGCGAGCCGTAGGCGTTGGCCGGGCTGCTGGTGTTGCCGTACATGCCCCACAGCGAGCCATTGGTGTACAGCGGGTCGTTGGACGTCGCGCTGTGCCGGTAGGTCCAGTTGGGTTCGGCGTATTCCACGCTGGGGTCGCCCTGCAGGGCTTCGATCGCCGCGGCGACACCGAGCCCCCTGGGCAGGCGCATCAGGACGACGTCTCCGCCCTTGCCGCCGGCGCGCAGGGTGCGCACCGCGCTTGCGCCGAGGCCACCGCGCACGGCACCTTGCTGCGCGGCGACGGTTCCGTCGCGGAACTTCACGATCAGGGCATCGGCCTGGTGCGGCTTGCCGGCCTTGAGGCCCGACATCACCAGGTCCGGGCGACCGCCCGCGAATGCGGTGGCCGACAGGCCCAGCGCGGCGACGACTGCGCCGGCCAGCAGGGAATTGCGAACGAGTCGATTCATGCTTCAAACCTCCGGAACAGGGATGGTTCGCGACGCCCGGGACGTGGGCGACCGGCCGACACTAGCACCGCCCCGACGGGCCGGAGTGTGCGCCGCAGCATGGAATCCGGGACGGAAGCGACCTAGCCCAGCAGGGACGCCGCGATCGGCTGGGCGGCCCGGGGACGCTCCGCGAGACGCGCGGCCAGCGCCCGCGCGGCCGACCTGTAGGCCTGCGCGGCGGCGGAGTCCGGCGCGGAAACGACTACGGGCACGCCTGCATCGCCCTGTTCACGAATGCCCACGTCCAGCGGCAGGCTGCCGAGCAGCGGCACGCCGTAGCGCTCGGCCATCTCGCGTCCGCCGCCACTGCCGAACACGTGCTCGGCGTGTCCGCAGTTCGAGCATACGTGCACGGCCATGTTCTCGATGAGGCCCAGCACCGGCACCTCGACCTTCTCGAACATCTTCAGCGCCTTGCGCGCGTCCAGGGTGGCGATCTCCTGCGGCGTGGTGACGATGACCGCACCCGCGACCGGGATCTTCTGCGACAGGGTCAACTGGATGTCGCCCGTGCCCGGCGGCAGGTCGACGATCAGGTAATCCAGCACCTCGCCGCCACCCCAACGGGTCTGCTCGAGCAGTTGGGTCAGCGCCGAGGTCGCCATCGGTCCGCGCCAGATCATCGGCGTGTCCTGGTCCACGAGCAGCCCGATCGACATGGCTTCGACGCCATGGGCCCGCATCGGCTCGATGCTCTTGCCGTCGGGGCTGTCCGGTCGGCCGGACAGGCCCAGCATCGCCGGCACGCTGGGGCCGTAGATGTCGGCATCGAGCACGCCGACCCGCGCACCCTCGGCCGCCAGCGCCAGGGCGAGGTTGACCGCGGTGGTGGACTTGCCCACCCCGCCCTTGCCCGAGCCGATGGCAATGATGTTGCGAATGCCAGGAAGGGGCGCGAGGTTGGGCTGCACGGCGTGTGCGTCGATGCGGGAGCGGATTTCCAGGCGCGCCAGCGCCAGGCCTTCGCCCGCCAGCCGTTCGCGGACGCAGGCGTCAAGGGCGTCGCGGAGACCGCCCGACGGGATGCCCAGGGTGACTTCGACCGCCACGCGACCCTCGGTCGCGACGGCACGCACCCGGGCATAGCGGGACAACGCGATGCCGGGGTCCGTCAGCACGAGGTCGGACAACAGGGTTTCGATGGAATTCGGCTTCATGGTGGGGACAGTGTGACACTCCCACAGCTGAACAGGCGGCGCTTTCACGTCCAATTCACCCATTCGGCAAGGTATGTGATGGTCGTGTGGCAAGCCCGTTAATAGCGTGTTAAGTTCCAAGTGTCGGAGGGGAGTCTGACGGTTCCAGCCAGCCAGTCCACGGACGGCAAAACCAAATAGAAACATTGCCTTAACTTAGGGGATCACAATGGTAGTTAAACACTACGGGCTGCAGCGCAGCCGCTTGAGCGCAGCCCTGTTTGCCGCTCTGTTGGTGCCGGTGTCGACGGGTGTGTTCGCGCAGGACGCAACCGAGGAAGAAGCGGAGGTCACGAGCTCCCAGGCTGCCTCGGACAGCGCCTCGGTGCCCACCGACCTGGACAAGATCGTCGTCACCGGTTCGCGCATCAAGCGCGCGGAGATCGAAGGTCCCGCCCCGGTCACCGTCATCACCTCCGAAGAGCTGGAGCGCCAGGGCTTCTCGACGGTCGCCGAGGCCCTCAACACCCTGACCCAGATCACCGGCTCGGTGCAGAACGAGCTGACGCAGAACGGCTTCACGCCGAACGCGGGCGTCATCGACCTGCGTGGCCTTGGCCCCGGCCGTACCCTGACGCTGATCAACGGTCGCCGCGCGGCGGACTATCCGCTGCCGTACAACGGCCAGTCGAACGTCTTCAACTTCAACTCCATCCCGTCGGCGGCGATCGACCGCATCGAAGTGCTGTCGGGCGGTGCCTCGGCCATCTACGGTTCGGACGCGGTCGCGGGCGTGGTCAACATCATCCTGAAGACCAACTACGAGGGTGACGAGGTCGACCTGCGCCTGGGCACCACCACCCGCGGCGGTGGCGATACCGTCAATGCCTCGTGGGTGGGCGGCAAGGTCGGCGACCGCTGGTCCCTGACCTACGCGTTCCAGTACTTCGACCGCGAGGAGATCTTCGCGTCGCAGCGCGACTTCATGGATTCCTACCGCGATGATCCGTCGGTCGACCCGGCCGACGCCACCGCCGTGATCGGCATCCGCCTGCGCGATCGCCTGATCGGCACGGGCATCAACAGCTACGTGTACCCGACCGGTCAGGACGGTGCCTCCATCTGCGGTCGCTTCAGTGACTTCGAACTGCAGACCAACGGCGCCTGCGGCTACTACGGCTACCCCGCCACGCAGCAGATCCAGAACGCCCGTACCGACCGTTCCGGTTACCTGTATGGCACCTTCGACTTCACCGACACGCTGCAGGGCTTCGCCAGCCTGAACATCTGGCAGTCCGACGCCACCACGGCCTCGGCCACGCAGTTCTGGCAGCCGCCGCTGTTCTACGACACCAACTTCGGCTCGATCATGGACGGCCAGCGCATCTTCTATCCGGAGGAAGTGGGCGGCTTCGGTTCGCAGCAGACGACGCTCGAGGAAAAGGCCATCGACTTCGCCGTCGGCCTGCGCGGTGTGTTCGGCGAACGCTTCGACTGGGACGCGACCGTCTCGCGCTCGACCTACGACACCCACAGCGAGCGCCCGCGCTTCGTCGCGAGCAAGATCAACGAGTTCTTCCTGGGACCGCAGCAGCCGGGCCTGGACCCGTTCTTCAATGCGTACCCGGTCTACACGCTGAACCAGGACCGCTACTTCAACCCGATCACGCCCGAGGAATTCCAGTCCCTGATCACCACCGTGGTCACCGACGCCGATTCCAGCGTCACGCAGGCGAACTTCGTGGTCAGCGGCGACCTGTTCGAGCTTCCCGCCGGCGCCGTGGGCATGGCGGCCACGCTCGAGGCCGGTTCGCAGGAGTACACCCTGACCCCGGACCCGCGCATCCTGCCGGGCGCCGATCCGGCCGACGCGATCTACAACCTCACCGGCACCGGTGGCGGTGGTGAGCGTGACCGTTACGCACTGGGCGTCGAGTTCTCGGTCCCGGTCCTGGATTCGCTGACGGTCAACCTCGCCGGTCGTTACGACAAGTACGACGACGTGACCGCGGTGGACGACGCGGTGACCTACAACTTCGGCGTCGAATGGCGTCCGATCGACAGCCTGCTGCTGCGCGGCAGCTACGCCACGTCCTTCCGCGCGCCGGACATGCACTATGTGTTCGCCGACGAGTCCGGCTTCTTCGCCAACGTCTACGACCAGTACAACTGCCGGCAGGACGGCAACGACGCGGGGGAGTGCCGCACGAACCAGGACTACCTGGAGAACGTGTTCGGTACGCGTAGTGGCAATCCGGGCCTTGAAGAGGAAGAAGGCAAGTCCTGGACCGCCGGCTTCGTCTGGGACGTCATCGAGGGCATGTCGGTCTCGGTCGACTACTTCGACATCCAGCTGGACCAGTCGGTCGCCGACATCAGCACCGAATACCTGCTGCGTAACGAAGCCGCGTGCCTCCTGGGCACCGACATCGACGGATCGCCGGTGGACGGCGGCTCCTCGGCGTGCCAGTTCTTCACCAGCCAGGTGACCCGCATCCAGGGCGGTCCGAACGACGGCATGATCGATCAGATCGCCGTGTTGCCGTTCAACCAGGCGTACAACGGCATCACCGGTATCGACGCTTCCTTCGAATACCGTTTCGACACCGATCGCTACGGCGACTTCGGCTTGAACCTGACGTGGTCGCATACGCTGAGCCAGGAGTTCCAGGAATTTCCCGGTGATGAAATCGAGGAGTATCGCGACGACCTCCAGAACTTCGACTTCCGCAGCCGCATCAACTGGACGGCCGCCTGGAACCGCGATGACTGGAGCGCCTCCGTGTACGGCTACCGCTGGGGTTCGGCACCGAACTGGGAAGAGACCGGCCGCATCGCGCCCTACATCATCTGGAACGCCTCGCTGGGCAAGAAGATCACCGACAACGCAAGCGTCGGCGTAACCGTCCTGAACGTGTTCAACAAGCTGCATCCGGAAGATGATTCGTTCAACTCGTATCCGTTCTTCTGGCGCGCCTACAGCCCCATCGGCCGCCAGGTGTTCGCGAGCTTCAATTACAAGTTCTAAGCGACATCCTCTGCACCACAGGAAGCCCGGCGAAAGCCGGGCTTCTTTTTTGCCCCGCCCGCTTCCATACGCACGCGAATGCGGTATAAAGGCCGAACGCCGCGCCAGACGGCCCCAACCGTTCGACACCCCGGAGGGATTCATGCGCAACCGACTGCTCGCCCTGCTGCTCGCCGTGCCGCTCGCGGCCGCTTCGTTCGCCGCCTTGGCCCAGACCCCGGTCGGCAAGTGGACGACCATTGACGACAAGACCGGCAAGCCCAAGTCCGTGGTCGAGATCTACCAGGCCGCCGACGGCAGCCTGGCCGGCAAGGTCGACCAGATCCTGCAATCCGAGCGCGGGCCCAACCCGGTATGCGACAAGTGCTCCGGCGACCGCAAGGACAAGCCGGTCAAGGGCATGGTGATCCTCTGGGGCCTGAAGGCCGACGGCGACGCCTGGGACGACGGCCAGATCCTCGACCCTGCCAGCGGCAAGCTCTACTCGGCGAAGATCCGGCTGACCGATGGCGGCGACAAGCTCGAGGTCCGTGGCTTCATGGGTTTCTCGCTGCTGGGCCGCACCCAGGTCTGGGTGCGTCGCAGCGAATAAGCGCCACCTTACGCCGCACGATCCGCTCAAGGCCCGGGAAACCGGGCCTTCTGCTTGCTCCCGCCTGCGGCAGGCGGGACCGCGCCCCCGGACGGCATGCGATAATCCATGGCCTTTTCCAGCCATGCGGTTCCCATGTCACGCGAGTTCGTCGTCACCTGCGCCCTGCCCTACGCCAACGGCCCCCTGCACCTGGGCCACCTGGTCGGCTACATCCAGGGCGACATCTGGTCGCGTGCGCAGCGGCTGTCCGGCCATGCCGCGCACTTCGTCTGCGCCGACGACACCCACGGCACCCCGATCATGCTGGCGGCCGAAAAGGCCGGGGTGACGCCCGAGGCGTTCATCGCCGGCATCCAGGCCGGGCACGAGCGTGACTTCGCCGCCTTCGGCGTCGCCTTCGACCACTACGACTCGACCAATTCGCCGCGCAACCGCGAGCTGGTCCACGCGATCTACCGCAAGCTCGACGGGGCCGGCCACATCGGCCGACGCTCCGTCGCCCAGCTGTTCGATCCCGAGAAGGGCATGTTCCTGCCCGACCGCTACGTCAAGGGGACCTGCCCCAACTGCGGCACCGTCGACCAGTACGGGGACAACTGCGAGAACTGCGGCGCGACCTATGCCCCGACGGACCTCAAGTCACCGCGCTCGGTGCTCAGCGGCGCCACGCCCGAACTGCGCGAGTCGGAACACTTCTTCTTCGAGGTCGGCCAATTCGAGGGTTTCCTGCGCGAGTGGATGGCCGGCGACGTCGCCCTGCCCGGCGTCAAGGCCAAGCTGCAGGAGTGGCTGGACGCCGAGGGCGGGCTGCGCGCCTGGGACATTTCCCGCGACGCCCCGTATTTCGGCTTCCAGATCCCGGACCAGCCCGGCAAGTACCTGTATGTCTGGCTGGACGCACCCATCGGCTACCTGAGCAGCTTCCAGGCCCTGTGCGAGGCGCGCGGGCTGGACTTCGAAGGCTACCTGTCACCGGGCAGCGAGGCCGAGCTGCATCATTTCATCGGCAAGGACATCGTCAACTTCCACGGCCTGTTCTGGCCGGCGGTGCTGCACGGCGCCGGCATGCGCGCGCCGACGCGCCTGCACGTCAACGGCTACCTGACCGTCGACGGCGCGAAGATGTCCAAGTCGCGCGGGACCTTCGTGATGGCCCGGACCTACCTGGACGTGGGCCTGGATCCCGAAGCACTTCGCTACTACTACGCCGCCAAGACGTCCGGCGGGGTCGACGACATCGACCTCAACCTCGCGGACTTCGTGGCGCGGGTGAACTCCGATCTCGTCGGCAAGTTCGTCAACCTGGCCAGCCGCTGCGCGGGCTTCATCCACAAGCGTTTCGACGGCCTGCTGGCCGATGCGCTGCCGGACGCCGCGATGTACGCGCGCTTCGTCGACCAGCTCGCGCCGATCGCCGCCGCCTATGCCCGCAACGAGGCCGCCAGCGCGTTGCGCATGACGATGGCCCTGGCCGACGAGGCGAACCGCTACATCGACGAGCACAAGCCGTGGGTGATCGCCAAGGAAGCAGGCGCCGACGCCCACCTGCAGGCGGTCTGCACGCAGGCGCTGAACCTGTTCCGCGTGCTCAATACGGCGCTCAAGCCGGTGCTCCCGCGCATCACCGGCGAAGCCGAAGCGTTCCTGTCGGCCCCCGTGGCGCGCTGGGACGGACTCGCCACGCCCCTGCTCGGCCACCGCATCGCCGCCTACACGCCCCTGTTCACCCGTATCGACCCCAAGCACATCGACGCCATGACCGAAGCCAGCAAGGAATCCCTCAAGCCCACCGTGGACGCCACTCCAGCGGCCGCCAAGCCCGCTGCCCCCGCGGCGCCCGCGCCCGACGAGGCGCCGGCCACGATCGGCATCGAGGATTTCGCGAAACTGGACCTGCGCATCGGCAAGGTCGTCGCCTGCGAGTTCGTCGAGGGCTCGGACAAGCTGCTGCGCTTCGAACTCGATGCCGGCGCGCTGGGCCGCCGCCAGATCTTTTCGGGTATCCGCGCGTCCTATCCCGAACCCGACGCCCTGGTCGGGCGCAACGTGGTGTTCATCGCCAACCTGGCACCGCGCAAGATGCGCTTCGGCCTGAGCGAAGGGATGATCCTCTCGGCGGGATTCGATGCCGGCCAGCTCGCCCTGCTCGACGCCGACGCTTCCGCCGAGGCCGGCATGCCGGTCCGCTGATGCCGGCCGCGGCGGCCCCGCCGGCATCGTGGCCGCGGTCCACGCGGGCAGCCAGGGCGTATCGCACGTGAGCCCGTCGCCACCCCTGGTCGAACGCCTCGACCGCCTGCTGCCGCAGACCCAGTGCGGGCAATGCGGCTTCGACGGCTGCCGTCCCTACGCCGAGGCGATGGCCGCGGGCATGGCAGGCGTGGAGCGATGTCCGCCCGGGGGCGACGCCGGCGCGCGGGCGCTGGCGCGCTGCCTGGGGGTGGAAGCACGGCCCTACGACCGCACGCGCGGCGCATACCAGGATCCGCCACCGGTCGCCCTGGTGGTGGAGGCCGACTGCATCGGCTGCACCAAATGCATCCAGGCCTGCCCTGTCGACGCCATCATCGGCGCCAGCAAGCTCATGCACGTGGTGATCGAGCCCTTGTGCACCGGATGCGGGCTCTGCCTGCCCGCCTGTCCGGTCGACTGCATCGAACTGGTGCCCCCACGCGCTGGCGCCACCGACGCCTAGCGCGGCAAGCGACGCCCCGGTTCGGCCTCAGTCCGCCGAACAGGCCCCGCACACGCGCTCGACCGCATAGCCGGCGGCCGCGAGCTTGTCGACCAGGCCGTCCTCGCCGAGCAGGTGCATCGCACCGACCACGACCAGGACGTCCTCGTCGCTGCGTGCGTCGAGCATCGCCTGCAGCCCGGGCAACCAAGCGTCGTTGCGTGCGACGTTCACGAGGCGGTACGACTCGGGCGTGCGCGTCTTCATCTCGTCGATCGCAAGCGCTTCCAGGACGCCCGTGTCGCCCTGGCGCCAGGCGTCGTGCATCTGGCCAAGCTCCACCTGGGCCTGCGCGGGGTCCTGGACGAACTCCACCAGGCTCTCCACCTGCTCGTCCATCGGCATGCCGTCCAGGGCGGCCAGCTGGGCATCGATGGTTTCGAGCCCGGCGGTCGGCTTGCCCGCCTCCGCGGCCCTTGCGATCAGGTGCTGGTCGAGGCCATGGGCGCTGTTGAAGCCCATCGCCTGCGACATGCCCATCACCAGCGACAGGTTGATGAACCAGGGTTCGTAGGCTTCGACCGATGCCACCGACTGGCCGCTTGCCCGGAACAGCGCATCGAGCTGTTGCAACTCTTCCGGCGCCAGCACCTGGCTGAGGCTGCGGCCGTCGGCATAGCCCGACGCCTGCAGCATCTTCATGCCCGTCGCCGGGTCGGCGAGCGCTTCGGGCGGGATCTCGAACACGACTTCCGCGGCCTGGTCGAAGGCCGCATCGATGTCGGCGGAGGTCGGGTAGTCGCTGGGCTTGAGCAGGTGGAACGAGCCCAACAGGTAGATCGCGTTGTCCGCGTCCGAGACCTTCCACAGCAATGGGACCGGCGGAGCGGGGGCCGGCGCGGCATCCGCCTGGAGGGCTTGCGGCGTGGCATCCGCAGGCGGGGCCGCGAGCGCCGTGGCAGCAAGCGGCAGAGTGCAGGCCACGAGGATGGCGATGAGCCTGGAGCGGATCGGATGCATGCGTCGTCCCTCAGTTCGCAGTGTCATGGTCGTACTTCTTCTCGCCCGCGGTCACCGCCAGGTCGAGGCGGTTCTCCAGCGGCGGCAGCGGACACGTCGCGAACGGCGTGAAAACGCAGGGCGGGTTGTAGGCCTGGTTGAAATCGATCAGCACGCGTCCATCCGCGGACGGCGGGTTGGCGTAGAGGAAGCGGCCGGCACCATAGCTTTCGTGGCCACTGGTGAGGTCGGCGAAGACCAGGAACAGGCGGCCGTCGCCTTCGTCGAGGGCCTCGAGACGATGGGTCTTGCCATCGCGTTCGAACTCCACCACGCCGGGATTGGGCGTGTCGTCCAGGGTGCCGATGATGTTGCCCACCGGTAGCGTCGTCCCCGGCGGGTGGGCGGTGAAGCGACCCTCCACCTGCCAGTCCGGGTCTGCGGGCCAGTAGTCCAGGCCCTGGAAGCGCGTGCGCGTCGCCGCATCGGCGTGCTTGACCCGCAGCGCATGGCGGTCGCCGCGCTTGAGCACGGTGATCAGGCCCTTGCCCTCGTCGAATCCGATGACGCTCGGCCCGGCCGCCTCGTCGTCGGCACGGATCGCCACCGGTCCGCTCAGAGGTTCGCCATCGAGCGTGAGCGCGGCGTCCTTGTCGGGGACGAAGCGCAGGCGACCGTCGCGCAGCTCGATCATGCCCACGTGGGCCGGCCCGGCGCCCAGGCGGATGCCGTTGTCCGCATCGCTGCCGAAATAATGCGGGCCCGGCTCGACCCAGTGCAGGCCCACCAGGCTGGTCCAGCCATCGGGCGTGGTCAACGCCTGCACGCGCTGGCGCCTCCAGCGTTGCTGATCGGCCTGGAAAGCCTCGTCCTTTGCACTCATTGCCTTTGCATCCACGTTGTCGCCTTCGTTGTCGTTGCCACAGCCGGCCAGCGCCATGCCCATGGCCAGCACCCCAATCATCACGCTTCCCCTCAGCATCAGCTCATCGCCCTCGCAGGAACCAACGATCGATTTCAGGCAGGCCGAAGCGTGCCCATGTCGGACGCCCATGATTGCATTGTCCGGAGCGTTCGGTCGCCTCCATTTCGCGCAGCAAGGCGTTCATCTCCGGCAACGTCAGGCGCCGGTTGGCGCGCACCGCCCCATGGCAGGCCATGGTCGACAACAACTCGTCGCGCGCGGCCGCGACCCGCCGCGACTCACCATGTTCGCGCAGGTCCGCGAGCACGTCGCGCAACAGGGCCTCCACGTCGCCGTGCGCGAGCAGGGCCGGCACGCTGCGCAAGGTCAACGATTGCGGGCCGCTGCGGGTGACCTCGAAGCCCAGTGCCTCCAGTGTCGCCGCTTCGCGTTCGGCCACGTCGGCTTCGCGCTCGGACACCGCCAGGCTCGCGGGCACCAGCAGGGGTTGCGTGCGCAGGCCCTCGCCATCGTGCGCGGCCTTGAGCTTCTCGTAGCCGATCCGTTCGTGCGCGGCATGCATGTCGACCACGACCAGGCCCTCGGCGCTCTCGGCAAGGATGTAGATGCCATGCAGCTGCGCCAGCGCGTACCCCAGCGGCGGCAAGCTCGCGTCCTCGCCGCGTGGCAGCGATGGCGGCGGCGAAGCCGACGGGGCCGAAGGGCTGCCGCCGCTGCCGTAGAGCGCACCATAGGCGCTGCGCACCTCCGCGACCTGGGCCAGGCCGAGCGGCGCCTGGGGCATGTGGCCGCCGCCGTA
>NZ_VICE01000131.1 GCF_006546775.1 Marilutibacter aestuarii
CGGCGTCGACCTGGAAACGCTCGACGCCCGCGCTCCACAGGCGGGCGCCGCGCTCGGCGGCGGTGGGCGGCACCACCCCGGCCAGGGTCCACGCGTCGTGCCTGCGACGGCACAGCGAAGGCGCTTGCGGATCGAAGGGCAGGCCCAGCGGCCAGCAGGCCTCGATGGCCGCCACGTCCGGCGGTGGCGGCGCGGCCGCCGCGTCGCCGCGGTGCCGGGGCAAGGCGTTGACCACCTCGAACAGCAACGGCAAGGCGGTGACCGCGCCGTACTGGCCCGGCAAGGGCGTGCCGTCGGGCCGCCCGACCCATACGCCGACCGTGTGCCGCCGAGTGCCGCCCAGCGCCCAGGCATCGCGGAAGCCATAGCTGGTCCCGGTCTTCCAGGCCACGCGGGCGCGCCCGCTGGCATCGAAGCTGTCGGCCGAGCCTGGCCGGGGGTTGTCCTCGAGGATCCAGCGGACGATCCACGCCGCCCCGGGCGAGAGCAGGCGCCGGTCGGCGCGAGGATCGTCCGGGCGATAGCGCACCCGCCCCGCCAGGCCCTCGCGGTTGAGCGCCGCATGCGCGCCGACGAGGTCCTCCAGCCGGGCGCCGGTCCCGCCCAGGATCATCGACAGGTTGGGCGCCGCCCCGCGCGGCCAGTGCAGGTCGATGCCGGCATGGGCCAGGCGCGCGGCGAAGCGCACCGGCCCCACGCGGTCGAGCAGGTCCACGGCGGGCACGTTGAGCGAGAGCTGCAAGGCCTCGGCGGCGCTGACCGGGCCCCGGTAGGCGGCATCAAAGTTGCCCGGCCGGTAGTCGCCGAACGACTGCGGCGCGTCCACCATCAGGCTGCCGGAGTGGATCAGTCCATCGTCGATCGCCAGGCCATACAGGAAGGGCTTGAGGGTCGAGCCGGGCGAGCGCCAGGCGCGCACCATGTCGACGTGGCCCAGCCGTTCGGCGTCGGCGAACTCGACCGAACCCACGTACGCGCGCGCCTCCATGGTTGCGTTGTCCACCACCAGCAGGGCCGCCGATGTCCGCGGGGGGAGGTCGGAAAAGTAGCTTGCGACCCGCGCCTCCAGGGTGCGCTGGAGGTCGATGTCGATCGTCGAGGTGATCCGGCGTTCGCGCGGATGCGCCTGGCGCAGGCGGCGCGCCAGCAGGGCGGCGTGGCGCGGCACGTGCAGGCTGCGCGCGACGACCGGCTCGATGCGCGCATCGGCCACCTCGCGCGCGGTCCAGGTGCCCGTGGACGCCATGCGGTCGAGCACCTTGTCGCGCGCGGCGCGCGCCGCCTCGGGCTCGCGGTCGGGACGCCATCGGCTGGGCGCTTGCGGCAACACCACCAGCAGGGCCGCCTCGGCATCGGAGAGCTTCGACGCGGACTTGCCCAGGTAGGCCCAGCTCGCGGCCTCCACGCCTTCGATGGTGCCGCCAAAGGGCGCGCGATCGAGGTACAGGCCAAGGATCTCGCGCTTGGACAGATGGGCCTCGAGCTGCAGCGCGCGCAATACCTGCCGCGCCTTGGCCCAGGGGGTCCGGCTGCCGCCGGCTGGCGGATCGATGATCCGCGCGACCTGCATGGTCAGGGTGGACCCGCCCGACACCACGCGGCCATGCCGCAGCCATTGCCCGCCGGCGCGCAGCAGGGCCAGCGGGTTCACCCCCGGGTGGCGCCAGAACCAGCTGTCCTCGTAGGCGAGCAGGGCTTCGAGGTAGCGGGGCGAGACCTCCCCGGGATCGGCCGGATAGCGCCAGATGCCGCCACGGTCGGCGAAGGCCCGCAGCGGCGTCCCATCCGCGGCCAGCACCACCGCGCCGGCGTCGCGTGCATCGGGCAGCGGCAGCGGGAACGCGAGGTCGAGCAGCATGGCGCCGGTCGCCATGAGCAGTCCCGCGAGCGTCGTCTTGAGCAGGCGGCGGCGAGCGGTGCGGGTCATGACGCGGCGATCCTGGGCCTGGTGGCCGCCCTGCCCCGCCCGCCATTCGCGGCGGGCGGGACGGGCGTGCCGTCCGTCAGGGCGTGCCGGGCGGCACCACGTCGACCGTGGCCGGCGAGGCCTGGCCGATCCCCCGCAACTCGGGGCGGTACATGTCTTCGACCATCGGCGGCGGGACCGTGTAGTGCCCCGGCGTCACCGCGCGGACCAGGTAGAACAGGCGTGCGGCGTTGCCGCGGTCGAGCTTCACCGCGGCGACGTAGCGGTCGTCGCGGAACTCCTCGTGGCGGACCTGGGCGGCGTCCTCACGCTCGTCGAGGTTGATGCCATCGATGACCACGTCGGCCCACTGCGCGGCATCGCCGAGGTTGAGGTTCTCGATCTCCAGGCCGGCGGGCAAGAGGTCGGTCAGCAGTGCGTCGGGCATGTCGCGGTCGCTGGTGATGCTCACCGCGGCCACCAGCACCTCGCCCTCCTCGAGCGCGCCGCCGGGCCAGGGCTTGCCGTCGGTGCGGTACCAGCGCCTCACGACCTTGAGGACCGAGTCGTCGGCGGCCGGTGCCGTGCGCGGCACGCCCACGACCTCGAAGTTCGCGAACAGCGGCGTCGACCCTTCCGGCTCGAACGCGACGCCCGCGACCAAGTCGCCATGGTCGAAGTCGCGACCGATGAAGCGCGCCAGCGCCGCCTTCGAGCGCGCGTCGCCCACGGTCCACTCGCCGGAGAGCTCGCGCGACTGGTCGGCCAGCAGGGCCTTGCCCAGCCGCGCCAGCGCGACCTGTTCCTGGGTGCTCAGCCACAGCCAGCCGCGATTGCGGCGTGCATCGAGCTCGCGCGCCAGGTCGACCGAGCGGGCATCGAACTCGGGCCGGGCGAGGTCGTGTTCGTGCAGCAACGCGATCATCAGGGCGTCGTCGCGGACGAGGCTGCCGTAGTCGCCGAGGTAGCGCGGCCGCTTGGCGCGGTCGCGGCCGAAGCCGGCGGCGATCGCACGCGTGCCGCGCGCCTTGTCGCCCTGCAGCGAAAGCGCCACGCCCAGGTGCACGAGCGGCAATCCGGTCAGGCTGCGGTCGCGCCGGTCGTCGAACATCGCCCGCAGGGTCCCCAGCGGCGCCCGGTTGACCCGGGCAAGCACGTAGCCGGCATAGGCCTGGTAGGCAAAGCGCATGTGCTCGCGCTCGTCGTAGCCATGGAAGCCCTGGTTGCCCGACAGCAGGTCCTCGCTGAGCACCTTCAAGGCCTTCTGCAGCATCGTGTCGGGCACGTCGAAGCCGGCCTCGCGCGCGTCGAGCAGGAACTCGACGATATAGGGCGTGACGATCGGATTGACGTAGTCGCCGTTGCCCCACATCGAGAAGTGGCCCGAGCTGACCTGCATGGACGACAGGCGCGCGAACGCGCCTTCCATCCGCGTCCGGCGCGCGGCATCGCCCAGGCCGGCGACGCCGAGCATCCGTGCCGTCGCCTCGTCCAGCTCCAGCGCGGCGTAGCCCTTGCTGGTGGTCTGCTCGGCGCAGCCGTAGGGATAGCGCAAGGCGTCCTTGAGCGCAGATGCGAACGGGATCGGGGGCATCGCGCTGACCGACAGGCGCGCGGTCACCGAATCGGGCATCAGGCCGCTGGCCAGGCCCGCGTCCATCCGCAGGGTGGCCAGTTCGTCCAGGACCCGGGTCCGCGCCCGCATCACCGAAGGCCAGCCCGCGCGCACGGGCAGGTCGTACTTGCGGTCGACCTTGAAGCCGTTGCCCTCCACGCGCACGCGCACCTGCGCCGTCGTGTAGCCCTCGCGCGCCTGGAGCGGGAAATCGAGGGTCGTCTTGCCGTCGACGGCGAGCGAGGCGTTGCGGTTGGGCTCGCCGACCGACAGCGGGCCGATGCCATCGACGCGCACCTTGAACGCCCCGGGCTTGCCGGTGAAGTTCTGCAGGTCGAGCGTGAGCTTGCTGCGGTCGCCCGGCGCGAGCACGCGCGGCAGGCTGGCCTCGGCCAGCACCGGCGCGCGCACCACGACTTCGGCATCGCGACTGCCGTAGCGGTCGCCAGCGAAGACCAGGGCCGACACCCGCAGGGTGCCGTTGAAGTCCGGGACCGGCAGCTTGACCCGGGCGATGCCGCGGGCGTCGAGCTTCACGGGGCCGGCGAACAGGTCGACGGTCTGCACCCGCGCGGTGGGCCTCCGGGCCTGCGCGAGCGGCTGCAGCGCCATGTCGCCGCCGAAGCGGATCCGGGCCATCGCGCCGTCGAAGCTCTCGATCACGCGGCCGTAGACGTCGTAGGCATCGACGCCGAGGCGGCGCTGGGCGAAGAAGTGCCGGGCGGCGTCGGGCACCGGGAAGCGGGTGATGTTGAGGATGCCGACGTCGACCGCGGAGATCGTCGCGTAGGCGTCCTTGCCGGCCAGCTGCGGCGCGCTGACGGTCACCGCGAGGTCCTGCTCTGGCCGCATCATGTCCGGCACGGCCAGGCCGACGGCCACCGTGCGGTCGCGGCGATCCATGGGCACGTGGGCCACGCCGACGGCCCGTGCGGGGGTGATCCTGCTCGGTGCGCTGCCGCCGCGGAACACCAGCGCGGTGACGTAGACGTCGTGCCGCTCCCAGTCTTCGGTGACCGGGATCGACACGGTGGTGCCGGCCCTGGCCTCCACGCCCTGCACGAACAGCATGCGGTCGCTCTCCACCATCACCAGGCCCTTGCCCTCGTGCGGTGGCGTCAGCGTCACCTCCAGGGTGTCGCCGGCGCGATAGGCGGTCTTGTCCAGCGCGAGCTTGACCTTGTCGGGGCGCGCGTCGAGGCCGCGGTTGTCGTCGTTCCAGCTCCAGCCCGCGGTGAACGGATAACGGGTGGCCAGGCCGGTGGCGGGGTCGACCACGTCCAGCCGGTAGTCACCCCACTCGACCGGGAAATCCAGCTTCAGCGGTGCATCGCCGACATCGACGGTGCGGGTATCGATGTCCTCGTAGCGTCGGGTGAAATCGTGGTCCCAACCGCCGTCCTCGTCGTAGTTCCAGTGGTAATCGCGGTGCTCGCGCACGAGGGTCACGCGCAGGCCCTTCGCCGGGCGCGGTGCGCCGTCGGCATCCACGCGCCTGAGCTCGAAGCCGGCCGGGGCATTGGCGTCGGCGCCGTCCTTGTCGTCGAACAGCGGACGGATGCCGACCAGCGCGTCGGCGGGCCAGAGCACGCGCTTGAGCGTGCGGTTGACGCTGCGGCCACCGGTCTCGAACAGGCTGCCGGACACGATGGCGGCCACCGGCGTGTCGCCCTTGACTTCATCGGGCAGCGCGATCGACTCCTGCAGCCGGCCTTCCTCGTCGAGCGTGGCGTCGATGACGTCGCGGGCCTCGCGTGGCAAGGACAGCGTGGGGTCGCCGAAGAAGTAGCCCGGGAGCGACTCGACGGGATGCTGCTCAACGGCCACGGCCAGCTTCGCGGTGAAGCGGTTGCCGGCCGCAGGCGCGCCATACAGGTAGGCACCCGCGACCTCGAGCGCCAGGGGCTTGCCCTTCTCCAGCCGCGGCTGGGCACTGTCGAGTTCGAGCTTCATCCGCTCGGGCAGGAATTCCTCGATGCGCAGGGTCATGCCCTGCACCGCCTCCTTGCTGTCGGGGTCGCTTCGGAACTCGATCTTCCAGCGTCCGGTGGCGGCATCGGCCGGGATGGCCTGCTCGTGGCGCACGTAGCCCTGCGCATCGGGCGTCACGCGCGACTCGATCAGCGCCTTGCCGTCGGGTTGCACGTAACGCACGTACAGCGGCTGGCGCGCCTTGTCGCCAAGCGGGCGGCCGTCCTGGTCGCGCAGCAGCGCCGACACGCGCACGGTCTCGCCGGGGCGGTAGAGGTCGCGGCCGGACCAGGCGAATACGTCGAACCAGGCCTGCTCGCGACCGGCGACGGCGAACTCCGACAGGTCCAGGGCGGGCTGGTTGAACGGCAGCATCGACACGTCGCTGCCACGTCGGGCGACGATCACGTGGCCGGCATCGAGGCGGTAGTCGAGCATCGCGTTGCCGTGGCGATCGGTCTCGCCCGACAGCACGGGCTCGCCATTGGCGTCGAGGATCCCCAGTTCCGCGGTGCTGATCGGCGCGCCGCTGGCCAGCGAAGCCGCGTGCACGAAGAGTTTGTCGCCGTAGGCGCGCACGTGCAGGCCGAGGTCGCTGACGGTGAAGAAGGCCGTCTCCATCTGTCCGCTGAAGCGCCCCACGCGCTTCATGACAGCGAAGTACAGGCCGGGCTCCTGCAGTTCGCGGATGTCCTGCAGCGGCAGGTAGGTCAACACGCGCTCATTGGGCTTGCCGTCGAGCGCGAAGCGGTTGACGTAGACCGGGTCGGCCAGGTCCGCCAGCGGCACGTTGTCGGCGTAGTCCGCGTCGAGCTCCCAGCCGCTGCGACGCCCGCCGCGCTGGTACTCGCCGAAGAAGCGCGGCAGCGATTTCTCGCGCACGCGCAGGAACTCCACGTCGACTTCGGGGACATTCACCGAGACCACCGGGAGGCCGCGACTCTCGCGCGCCGGCAGCACGCTGCCCTGCGAGGCGAACCCGACCACCGGCTCCAGCGGACCGGTGTGCACGCTCAGGTCCAGCGCGCGATCGAGGCGCTCGCCCCGTGCGGCCACCAGGCCGGCCTTCACCGCGACCTTGTAGTCCTCGTCGGCCTGCACGTGCGGGAAACGCAGGATGCGTGCCTTGTCGTCAAGCACCCAGCTGCCCTTCACCACCGCGCCCTTGTCGTCGGTGACCGCGAGCAGCGCGTCGAAATCCTGCGACTCCACCAGCGGCTGGGTGAACTCGAGCGCGATGCCCAGTTCGCCATCAACCTCGTCGGGATAGGCCGAGTCCAGCGCAAAGCCCTCGATCGCCGCCTTTTCGGCGCGCACCGGCGTCCCGGTGGTTTCGGGCAGTTGGCCATCCTTGTCGCGATCGCAACCCACGACGACGAGTGCGCAGGCCAGCAGGCCCAGCAACGCGCCCCTCCTGGCCATGCGTCCAAGCCGATCCCACCCGTGCACGGTGCTGTCGCCGATAGCGTGCATGCGTTCGCCCCCTTCCCCGGTACTCGTGTCCTGCAACGAGTATAGACCCGGTGCAACGCGCGACCTTCGGGGGCGGAAAAACGACGACGCCGCCCCGGGGGGCGGCGTCGCATGACATCGATTCCGGTGCCTTCCTGGCACCGGTTCCGGTCAGGCCTGCGGATCAGGCGTCGGCGCGTCCGTGTCGGCCGCGGGATTGACCGGTGCCAGGCCTTCGGGAAGGTCGGCGTCGGCCGCCTCGTCGTCGGCGTCGAGCGACGCATCCAGGCGTTCGATCGCCTGCAGGGTCTCGTCCTTGGCCAGGCGCATCAGGGTCACGCCCTGGGTGTTGCGGCTGACCTGGGAGATCTCCGATGCGCGCGTGCGCACCAGGGTGCCACCGTCGGAGATCAGCAGGACCTCGTGCTGTTCGCTCAGCTGCACCGCGCCGACCAGCTTGCCGTTGCGATCGGTGGTCTTGAGCGCGATCACGCCCTGGATGCCGCGACCCTTGCAGGGGTACTCGTCCAGCGGCGTGCGCTTGCCATAGCCGCGCTGGCTGGCGGTGAGGATGTCGCCATCACCCTCGACGACAATCAGGCTGACCACTTCCTCGCCCTCGGCCAGGCGCATGCCGCGCACGCCGGTGGCGGTGCGGCCCATCGAACGGACCTCGGACTCGCCGAAGCGCACGGCCTTGCCGTTGCTGGCGAACAGCATCACGTCGCGCTCGCCGTCGGTCATCTCCACGCCGACGAGGGCGTCGCCTTCGTCGAGGTTGATCGCGATCTTGCCGCGCTGCAGGCGGTAGGCGTACTCCGCCAGCGGGGTCTTCTTGACCGTGCCATGGCGCGTGGCGAAGAAGACGAAGCGGTCACCGGCGTACTCGCGCACCGGCAGCACGGCCTGCACGCGCTCGCCCTCCTCCAGCGGGATCCAGTTGATGATCGGGCGGCCGCGGGCATTGGGGCCGGCATCGGGCAACTGGTGCACCGGCAGCCAGAACACGCGCCCGGTGCTGGTGAAGGTCAGCAGCGTGTCGTGGGTGTTGACCAGCCACAGCTGGTCGATGAAATCCTCGTCCTTGGTGCTGGCCGCGTTGCGGCCGCGGCCACCGCGCTTCTGCGCACGGTAGGCCGTCACCGGCTGGCGCTTGGCGTAACCGGAGTGCGACAGCGTGACGACCACGTCCTCCGGCGCGATCAGGTCGAGGATGTCCAGGTCCTCCTCGCTCTGGCGGATCTCGGAACGGCGGGCGTCGCCGAACTCTTCCTTGACGTTGCGCAGCTCGGTGCGGATCACCTCCATCAGCACCGCCGGATCCTCGAGGATCTCGATCAGGCCGCGGATGGTCTCCAGCAGCAGCTTGTATTCCTCGGTGAGCTTTTCCTGCTCCAGGCCGGTCAGGCGATGCAGGCGCATCTCCAGGATCTGCTGCGCCTGGTTCTCGGTGAGCTGGTAGCGGCCGTCGACCAGGCCCACGCCCTGCGGCAGGTCCTCCGGGCGCGAGGCCTCGGCGCCGGCGGCCTCCAGCAGCGTGCCGACCAGGCCCGCTTCCCAGGTGCGGGCGAGCATGCGCTCGCGCGCCTCGTTCGGGTTGGCCGAGGTCTTGATCAGCTCGATCATCTCGTCGATGTTCGCGAGCGCGACCGTCAGGCCTTCCAGGATGTGGGCGCGCTGGCGTGCCTTGCGCAGCTCGAAGATGGTGCGGCGGGTCACCACCTCGCGGCGGTGCCTGACGAAGATCTCGATCAGGTCCTTGAGGTTCAGCAACTGCGGGCGGCCATCGACGATCGCCACCATGTTGATGCCGAACACCGACTCCATCTGGGTCTGCTGGTACAGGTTGTTCAGCACGACCTCGGCCGAGTCGCCGCGCTTGACCTCGATGAAGATGCGCATGCCGTCCTTGTCGGACTCGTCGCGCAGCTCGGAGATGCCCTCCAGGCGCTTCTCCTTGACCAGCTCGGCGATCTTCTCGATCAGCCGGGCCTTGTTGACCTGGTAGGGGATCTCGGTGACGACGATGGCCTCGCGGCCGGTGGTCTCGTTGACCTCGACCTCGGCGCGCGCGCGCATTCGCACGCGGCCGCGGCCGGTGCGGTAGGCGTTGATGATGCCCGAGGTGCCGTTGATGATGCCGGCGGTCGGGAAGTCGGGGCCCGGGACGTATTCCATCAGGGCGTCGACGTCGATGTCGGGCTGGTCGATCAGCGCGATCGTGGCGTCGACCACTTCCGACAGGTTGTGCGGCGGGATGTTCGTCGCCATGCCGACCGCGATGCCGGCCGAGCCGTTGATCAGCAGGTTCGGCACCCGGGTCGGCATGACCGTGGGCTCGAGTTCCTTCTCGTCGTAGTTGGGCTGGAAATCGACGGTTTCCTTGTCGATGTCGGCCATCAGTTCATGGCTGAGCCGCGACATGCGCGCCTCGGTGTAACGCATGGCCGCGGCGCTGTCGCCGTCGATCGAGCCGAAGTTGCCCTGGCCGTCGATCAGCATGTAGCGCAGCGAGAACGGCTGCGCCATGCGCACGAGGGTGTCGTACACCGCCGAGTCGCCATGCGGATGGTACTTACCGATGACGTCACCGACGACGCGCGCCGACTTGTAGTAGGGCTTGTTGCTGTGCGCGCCGAGCTCGTTCATCGCGTAAAGCACGCGGCGGTGCACCGGCTTGAGTCCGTCCCGGGCGTCGGGAAGCGCGCGTCCCACGATCACGCTCATGGCGTAATCCAGGTAGCTGCGACGCATCTCGTCTTCGAGGTTTACCGGGATGATTTCCTTGGCGAGTTCGGCCATCGGGTTTCCGTTGTGGGCGGTGGATCAGGCCCCTCCCCCGACCGTTCCCGCCGCCCCGGTCGCAAGGCGGCGGCGAGGCGTGGCACGGGCGCTGGAGAGCGCATGAAAAAGACGTGAAATCATAGCACGAACCGCCCCCCTTCCCCCGTCCGGGCACGCCGGGATTCCAACGCAAAAACAAGCACTTGCGCGAGCCGCCCGGGATACCGCCGCGAATGCCGCCTCCGCCGCGGCTTCAGCCGCCGAATGCGGCCCGCATCGCGGCGGCGTCAGGGTGCTCGATGACGCCCTTCTCGGTGACGATGGCATCGATCAGATCGTGCGGGGTGACGTCGAACACCGGGTTCCAGGCCACGATGTCGTGGGCAGCGGTGCGCACGCCGCCGATGGCGAACATCTCGCCCGGATCGCGTTCCTCGATCTCGATGGCCTCGCCGGACGGCGTGTCCATGTCGACCGTGGAGGACGGCGCCACGACCATGAACTTCGCGCCGTGGTGGCGGGCCGAGATCGCCAGCTGGTAGGTGCCGATCTTGTTGGCGGTGTCGCCATTGGCGCAGATGCGGTCGGCCCCGACGACCACCCACTGCACCGCGCCGGTCTTCATCAGGTGCGCGGCGGCCGCATCGGCGACGAGGGTCGGCGCGATGCCGTCCTGCTGCAGCTCCCAGGAGGTCAAACGCGCGCCCTGCAGCCAGGGCCGCGTTTCGCCGGCGTAGACCTTGCCGATGCGCCCCTGCGCGACGCCGGCGCGGATCACGCCCAGCGCGGTGCCGAAGCCGGCGGTGGCGAGCGAGCCGGTATTGCAATGGGTCATCACCCCGCTGCCCGGCGCGATGAGCGCGGCGCCCAGGGCGCCCATGTGGCGGTTCGCGGCCAGGTCCTCGTCCGAGATCGCCTGCGCCTCGCGAGCAAGCACCTCGCGCCAGTCGGCACCGGCCGTGGCGAGGACGCGGCGCATGCGCGCCAGCGCCCAGGCGAGGTTGACCGCGGTGGGCCGCGCCGCGTTGAGGCGCTGCATCGCAGGCTCCAGCAGCGGCAGGGCCTGGGCGCCGCTGTCGGCCTGCACGTCGCGCGTCGCCAGGACCACGCCCCAGGCCGCCGAGATGCCGATCGCCGGCGCGCCGCGCACGGTCAGCGCATGGATCGCGGCGGCGACCTCGTCGCTGTCGGTGCAGCGGACGTAGTCGACCTCGAACGGCAGTTTGCGCTGGTCGAGCAACTCCAGGGCATCGCCCGTCCAGCGAATGGGGCGGATGCGGTCGTAACGGTCGAAATCGATATCCTGGCTCATCCCGCCAGTGTAACCGCCCGCCCGCGGCGGCCGCGTCAGCGGATGCTGAACTCCGCGCGGCAACCGCTGCCGACCCAGATGCCGTTGGCATCCCAGCCCCAGCTGCTGCCGCGGATGCAGGGCGAGCTGGAAAGCTGCCGGACCAGCGTGGCCTGGCGGCGGATCGTGGCGTTGCAGCGGCGCTGGCGCCCGTCCTTGGACTCGCAACGCAGGATCTGCGCCGGTCCCGGCCCGGGATTGGGGCGGTAGCCACCGCCGCGGCCGGTCGCGAACTCGCCGCGGCAGCCGGCGGTGACCCATACCTGGTTGGCGTCGTGGCCCCAGGTCCGGCCCTCGATGCAAGCCGTCGACGAGAGCTGGCGGACCAGGCGCACCCCGCCGCGGGTATCGGCCGCGCAACGACGCGTGCGCATGTCGTCGGATTCGCAGCGCACCAGGTCGTTGCCGCCACCAACCGGATAGCCGCCCCCGCTGCCCTGCCCGGCGATGAATTCCGCGCGGCAGCCTCCGGTCACCCACACACCGTTGCGGTCGGCATCCCAGGTGCGTCCGCGGATGCAGGGCGTGTTGGACAACTGGCGCGTCAATCGCACGCCGCCGCGGGTGTCGGCGGGGCACCGGCGGGTGCGGTCGTCGTTGGATTCGCAGCGGAACGGCGCGCCGTAGGCAGCGCCGCCGCCGGGATAGGGGTAATCGCCACCGACCGGGTAGCCCTGGCCGGGATAGGGATAGCTGCCGCCGCCGAAGATCCCCGGATCGAGCACGCAGCCCGTGCAGGCGAGCATCGCCGCGGCCACCACACCCCTGAACAGCCTGGTCATGCATTTCCTCCTCGACACCTGCCCCCGGGCAGGCGCGGTCACAGCCGGAATTCGATCCACTCCGTCCGAGCTTATCGCGTGTGCATGATGAATGCCCGGTGCACGCGAGGTCGGCGGCGGCGGCAGGGGTTCAGGCTCGTGAAAAGTCGAAGGCGAGCACGTCGGCGATGCGATCGCTGCCCAGCATGGCCATCAGCAGGCGGTCGATCCCCAGGGCCACGCCGGCGCAGTCGGGCAGGCCCGCCCGGAGCCCGGCCAGCAGGCGATCGTCGATGGGCGGCGCGTCCTGTCCGCGCGCTTCACGCACCCGGCCGTCGTTCAGGAACCGGGCCCCCTGCTCACGGGCGTCCGCCAGCTCGTGGTAGCCGTTGGCCAGCTCAAGTGGCCCCAGGTACAGCTCGAAGCGCTCGGCGACGGCCACACCCGGGTTGGCGCCACCGGACGCGCGGATGCGCGCCAGTGCGCTCTGGCTCGCCGGGTAGTCGACGACCGCCAGCAGGCGGTCGCGCGGGAAGCCCGGTTGCAGGCGATGCGTCATCAGCAGGTCGAGCCAGTCGTCGCGCGTCAGGCCGCCGGGATCGATCTCCACGTCGCCCAGCGCCGAACGCATCTGCGGGATCGACGCTTGCGCCGGGTCGATGCCCAGCTCGCGCCGGTACAGGTCGTGGTAATCGACCTCGACCAGCTCGGCGCTGCGTCCGACCAGCGCCAGGGCAGCCTGGACCAGGCTGGCGGTCTCGCCGACCAGGCGGCGGTGGTCCCAGCCCAGCCGGTACCACTCGAGCATGGTGAACTCGGGGTTGTGGCGTCCGCCCGCTTCACCGTCGCGGAACACGCGCCCGAGTTCGTAGCAGTCG
Source organism: Marilutibacter aestuarii (assembly GCF_006546775.1). Taxonomy (GTDB): domain Bacteria; phylum Pseudomonadota; class Gammaproteobacteria; order Xanthomonadales; family Xanthomonadaceae; genus Marilutibacter; species Marilutibacter aestuarii. Next base: position 12,719 of record NZ_VICE01000131.1, read on the forward strand.
CCGAAACCGGCCGCCAACAGGCGCTTGAGGGGGAACTCCGGCGAGGTCCGCAACCAGCGCCGGCGCGGCGCGCCGTCCGTGCGCCCGCTGAAGTCCAGTGAGAACGAGGCGATGTTGGGGTCCGTGTTGCCGGCCATGGACATGACCGGAGTCTCCACCTCGGTGACCCCACGATCGGCGAAGAAGTCGCGGATGCAGGCATTCAGCCGCGCGCGCAGGCGCAGGGTCTCGAACGACGCGGCGGGACGCCAGTCCGGCGTCATGCGTCGATGCCCTGCCCGTGCGAGGCGAGGAAATCGAGCAGGCGCGCTTCGTCCCAGACCTCGACGCCCAGCGACTCGGCCTTGGCCAGCTTGGAACCGGCGGCCTCGCCGGCGACCACGAAGCTCGTCTTCTTCGAGACGCTGCCCGCGCTCTTCGCGCCGAGCGCCTCCAGGCGTGCCTTGGCGTCGTCGCGCGTCATCGCCGAGAGCGTGCCGGTCAGCACCACGGTCAGGCCGTCGAGCGGCCCGGCCGGACGTGCTTCGTCGGCCGGCAGGCGCGCGAGCAGGGTGTCGGCGGCCTCGCCCGTGGCGGCGAGCAGGCGTGCGTGGGCCGCGTCGGCACGCCAGTCCACCAGGGCACGCGCGGTGTCGGCCGGCAGGCCGGCGGTGACGAAGCCATGTTCGGGCGCCTCGAGCACGGCCTTCGCATCGCCGAAGGCCGCAGCGACCTGGCCCGCCCGCAGTGGCGTGAGGCGCGGGATCTCCAGGTCGGCGAGCAGCGTCGACCATGCCAGGCCCTCGCGCAATTGCGGACTGGGCGCATGGGTATCGCCGATCCGCACGCCACGCTCGAGCAACGCGTCGATGACCTGCTGGTTGCCGGGCTGGTCGAAGAAGTGGCCGATGCTGCGCGCCACCTCGCCGCCGATGTCGGGCACGCGCTTGAACAGCGGCCAGGGCAGGCGCCGGATCAGGGCGAGATCACCGAACCAGTTCGCCAACGCCTTCGCGGTACTCTCGCCCACGTGCTGGATGCCCAGCGCGAACAGGAAACGCTCGAGTGTCGTGTCGCGGCTGCGGTCGATCGCCTCGATCAGGTTCTCCGCCCACTTGCTGGCGACCTTGCCGCCCTTCACCGTTTCCGGGGTGGTGCCGTCGCGTTCGTCTGCGCGCCGCTTCATCCCGAGCAGGTCCTCGAGCGACAGCCGGTACAGGTCGGCGACGCTGTCGAGGTAGCCCAGGTCGCTGAGGTCCTCGATGTAACGCTCGCCCAGGCCCTCGATGTCCATCGCGCGCCGCGAGGCGAAATGGCGCACCGCTTCCTTGCGCTGCGCGGCGCAGGCCAGTCCGCCCGAACACCGCCAGGCCACGCCGCCCTCGTCGCGCACCAGCTCCGATCCGCAGACCGGGCAGGCGTCGGGCATCGTCCAGGGCGCGGCGTCGGGCGCGCGTTGCTCGGGCACCACGCGCACCACTTCGGGGATGACATCGCCGGCGCGGCGGACGATCACCGTGTCGCCCAGCCGCACGTCCAGGCGGGCGATCTGGTCGGCGTTGTGCAAGGTGGCGTTGGTGACCACGACGCCGGCGACCTGGACCGGCTGCAGTCGTGCGACCGGTGTGGCCGCGCCGGTCCGGCCGATCTGGATGTCGATGCCCTCGAGCAGGGTCGACTGCTCCTGCGCCGGGAACTTGTGCGCGATCGCCCAGCGCGGCGCACGCGAGACGAAGCCCATCTCGCGCTGGCCTTCGTAATCGTCGAGCTTGTAGACCACCCCGTCGATGTCGAACGGCAGGCCGTCGCGGGCCTCGCCCATCCGCTGGTAATAATCGAGCAGCCCCTCGGCGCCCTCCACCACTTCGCTCTGCGCGCTGACCGGGAATCCCCAGTCGCGCAGCCGGGCCAGCGTTGCCGAGTGGGTGTCGGGCAGCGTACCGCCCTCGACGGCGCCGGTGCCGTAGGCGTAGAACGCCAGCGGCCTGCGTGCGGTCACGCGCGGGTCGAGCTGGCGCAGCGAACCGGCCGCGCCGTTGCGCGGATTGGCCAGCACCTTGTCGCCACCGCCCTTGCCGGCATCGGCGAGCGCACGCGCGTTGTAGGCCTTGAACGCGTCCAGCGGCATGTAGACCTCGCCACGGACCTCGAGCACCCCAGGCCAGCCTTCGCCGCGCAGTGCCAGCGGGATCGCCTTGATCGTGCGCAGGTTGGCGGTGACGTCCTCGCCGGTGGCACCGTCGCCACGGGTCGCACCCTGCACGAAGCGGCCGCCTTCGTAGCGCAGGCTGATCGCCAGGCCATCGAGCTTGGGCTCCACCGAAAAGCGCGGCGACTCGCGGCCGATGCGTTCGTCGATCCGGCGCACGAAGTCGCGCACTTCCTCTTCGCTGAAGGCATTGCCCAGCGACAGCATCGGGATCGCGTGGCGGACTTCGTCGAACGCGCCCGAAGGCGCCGCGCCGACGCGCTGGGTCGGCGAGTCGGGACTGGCGAGCCCGGGATGCGCGGCCTCCAGTTCATCGAGCTCGCGCAGCAGGCGGTCGTACTCGGCGTCGGGGATCGCCGGGTCGTCGAGCACGTGGTAGCGGTAGTTGGCGTCGTTGAGCTGTCGGCACAGCTCGGCGATACGCGCGGCGGGATCGGGGCTCATGGCGGATTCCGTGTCGATGCGGCCGGCCGCGCCCCGGGGCGACCACGGGGCCGGGCGGCCGGCGTTGCGCTTACCAGCGGCCGGGCTTGCTCAGTGGCGGCGCCTCGCGCTGGCGGTCATACGCGCGCAGTTCGTCGCGGATGTGGGCCACGCGCTGGCGACCCAGGGCATTGCGCTGCTCGTCGAGCACGACGCCGTCGAGCAGTTCGGCCATGCGCTGCGCGGTCGGCAGCATGGCCTCCCAGGCGTCGAGCGCGGGGACCGGCGCCGGCAGGGTCAGGAAGAAGGCGATCGCCGGCGTCTGCAGCGACTGGATGTCGGCCATGTCGAAGCTGCCGGGCTTCATGATGTTGGCCACGCTGAACACCGGCCCGCGCTCGGGATGGTGCTCGTCGAGGCGGTGGAACACGCCCATGTAGCCATAGACCAGGCCGGCCTTCTCCGCGGCGACCACGATGTCGGGGCCGTGCAGCTTCTCGCCCGCGCGCGCGGCCAGGTAGAGGGTGACGATCTTGTCGAACTCCTCGCTCACGCGGCGACCGGCCTCCGCACCCGCCGCGGCGGGCCGCGCGGGCTCGCCGAACATGTCGGTCTGGGAGATCGGCTCGTCCGCGACGCCGGCGTCCGCGCCACCGGCATCCAGGCGTTCGCTGAAGGTGGGTTCGCGGCGCGCATCGCCTTGCGGCTCGCGCGGCTTGCGCGTGCCCTGGCCGGGCTTGCTCGGCCGGCCGAAGAAGTAGATCGCCGCGACCAGCAGCAGGCCGGCGACCAGGATGCCGATGCGCAACAGCCAGACTTCAGACATCGAATGAGCTCCTTGCGTGGGCGCTGGCCACGATCATAACGGTGGGAAGCGGTCCGGGCATCGCGGCGGTCACGCCGCGCCCACCAGGCGCGCGGCCTCGGCCAAGTCGACCGAGACCAGGCGGCTGACGCCCGGCTCGCGCATGGTGACGCCCGACAGCTGCATGGCCGCCTCCATGGTGGCCTTGTTGTGGGTCACGAACAGGAACTGTACCTGCTCGCTCATCTCGCTGACCATCGCCGCCAGGCGGCCGACGTTCGCCTCGTCGAGCGGCGCGTCGACTTCGTCGAGCAGGCAGAACGGCGCCGGGTTCAGTCGGAAGATCGCGAACACCAGCGCGACCGCGGTCATCGCCTTCTCGCCACCCGACAGCAGCGAGATGTTGGACACCCGCTTGCCCGGCGGGCGCGCCATGATCGCTACGCCGGTGTCGAGCAGGTCCTCGCCGGTGAGCTCCAGGTACGCGTGGCCGCCGCCGAACAGGCGCGGGTACAACTCCTGGACGCCACTGTTGACGCGGTCGAAGGTGTCCTTGAAGCGGCCTCGGGTCTCGCGGTCGATCTTGCGGATCGCCTCTTCCAGGGTGTCCAGCGCGCTGGTCAGGTCGACGTCCTGGGCGTCCAGGTATTCCTTGCGCTGGGCGGCCTCGGCATGCTCGGCGATGGCGGCCAGGTTGACCGGTTCAAGGCGCCGCAGGCGTGCGTCGATGGCGGTCACCGCCGCGCCCCAGGCCTGCGCGTCGGCTTCGTCCGGCAGGGTGTTGGCGACGTCTTCGAGGGTGAAGCCCTCTTCGACGATCGCCTCCACGAGTTGTTCGGCCTTCAGCACCAGGGCCTGCTGGTCGAGGCGCCGCTGGCCGATCGCCTCGCGCTGCTGCAGGGCCTGTTCGTCGCGCTGCTGGCGCACCTGCTCGAAGCGGCGCAGGTCGGCGTCGATGCCGTCCACGCGGGTACGCGCCTGGGTCAACGCCTGCTCGGCCGATACCCGTTGCTCGAGCGCGACCTGGCGCTGGGCTTCCAGGGTGTCGACCGGGGAATCGCCTTCCATCAACTGGCTCGTCAGTTCCTCCAGCCGGCTGTCGAGCTGGCCGCGCTGGCCGCCCATCCGGTCGAGCGCCTGGGCCAGGCTGGCGATCTGGGTGCGCTGCGACTCCAGGGTCAGCGCCAGCGCATGGGCGGTGTCGCGCGATTCGCGCGCCAGCGTGCGGGCCTGGTCGCGGGCTTCGCCCAGGCGGGTGCGTTCGGCGTCGAGCTGCTGGCGGGCGTCCTCCAGCTCGCTCATCTTCATGACCGCTTCTTCCTGCCGCATCCGCGCCTCGCGCGACTGTTCGCGACTGGCGCCGGCGGTCTCGGCCAGCTGGGCGAGCTCGGCGTCGATCTTCTCGATGCGGCCTCGCGCGGAATCCAGCCGGCCCTGCTGGCTTTGCAACTGGCCGGCCAGCTCGGACACGCTGCGGTGGGCCATGTAGAGCGTGCGCTGGGCGTCCTCGCGCTGCTGCTCGGCCGCCAGCGCGCGATCGCGCAGTTGCACCTGCAGCGACTCGAGTTCCTGTTCGCGGGCCAGCAGGGCCTCGATGTCACTGCGCAGCGACTGGATCTCGCGCTCGCGCAGCAGGGCGCCCTGCTTCGCCGCGCCCGAGCGCAGCACGCGCAGCCAGCCAGCGCCCAGGCGCTCGCCCTCGCGGGTGATGATCGATTCGCCTTCGCCCAGGCCCGGCAGCAGCGCGCGTGCCGCAGCCATGTCCTCGGCGGCGTGCAGCGGGACCAGCAGGCGCAGGATCGCGCGCGGTCCCTTCACCCGCGCGGCGAGCGAGGTCGGCGCGCAGTCCACCTCGCCGGTGGCGGGATCGACGAGCGCCAGGCGGTCGTCGCCCAGCTCGCCGATCGCGTCGACCAGGCTTTCCGGCGCCTCCACCAGCACGCCTTCGATCAGTTGCCCGAGCGCGGCCTCGACCGCGTTTTCCCAACCGGGCTCGACCTGCAGCGACTCGCCCACGCGCGCCGCCGAGTCCAGGCCCCGCGCCTTCAGCCAGTCCAGGGCCGCGCCCTGCTCCTGGCCCAGCGCGGCATGCTGCAGGGTCTCCAGCGAGGACAGCCGGCCACGCGCGGCCTGGGCCTGCTTGCGTGCCTCGGCCAGCTCGGACTGGGTCCCGCGCTGCTGTTCCTGCAGCTCGCCGACCGCGGCCTTGCGGGCCTCGAGGGTCTCGGTGAGCGTGTCGAGCGAAAGCTTCTGCGTTTCGTGCTGTTCCTCGATGCCGGCGAAGGCTTCCGACAGCGCGTCCAGGTCCAGGCCGCTGCGCTCGCTGGCCAGGGCCTCGCGGCGCCGCTCGGCGTCCATCGCCTGGCGGTCGAGGTGCTCGATGCGGGTGCGTTCGACGTCGGCCGCGCGCACTGCCTCGGACTGGGCGCGGCTGTGGTGTTCCCAGCGCTGCTGCCAGTCCGACAGCCGGGCCTCGGCGTCGCGCAGTGCGTCCTGGCGGGCCGCGTCCTCTTCGCGCAACTGCTCCAGGCGCGGCTCGGCCTCGGCGACCGAGGCCTGCAGGACTTCCAGTTGCGATTCGTCGTTGCCGATGTGGCGGGCGATCTCGCTGAGCGCGGCCTGGGCCTCGTCTCGCGCGCGCTGCAGGCGGGTCGACATTTCCTTCTGGTGCTGGATCTGCTGTTCGATCCGCGCCAGCGCGCCGCTGACCTCGTAGCTCGCGGCCTGGGCCTTGCCCAGGGCTTCGGCGGCCTCCTCGCGGTTGACGCGCCCGGTCTCGATCTCGCGCTCGGCCTCGCGCTGCTCGGCGATCAGTTGCTGCAGGCGGGTCTCCTGCTGGGCCAGCTTCTCGCGCTGGGCCTGCAGCTTCTGGTCGAGGGCGCGGTGCTCGAGCGCCTTCCATTCGGCGTCCTTGGTCCGGCGCTCGGCCTGCAGGGCCTGGTACTGCTCGGCCTGGCGCGCCTGCCGGTTGAGGTGTTCGAGCTGCTTGCCGACTTCCTCGCGCAGGTCGTTCAGGCGGTCGAGGTTCTCGCGGGTGTGGCGGATGCGGATCTCGGTCTCGCGGCGGCGTTCCTTGTACTTGGAGATGCCCGCGGCCTCTTCCAGGTAGATGCGCAACTCCTCGGGCTTGGCCTCGATGATGTTGCTGATCATGCCCTGCTCGATGATCGAGTAGCTCCGCGGCCCCAGGCCGGTGCCCAGGAACAGGTCGGTGATGTCGCGCCGACGGCACTTGGCGCCATTGAGGTAGTACTGGCTGGTGCCGTCGCGGCTGACCGTGCGCTTGACCGAGATCTCGTCGTAGGCGCCGTACTCGCCGGTGATGGTGCGGTCGGCGTTGTCGAAGACCAGCTCGACCATCGCCTGCGACACCGGCTTGCGCGCGGAGGAACCGGCGAAGATCACGTCGGTCAGCGAGTCGCCGCGCAGGCGGCTCGCCGAACTCTCGCCCATGACCCAGCGCACCGCATCGATGATGTTGGACTTGCCGCAGCCGTTGGGCCCGACCACGCCGGTCATGTTGGTGGGCAGGTGCAGGGTGGTCGGGTCGACGAAGGATTTGAAGCCGGAAAGCTTGATCGTGGACAGACGCATGCGGCGAAGAGGCCTCTGGCGGGTGCGTCGGCACCGCGCACTTGATTTCAATATGGATTAATTATGTCGCGCAAGTCATTGATTGACTTAAACGATACGCGACCCGTCGGCCGCGCTTCCAGCGAGTATAGCGGCCCGCGAAGCCGGCTGCCGAGGGCCGGTGCGACGCCGCCGGTGCCCGCGGGCATGGTCAGTCGGCGCGGCCGTGCCCGCGCTCGGCCGGGGCCCGGGCATTGATCGACAGGGCGTGGATGTCGGTCTCCATCAGGCTGCCCAGCGCCGCGTAAACCGCGCGGTGCCGGGCCAGCGGCGCCATCCCCTCGAAAACGGCGCTGACCACGTCCACGTTGAAGTGCCCGCGCCCGTCGCGCGCGCCTGCATGGCCAGCGTGGCGGGCGCTGTCGTCGACCACCTGCAGCTCAAGCGGCGACAGGGCCCGCTCCAGGGCGGCGCGGATCGCCGCGAGCCGCGCCTCGCGCGGGAGCGGCCCGCCGTTCACGGCAGCACCTTGCGGAACGGGCGCACGTCCACGCGCTCGTAGACGCCCGCCTCGACATAGGGGTCGGCGTCGGCCCAGGCGCGCGCCTGCTCCAGCGAGTCGAACTGGGCGACGACCAGGCTGCCGCTGAAACCGGCCGGGCCGGGGTCCTCGGCGTCGATCGCCGGACAGGGGCCTGCCAGCAGCAGGTGCCCGGCGTCGCGCAGTGCGACCAGGCGGGCCAGGTGCGCCGGTCGGGCGGCCGCGCGCCGGTCGAGCACGCCTTCGCCGTCATGGCCTTCGATCACGTACCACATCTGCCTGCCGCCTCCTCGTCGATGCCCGGCGACATGCCGGGAATGCTGAATGGATTGTACGGCCCATGGAGCGCGACGCGCCGGGCGCTGGACACCGTTCATCCAAGCCCGTACCCTTGGCTGCAATTGTATGTGGCCGGTTGCAGCGGCCCGTCGCGACAGGCCCCACGCCGTCGCCACGCCTCGCACCCCGGTGCGTCGCTGCCCCTCCCCGGCCCGGGACCATGACTTCCTGCTTCACCTCGTCGCCGCGGACCGACCGCGGATGCCGGCGCGGATGACGGGGCCTTGTGGTTTCCGCATCGACACTTTCGCAGTCCGTTGCACCCGGCGGCCGCCTCTCCGGAGCGTCCGCGACATCCATGTCGTCGTGCCGCGCCCCCGCCGGGCCGGCGCGCGGATCGCATGGCCCCCGGAGGGGCCAGCCACGCATGACCAGCCCGACCGCGTCCGAAGTGACCGAGCAGACAGAAGCTCAGCCCGCCGAGGCCGTACACAACACGCCCCCCATGCCTCCGCAGCAGCAGGAAATGCCGCTGGCGATGGTGCATGGTCAGCCGGTGCTGCAGATCCCGCAGGACCTGTACATCCCGCCGGACGCGCTGGAAGTCATCCTCGACGCGTTCGAGGGCCCGCTCGACCTGCTGCTGTACCTGATCCGCCGGCAGAACCTGGAGATCCTCGACATCCCGGTCGCGGAGATCACCCGGCAGTACGTCGACTACATCCAGGCCATGCACGAGATGCGTTTCGAGCTGGCCGCCGAGTACCTGGTGATGGCCGCCATCCTGGCCGAGATCAAGTCGCGGATGCTGCTGCCGCGGCCGCCAAGCGAGGAAGGCGAAGAGGAAGACCCGCGCGCCGAACTGGTGCGGCGACTGCAGGAGTACGAGCGTTTCAAGAAGGCCGCCGAGGACCTGGACACCCTGCCCCGGCAGGATCGCGACACCGCGCCGGCCGCGGCCTTCGTCCCCGACCGCGCCGCCGTCCGCGTGCCGCCGCCGGTGGACCTGAAGGAAATGCTGCTGGCGTTGCACGACGTGTTCAAGCGCGCGGAGCTGTACACCCAGCACGCGATCAAGCGCGACGCACTGAACGTCCGCCAGCGCATGGGCGAACTGCTCGAGCGCCTGAACGACGGCCAGTTCTACCGCTTCGAACAGCTGTTCACCGTCGAGGAAGGCAAGCTCGGCGTGGTCGTGACCTTCCTCGGCCTGCTGACCCTGGCCAAGGAACAGTTGATCGACATCGTGCAGGAGGCGCCGCTGGCGCCGATCTACGTGAAATCACTGGCGATCCTGGACGATCCCAGCCAGATCGAACTGAGCGACGAGTTCGATCGCGACGACGCCCCGACAGGCTGAGGCGGCCCGCCCGCCCCGGCCCCACCGCGCGACGGCCACCGCCGTCCACCACGAGAACCGCAGACAGACGCATTCCATGGATCAATCGCTGGACCAATCGCTCATCAACCGGATCGTCGAAGCGGCGCTGCTGGCCGCGCACCAGCCGCTGACGCTCGCCCAGTTGCACGCGCTGTTCCCCGAGGACCAGCCGGCCCCGGCGGGCAGCGTCGAACAGGCGATCGAGACCCTGCAGGCCGGCTGCGCCGAACGCGGCGTGGAACTGGTCGAACTGGCGTCGGGCTTCCGCTTCCAGGTCAAGGGCGACGTCCATGCCTGGGTCGCCCGGCTCTGGACCGAACGCCAGACCCGCTACACCCGCGCCACGCTCGAGACCCTGGCGCTGATCGCCTATCGCCAGCCGATCACCCGCGGCGAGATCGAACAGGTCCGCGGCGTGGCGGTCAACAGCAACATCATCAAGGCCCTGGAAGAGCGCGAATGGATCCGCGTGGTCGGCCATCGCGACGTCCCGGGCAAGCCGGCGCTGTTCGGCACCACCAAGGCCTTCCTTGACTACTTCGGCCTCAAGCGCCTGGACGAGTTGCCGCCGCTGTCGGAGCTCAAGGAGATCGGCGAGCTGGAGCCGCAGTTCAAGTTCGATGGCGAGGCCGGCGACAAGCCCGCCCCGTCCGCCGACGCCGCGATCGACGCGGGCGGCCTCGGCGCGGGCAACGCGCAGGCCGCCAACGATGCCGACGGCGACGCGGAGGACGCGCGGGACGGCGCCGGCGAACATACCCATGACGCGGATGCGGGCGACGACACGTCGACCGTGCCGCACCACCCCGAAGCCGCGCCGGGCGAGCGCGCGGCGGACGAGAACGAACAGGGGTCGGCGCCCGAAAGCGACGACGCCCCTTCGGCAATCCCGGAAGCGGACGGGGACGACGACGTCGATCCCGCGCCCGCTTCCAGCGCCGTCGAGACGACGACCGTTCCCGAGTCTGAGGCCGCCTCCGAAGAGGACGCGCCGGAGCAATTGAAATGAGTGAAGAAAAGAGCCGCAAGCTCACCCTGAAGCGCAGCAGCGAAGACAACGCCGCCGCACCCCGCCTCGAAGAACGCCTGCACAAGGTCCTGGCCCAGGCCGGACTGGGTTCGCGTCGCGCACTGGAACAACGCATCGCCGATGGCCTGGTCAAGGTCAATGGCGAGGTGGCCCAGGTCGGCATGTCGATCAAGGGCGGCGACAAGATCGAGCTCGACGGGCGCCAGTTCGTCGCCAGCGCGCTGACCGAGCCGTCCCGCGTGCTGATGTACAACAAGCCAGAGGGCGAGGTCACCACCCGCGAGGATCCCGAGGGCCGCCCGACCATCTTCGAGGCCCTGCCCGCGCTGAAGGGCGCGCGCTGGATCGCGGTCGGCCGGCTGGACATCAACACCACCGGCCTGCTGCTGCTCACCACCGACGGCGAGCTGGCCAACGCGATGATGCACCCCTCCTTCGAGGTCGAGCGCGAGTACGTCTGCCGCGTGCGCGCGCCCGAGGGCCAGGAACACGTGCCGGACAACATCCCCGACCGCCTCAAGCGCGGTGTCGCCCTCGACGACGGCCCGGCGAAGTTCGACGAGGTCGAGCGCATCGGCGGCACCGACTCGCACGACTGGTTCCGCGTCGTCGTCAAGGAAGGCCGCAACCGCGAAGTGCGTCGCCTGTGGGAATCGCAGGGTTGCCAGGTCAGTCGCCTCAAGCGCATCCGCTACGGCAAGGCCAGCCTCCCACGCGAACTGCTGCGCGGCCAGTCGCAGGAAATGGCGGCCGACAAGGTCGAGGCCCTGCGCAAGGAGCTCGGCCTGGAGGACGGCACGCCTTCGGCGCTGACCCTGCAGCCGGTCATCGGCCAGCGCAAGGCGGCCAAGTCGACCATCAACCTGAGCGGCAACGACCGTTCGCAGGGCTACGTGGGCGGGCCGAGCCGCGCCGACGAGGGCCGCGAGCTGCGCCGCTTCGACAACGTCCGCGAAGACCGCGGTCGTGGCCGCGGCGGCCCGAAGCGCCACGGCGGCCTGACCGTGAGCGGCGAGACCGCGGCCAAGCAGTCGCAGAAGCCCTTCAAGCAGCGCAAGCAGAAGGGGCAGTCCCTGCCCGAGGGCAGCCCGGCCGCGTTCCGCACCTGGTACGTGCCCGATGGCGTCGACACCGGCCCCAACGGTCACCGCAATCCGGGCGGCACGCGCGGCCCGGGCGCCAAGAAGTTCGGCAACAAGCCGCGTCCGGGCGGCGCCGGCGGCAAGCCCCAGGGCGCCAACAAGGGCCCGCGTGCGGCGCACCCCTACGGCCACCCGGCCGGCGCCGGCATGCATTTCCCCTCCGACCACGCCGGTGGCGGCGGCTCGCCGTATGGCGACAAG
>NZ_VICE01000132.1 GCF_006546775.1 Marilutibacter aestuarii
CGGCGCCGCCGCTCGCGCCGAAATCACCCGCGCTGAATACGCTCAGGGCATCCGGGTCGAGGTGGCGCCGGATGGCGGCGTTGACCTCGTCCACGCCCAAGGCCTGGAGGCGCGCGTCGAGACGGGCCGACCAGGCCATCGTCCGGCCCAGGTACAGGTTGCGGCCCAGGATGCCCACCAGGTTGCCGTCCGCGGCCAGGGCCTGTTCGCGCTCCACGCGCAAGGCCTCGACCGTGTCCTCGAGCTCGTCGGCGGTGATGCCGTCGCGTACCAGGCGCTGGAGTTCTTCCCGGATGCCGAGCTCCAGGCGATCGACATTGGCGGGGGCGGCGCTGGCCTGGATGACGAGGTAACCGGCATCGTCGCGCCCCTCGATGCTGGCATCGGCGCGCAGGCCACTGCCGATGCCGTAGGTGAGCCCGTCCTGCTGGCGCAGGCGGTCGCCCAGCCGCGCCTTGAGCGGATCGCCGCCCAGGACCTGGTTGGCGACGAGCAGGGCCGGGTAGTCGGCGTCGTCCTCGTTGAGCGACAGGTTGCTGCGCGCCACCAGCACGGCGTTGGCCTTGTCGGCGACCTGCAGGCGTTCGTCGACCGGGCCCACCCGGGTGAAGCGGGTCGCGATGGGCGCGTAGGGATGCTTCGAGGTCCAGCCCACGAACAGGCGCTCGAGTTCGGCCTTCATCGCCACCGGGTCGAAGTCGCCGACGACCGCGATCTCGCCTTCGCTGGTGCCGTAGAAGTCGCGATGGAACGCCTTGAGCTCGTCCAGCGTGGCGGCGCGGATCATCGCCAGCGATTCGGCCGTCGACTGCTGGTGCAGCGGGTGGCCCTCGGGCCAGGGATCGAAGTGCGCGGCCAGCGCGTTGGAGGCGACCGGGCCGGGTTCCTTCAGCGACGCCTCCAGGCCGGTGATCGCCTGCAGGCGGAACTGCTCGAACTCGCTTTCGGGAAACGCGGGGTGGCGCAGGATGTCGGCGGCCAGCGCCAGGGCCTCGCCCACGGTGTCGCGCCGCGATTGCAGGGTCAGGCCGGCGGACTGCAGGCCACCGCTGACGCCGCCGGTCGTGCGCAACGCCTCGAACCGGTCGGCGATCTGCTGGCGGCTGAGGGTGGTGCTGCCGCGCATGAGCATCGCGCCCGCCAGCGCGCCGACCTCGCGCCCGCGCAGGCTGCTGGCGTCGCCGTAGCGGAATGTCGCGTTGACGGTGACGACGTCGCCGCGGGTGTCCTTGGGCAGCAGCGACACCTTCAGCCCCTCGCCGAGGGTGAAGGTCTCGGTGCGCGCATCGATCCGGGCCGGCGTGGGGTCGAAGGATTCGCCGGCATCGATCGCCTGCCTGCCGACATAGCCTGCCAGGCGTTCGGCCGCGGTCGGGGCCGCGGGGATTTCGGCTCGATCGGGCACGTCGGTGGGTACGAAGCGCGCCAGCGTGCGGTTGCTGCGCTTGAAGTACGCGCGGGCGACGCGGTTGACGTCGTCGGCGTCGACCGCGGCGATGCTGTCGCGGCGCAGGAAGTACAGCCGCCAGTCGCCGGCCGCGACCGACTCGGTCAGGGCCATCGCCACTGCGTTGACGTTGTTGAAGTTCTGCTCGTAGCCGTTGGCGATGCGCTGTTTGGCCCGCGCGACCTCGTCGTCGGTGACCGGGTGGCGGGCGATGTCCTCCACCTGCGCCAGCAGCGTGGCCTCGGCTTTCTCGATGTCGGCGTCGCGTGGGGCGACCAGCAGCACCGCCGCCAGACCGCTGTCGCGCAGGGTATCGAGGCTGGTGCCGGTCCCGGCGGCCAAGCGGCCGTCGACCAGGGCCTCGTGCAGGCGTCCGCCGGGCGTGTCGCCGAGGACGTCCATCAGCACGGCGAGCGCGGCGCTGTCGGGATGGGTCGCGGCTGGCACGTGGTAGCCGGCGGCGACCAGGCGCATGTCGCCGCTGCGGCGCACGGTCACTTCGCGCTCGCCGTCCTGGGTGGGATCAGCGGTCCAGGCGACCGGCAAGGGCGTGGCCGGGCGCGGGATGCCCGCGAACCGGGCCTTCACCCGGGCCAGGGTCGCGGCCGGGTCGATGCGGCCGGCGACGATCAGGGTGGCGTTGTCGGGGCGGTACCAGCGCTTGTAGAAGGCCTGCAGGCGCTCGATCGGCACGTGCTCGACGTCGGCGCGCGCGCCGATCGTGGCGTGGCCGTAGTTGTGCCAGAGGAAGGCGGTCGAGCGCAGGCGCTGGAACATCACCGCACCGGGGTTGTTCTCGCCGCGCTCCATCTCGTTGCGGACCACGGTCATCTCGCTGCCGAGGTCGGCGCGGTCGATGCTGGAATTGACCATGCGGTCCGCCTCCAGCCCCAGCAACCAGTCCAGGGTGGCATCGTTGGCGGGGAAGGACCCGTAGTAGTTGGTGCGCTCCAGCGAGGTGGTGGCGTTCTTGGCGATGCCGCGCCGCTTCATCTCCGCGGGAATGTCCGGATGGTCGGGCGTGCCCTTGAACATCAGGTGCTCGAGCAGGTGGGCCATGCCGGTCTCGCCATAGTTCTCGTTCACCGAGCCCACGCCGTAGGCGATGTTCACCGTCACCGTGGGCTTGCTGGCGTCGGGGAACAGCAGGACGCGCAGGCCATTGCCGAGGCGGTATTCGCAGATGCCCTCCACGCACGGTCCGGCCACCACGCCTGGCGGCGGATCCAACGGCGCCGCCAGTGCGGGCGCCGCATGCAGCGGCAGCAGGCAGGCGAGCGCAAGGCCCAGCAGGGGGCGGGAGGCGTTGGGGCGGGTGCGGTGGCGGCGGATCGGCATTCGGGTTCCTTGTCGATGGCGTCGGACGGGTGGATCGGCGGTGGCCGTGGCGGCCACCGCCGGGGACAATAGACCACGCCCGCCCACGATCGTGCCGCCGAGACCTGCTCCCCCATGAACGAGATCCTGTCGCCTTCCGCGGCCGATGCACTGCACCTGCGCGTACTGCATGCCGACGATGCGCTGGCCGTGGTCGACAAGCCGGCGGGCCTGATGGTCCACGACAGCGCGCTGGCCCGGGGCGAGAGCGACTTCGCCGCCGACCGCCTGCGCGCGCAGTTCGGGCGCCCGGTTTTCCTCGTCCATCGCCTGGATCGCGCGACCAGTGGTTGCCTGTTGCTGGCTTTCGACCGCGACACCGCCTCGGCGCTGGGCCGGGTGATGATGTCGCGCGAGGTGGAAAAGACCTACTGGGCCATCTGCCGCGGCTGGCCCGCGGAGGCCTTCGAGATCGACCATCCGCTCGACGGCGGTCCCGGCAAACCGGTCAAGAAGCCGGCGGTGACCCGTTTCCGCCGGCTGGCCACCGCCGAGTTGGAGGTACCCTCCGCGGGCTTCCCGACCTCGCGCTATGCCCTGCTCGAGGCCACCCTGGAGACGGGCCGCTACCGACAGATCCGGCGCCACCTCAAGCACGACTTCCACCATCTGATCGGCGACACCAGTCATGGCGACGGCCGCCACAACCGCCAGTTCCGGATGATGGGCATCCACCGGATGCTGTTGCACGCGCGCCGGCTGGCCTTCACGCATCCCGGCAGCGGCGAGCGGATCGAGGTAAGGGCGCCTTTCGATGCCCAGTTCGCCAGGGCCCTGGCCCTGTTCGGCGAGCTGCCGGACTGAGACCGTCCCGCGCGTTGGTCGGCGTTGGCCCCCGTTCGCACTACAATCGGCGCAGTTTCCCGTCTCCATGCCGATACCGATGTCCCTGGTCGTCGCCCACATCGCGATCCCCGATGCCGAACTGGTCGAGCGCTTCGTGCGTTCGGCCGGCCCGGGCGGGCAGAACGTCAACAAGGTGGCGACCGCGGTGGAGCTGCGCTTCGACGTCGCCGGTTCGCCGTCCCTCCCCGAACCGGTGCGCGAACGCCTGCTCGCCCGCCGTGACCGCCGGGTCACGGGGGACGGGGTGCTGGTGATCAGCGCCCAGCGCTTCCGCACCCAGGAGCGCAACCGCGAGGACGCGCGCGAGCGCCTGGCGCATTTCATCGAGGCCGGCCTGCACGTGCCCAAGCCCCGCATCGCCACCCGCCCCAGCCGAGGTGCGCGCGAGCGCCGGCTCGGCGAGAAGAAGCAGCGGAGTACCATCAAGCGCGGCCGCTCGCCGCAGAACTGGGAGTAGGCCTTGGCCGACGATCAACCGCTCTTGCCCGCGATCCCGCCGTCGATGCCGCGGGTCAAGCCCAATCGATTCACCCGCTGGCTGGGCCGGAGCGTGCTGCGCCTGGGCGGCTGGCATGTGGTCGGGCCGCTCCCGGACATCCCGAAGGCGGTGGTGATCGCCGCGCCCCATTCCTCCAACTGGGACGGGATCTGGGGCTTCGCGGCGAAGCTCGCGCTGGGCCTTGAGGTGCGCGTGCTGGGCAAGCACCAGCTGTTCTGGTGGCCGCTGGGCCCCCTGCTGCGTCGCCTGGGCGGCATCCCGATCAACCGGGCGCAGCCGCGCGGCATGATCGAGCAGGCGGTCAGCATGATCCGCCAGGCCGACCGCATGTGGTTCGTGATCGCCCCCGAGGGCACGCGCAAGCCCGTCGAGAAGTGGAAGACCGGGTTCCTCAAGATCGCCCGTGCCGCCGAGGTCCCGGTCATGGCCGCCTACTTCCACTATCCCGAGCGCACCATCGGCATCGGCCATCTGTTCCACGTCGGCGACGACCTGGACGCCGAAATGGCGCGCGTGCGCGAGTGGTATCGGCCCTGGATCGGCAGGAACCGCGGCACGATCTGACCCGGGGCGGCCATGCTGGCCGCGTCCGGGACGCTGCCCGCATCGCATCGCAGGAGTCGCTGACGCCGTCCGTCCGCCGGAAACGACCGCCGCACGGGCCGCCGAGCGGTCGGTGCATCGAGCACCTTTCGTGGCATGTTTCTTGCGTCACGTTTCCTGCATGGCCAGCGGGCGCCGCACCGGTTCCGGCGGGCATGCGGGGAGGCTGCGATGCAGGCAGTTCATGACAGGGAGACCTTGGCCGGCAGGGCGACACGCCCGGTCGAGGCACGTCGTGGAAAGGGATAGGGAATGTCGACGATGGCGCAGTCCGTGCTTGCCCTGGGACCCAACGCGCTGCTCAGCGCGCTGGGGCTTTGGCGCGGGCCCCAGCAGGTGGAGCCGACCCCGGCCGAGGACTGGCGCCAGGCGCGCGTGGACGTGGTCATCCATGTCGACCGCCACCAGCCCGACATCACCTTCTGCCTGGCCTCGCTGCTGGCCCAGACCCATCCGCTGGGCCGCGTGCTGCTGATCGACGACGGCGGCGCCGAGCGCGACCACAGCGTGCAGATCGCACGCGAGTTCGCCCGTGCCAATGGCCTGCCGCTGGTGGCCATCGAGCGCATGTGGACCATCGGCAAGGGCGCGACGCTGAAGCGCCAGGCGCGCGAGCTCGACGGCGACGTGATGTTCGTGCTCGACGGCAACGTCGTGCTCGAATCGCCCGACTACATCGCGCGCTGCGTGCAGAAGCTGTACGAAGGCGTCGGCACCGCGAGCGTGCGCGGCCTGCACCGGCCGAGCCGGATGGCCGACCGCGTGCGCTGGGCCTCGTCGCCGCAGTTCCGCGCATGGCTGGACGGCGACGAGCATGTGGATCCACGCCGGCCCCGCGACGGTTGGAGCGGCCTGTGGGGCTGGTTCAACGACATCTCCCGCGAGTGCATCGGCACCTTCCAGCAGCGCTTCCTCGACCGCGGCCAGATGGCGCTGTTCGGCAGCGTCGGCGCGCCCGCCTTCACCGCCACTGCCTACCGCCGGCGCTACCTGAAGGACGTCTTCGACCGCTACGAGCCGATGTACGGCGACGGCCTGACCCGTCGCCCGGAACTCTTCGTGGCCCTGGCCCTGTGCAACGAGGGCTACCACAACAGCCAGTTGCCGGAGGTGGTCGCGCATGCGCCCGGCGCGGGCCTGCATGCGCTGGCGTGCGAGCACCACCACGTCTCGTCGGCATTCATGCACAGCTGCCACGCCTTCGATGCCCTGTTGCGCACGCCGCTCAAGTGGCCGCGACGCTGGTGGCGCCAGCGCAGCCCCGCCGCGCGCCTGCGCGAGGACGACATGCGCAATGCGCGGCGCGTGGTCGAGGCCTACCGCCAGCCGTTCGGCGAGCGCCTGACCCACCAGCAGGGACGGCCGGTCGGCTGGGCGCTGTTCTTCGGCGCCCTGGAAAAGGTCCTGGTGCCCCTGCTCGTTCTGGCCCTGGCCTGCATGGCCGCGTGGGCCTGGCTGGCCGCCCTGCTGCTGGTCGATGCCGTGCTGTGGCTGGCGGCGCTCGCCCTGGTCAGCCGGCCTGGCGAACGCCTGCGCATGCTCGGCAAGGGCGTGGTCGCATTGCCGATGCGCCATGGCCTGCTGTGGACCGAGCTGTTCACCGTGCTGGCGTCCTTGCGGCACTGGCCGGGGCGCGCGCTGCGTCGCGCTGCGGCGTGATTCGAGCCCGGGCCGGCCTCAGCGCTCCGAAGGCCCGGTGTCGTAGTAGTCGCCGCGGACGAACAGGTCGGGCTTGATCAGCTCGCTGAAGGCACGGGCCTGCGGGCTGAGGTACTTGCCCTTGCGCACCACCACGCCGTAGCTGCGGTCGGGGAAGTATCCGGCCAGCGAGCGCACGGCCAGGCGTTCGTGGTCGGCCTCGGTCAGGCAGATCGCGGTCACGATGCTGATGCCCAGGCCCATCGCCACGTACTGCTTGATGATCTCCCAGCCGCCCACCTCCAGCGCGACCGTGTACGGCACCCGGTTGCGCTGGAACACCAGGTCGACCATCCGGTAGGTCGTCAGTCGCTGGGGCGGCAGGATCAGGCCGTAGGGGGAGAGGTCCTGCAGCGACAGGTCCGGCTTGTCCGCCAGCGGATGGTCCGGCGGGGTGATCAGCATCGGCTCGAAACGGTAGACCGGCGCGTAGTCCAGGTCGGCGGGCACGTCGAGCATCGAGCCGACCGCCATGTCCACGTCGTCCGAGCGCAAGAGGTCGAGCCCGCTCGCCCCGGTGACGTTGTGCAGGGTCAGGCGCACCTCGGGGTGCTCGGCCTTGAAGCGCTCCACGATCCGCGGCAGCAGGTAGAGGATCGTGGAGGTGCCTGCCGCGACGTTCAGCTCGCCCCCGTCGAGGCCGCGGATCCGTTCCCGGAACGCCCCCTCGATGCCGTCCAGGCCCTCGACCAGTGGACGCGCCAGTTCATACAGGGCCTCGCCCTCGCGGGTCATCACCAGCCGCCGTCCACTGCGTTCGAGCAGCTTGACGCCGATGTCGCGCTCCAGCGCCTGCAACTGCAGGGTGACCGCCGGCTGGCTGAGGTACAGCGCCTCAGCCGCGCGTGAGACCGAGCCCAGGCGCGCGGTCTGGCAAAACGCGCGGAGGGGTTTGAGACGGTCGCCCTTGTAGGCAAAACGCGGTGCGGCGGGCTTCATGGGGATGATGGAACACCGTATTAGTTTTGCTTATGTATTGCATTGCAAAAACTTGATTGTCAAATACCAGACCGCGCCGCATGGTGCAGTGCAAGGCCAGAACACGGGTCCCCGGCCTGGACCACCCGCAGAAACCGCCCCGTGGGGGCGTATCGCAGGAGACGCACGATGTCGGCAGTGATGGCAGAACAGCACGACCCCCGCCACGGCTCGCGGAACGGTCCGCAGGTGCCCCCGGGCGTGGAGATCAAGGCCCCGGCGGGCCCGGACGGACAGGACTCGATCCTGACCCCGGACGCCCTGGCCCTGCTGGCCGACCTGCATCGTCGTTTCGAGCCGCGCCGCCAGCAGCGCCTGGCCGCCCGGATCGAGCGCCAGGCCTTCTACGATGCCGGTGGCCTGCCGGACTTCCGCGCCGACACCGCCGCGCTGCGCGATGCCGACTGGCGGGTGGCCCCGTTGCCGGCCGCGCTGCTCGATCGCCGGGTGGAAATCACCGGTCCGGTCGATCCGAAGATGGTCATCAACGCGCTCAATTCCGGCGCCAACTGCTACATGGCCGACTTCGAGGACAGCACCGCGCCGACCTGGGGC
Source organism: Marilutibacter aestuarii (assembly GCF_006546775.1). GTDB lineage: Bacteria > Pseudomonadota > Gammaproteobacteria > Xanthomonadales > Xanthomonadaceae > Marilutibacter > Marilutibacter aestuarii. Next base: position 8,004 of record NZ_VICE01000132.1, read on the forward strand.
AACCTCCTCGCCGGCCAGCATGCCCTGCGCGACGCAGTCGCCGGCACGCTGTCGTTCACCAGCGAGGCCGGCAAGGCGTACGCGCTCAAGCCCTTCGCCGAGCAGGCGGTGCTGATGGTGCGCCCGCGCGGCTGGCACCTGGACGAGAAGCACCTGCGCGTCGACGGCGCGCCGATCGCCGGCAGCCTGTTCGATGCCGCCCTGTTCTGTTTCCACAATGCGGACGTGCTCGCCGCGAAGGATCGCGGACCCTACCTGTACCTGCCCAAGCTGCAGTCCATGGAGGAAGCGCAGCTGTGGGAGGACGTGCTGGGCCACATCGAGCAGGTCCTGGGCCTGGACGCGGGCCGGATCAAGGTCACCGTGCTGATCGAGACACTGCCGGCGGTGTTCGAGATGGACGAGATCCTGCACGCGCTGCGCGGCCGCATCGCCGGTCTGAACTGCGGGCGCTGGGACTATGTGTTTTCGTACATCAAGACCTTCCGCGCGCACCGCGACCGGGTCCTGCCCGAGCGCGGCCAGGTCACCATGACCCAACCGTTCCTGCGCGCCTACTCCGAACTCTTGATCCAGACCTGCCACCGCCGAGGCGCCCACGCGATGGGCGGCATGGCGGCGCAGATCCCGATCAGCGGCGACGAGCAGGCCAACGCGGTCGCGCTGGGCAAGGTCCGCGCCGACAAGCTGCGCGAGGTCACCGCCGGCCACGACGGCACCTGGGTCGCGCACCCGGCGCTGATCCCGCTGGCGCGCGAGGTCTTCGACGAGCGCATGCCCGGCAAGCACCAGCAGGACGTGCTGCGGGCCGAAGTCACCGTCACCCGCGACGACCTCATCAAGCCCTCGCTGGGCACCATCACCCGCGCCGGTTTCGAGGGCAACGTCGAGGTCTGCGTGCGCTACCTCGCCGCCTGGCTCGATGGCAATGGCTGCGTGCCGATCCACCACCTGATGGAAGATGCCGCCACCGCGGAGATCGCGCGCGCCCAGCTGTGGTCCTGGCTGCACCACGCGCGCCTGCCGGTCGGCCAGGTCCCGCCCGGCGAAGGCCTGCACCTGGACGACGGCACGCCCGTCGACTTCGCCCTGCTCGAACGCGCCTTCATCGGCCTGCCGGCCCGCCTGGGCGACCGCGCCCGCCTGCCCGGCGGCAGCCGCATCAACGAGGCGATCGGCGTGCTCGACCGCCTCACCCACGCCGACACCCTCGAGGACTTCCTCACCCTGCCGGCCTACGCCCGCCTGGATTGACGGTCGGGACGATCCGCACCGACCCGACGCCACCCGTCCGTTTCCCGCCTGTCGCACACGACACCTCCAGAAAAGGAACACCGCCATGACCCACGTCCACGCCACCGCCGACCAGCTGCGCCAGGAATGGGCCAGCAGCCCCCGCTGGGCCGGCATCACCCGCCCGTACTCGGCCGAGGAAGTCGTGCGACTGCGCGGCACCGTGCCGGTGGAATACTCCCTGGCCCGCCGCGGCGCGGAGAAACTCTGGGGCTCGCTGCACACCGAGGCCTTCGTCAACGCCCTCGGCGCGCTGACCGGCAACCAGGCCATGCAGCAGGTCAAGGCCGGCCTGAAGGCGATCTACCTGTCCGGCTGGCAGGTCGCCGCCGACGCCAACCTCGGCGGCCAGATGTACCCCGACCAGTCGCTGTACCCGGCCGACTCGGTGCCGGCCGTGGTCAAGCGCATCAACAACACCCTGCTGCGCGCCGACCAGATCCAGTGCGCGGAGGGGGGCGGCGACGTCGACTTCCTGCAGCCGATCGTCGCCGATGCCGAGGCCGGCTTCGGCGGCGTGCTCAACGCCTTCGAGCTGATGAAGGGCATGATCGAGGCCGGCGCCGCCGGCGTGCATTTCGAGGACCAGCTGGCCTCGGCCAAGAAGTGCGGCCACCTCGGCGGCAAGGTCCTGGTGCCCACCCGCGAAGCGATCGACAAGCTGGTCGCCGCGCGCCTGGCCGCCGACGTGATGGGCGTGCCGACCCTGATCGTCGCCCGCACCGACGCCGAGGCCGCTGACCTGCTCACCAGCGACATCGACGACAACGACAAGGCCTTCTGCACGGGTGATCGCACCGTGGAGGGCTTCTACAAGACCCGCAACGGCCTTGACCAGGCGATCAGCCGCGGCCTGGCCTACGCGCCCTACGCCGACCTGGTGTGGTGCGAGACCGGCAAGCCCGACCTCGAGTTCGCCCGCAAGTTCGCCGAGGCCATCCACGCGAAGTACCCGGGCAAGATGCTGGCCTACAACTGCTCGCCCAGCTTCAACTGGAAGAAGAACCTCGACGACGCCACCATCGCGAAGTTCCAGAAGGAAATCGCGTCGTACGGCTACAAGTTCCAGTTCATCACCCTGGCCGGCTTCCATGCGCTCAACTACGGCATGTTCAACCTCGCCCACGGTTACGCGCGCCGGCAGATGAGCGCCTTCGTCGAACTGCAGGAAGCCGAGTTCGCGGCGGCCGAGAAGGGCTTCACCGCGGTCAAGCACCAGCGCGAGGTCGGCACCGGCTATTTCGATGCCGTCACCCAGACCATCCAGGGCGCCCAGTCCTCGACCGTGGCCCTGAAGGGCTCCACCGAGGAAGCGCAGTTCCAGGACGAGAAGGCGATCGCCGCCTGAGTCGACTCCTGCCGCGCCGGGCGCTTGCCAGGCGCGGCAGGATCGTGTTCCTGCTTCCATCCCGGTCCCGCCCCATTTGCCCGCGACCGCCTGTCCGCCCGGCCCCACTTTCCCCGCTGGGCGCTCAATGTGATGCTATTCTCAGTAAGACTGCGTCGTTCAGGTTCGCAGGCCTTGCAGATGGAACGTGGCGCGAAAGGCATGGGGAGTGGTGATGAACCGCGGGACCGCTGTGATCGCAAAGTCCGGCCGACCGGTGCGTAGCGCGACGAGCGCCGCGTCCGACGCCCTGCGCGGCGCCGACCTGAGCTCCAGCGTCCTCACCTCCGGGGAGTTCGAGCTCTTCGCCGCCGTCGGCCGCCTGCGCGACGTCAAGGCGGGGGAGACCCTGTTCCTGCGCGGCGACCTGGGCACCAGCATGTTCCTGATCGAACGCGGCGAGATCGAGCTCGACTTCGGCGACGACCTGCAGGTCAAGCGCCTGGGGCCGAACGAGTTCTTCGGCGAACTCGGCCTGCTGATCGGCAACCACGCCCGCAGCGCGAGCGCCGTCGCCAGCGTCGATTCCACCCTGTTCGAGCTGCACCACCAGGAATTCGAGGCCCTCGTCGACCAGGACCCGGGGGTCGTGTCCTGCTTCCTGCGCCGCGCGATCATGCGCGTCGTGCTCAACGAGCAGGCCCTGACCCGCCGCCTGCGCCGTCGCAACCACGACCTGCAGGCCGCCCTGGACAGCCTGCACGCGACTACCCACCAGCTCAACCAGACCGAGGAACTCGTCCGCACCGACGAGCTCACCGGCCTGTACAACCGGCGCGGCTTGATGCTGCACCTGCAGGAATGCCGGGCGATCGGCATGCCGTCGACCATGGGCCTGGTGATCGTCGACTGCGACCGCTTCAAGCAGGTCAACGACCAGTACGGCCACCTCGTCGGCGACCGCGTGCTGCAGAGCATCGCCAGCATCCTGCGCGCGGTCGTGGGCCCGGATGACATCGCCTGCCGCCTGGGCGGCGACGAATTCTGCCTGGTGGTGAAGGCAGAATCCGAGGACGAGGTCCTGCGCTTCGCCCACTACATCGTGCGCACCGCGCAGGGCCTGCTGGAGCTGGACGACGGCCACGACGAGGCGCCGATCATCTGCCCCATCAGCGTCGGCGCCAGCCTGGTCGACGCCCACCAGGACTGGAACGCCTGGTACGCGCTTGCCGACGCCGCGCTCTACCGCGCCAAGCGCCTGGGCGGCGACCGCGTCGAATGGCAGGATGCATCCGAGCCACTGTCCTGACAGGGGGGACGTTATGGACGACGCCATCAACGCGCAAGACGACACCGGCCTGCCGCAGGGCGAGCCGGGCGAGGACGGCCACAGCCGCAACCTGCGCACCATCCTGCTGCTGGACATCTGCGACTCCACCGGCATCGTCGAACGCCTCGGCGACACCGCCACCGCGCAGCTGTTCCGCGAGCACGACCGGCTCGTCCTGCGCCTGCAGCAGGCCTGGCGCGGCCGCCTGATCGACCGTTCCGACGGCCTGCTGCTGCTTTTCGAGCGGCCCATGGACGGCCTGGGCTTCGCCCTGGACTACGGCCAGGGCCTGGCCGCGATCGGCAAGCTGCGCGACATCGAGCTCAAGGCCCGCGCCGGCCTGCACGTGGGCGAGCTGCTGACCTGGCGCAACAGCGAGGAATCCGTACGCCTGGGTGCCAAGCCGCTAGAGGTCGAAGGCCTCGCCAAGCCCATGGCCGCCCGCCTGATGAGCATCGCCCGACCCGGGCAGATCCTCATGTCGGCCGTGGCCGAATCGCTGACCCATCGCGCCGTGCGCGACATGGGCGAGCGCGGACTGGGCCTGGTATGGAAGTCGCATGGCCGCTGGCGCTTCAAGGGCATGCCCGAGACCCAGGAGGTGTTCGAAGTCGGCGAGCCCGGCATCGCGCCACTGCGCAGGCCCATCGAGAGCGCCAAGGCCCGGCGCGCCGTTCCGCTGTGGCGACGCCCGACGGCCATGGCCGCCGAAGCCGCCCTCGTCGCCGCGATCGCGGTGGGCGGCTGGTTCGCGACCCGCCCGCCGCCGGCCATCGCCTTCAGCGAGCGCGACTGGGTGGTGGTCGGCGACCTGCGCAACCTCACCGGCGACGCCCGGCTGGAAGACTCCCTCGAACAGGCGTTCCGCATCAGCCTGGAGCAGTCGCGCCACGTCAACGTGCTGTCCGACCTCAAGGTGCGCGACACGCTGGCCCGCATGCGCCTGGCCCCCGACACGGTCGTCGACCGCGACATCGCCGCCCAGATTGCCCAGCGTGATGGCGCGCGCGCGGTGATCCTGCCCACCGTGTCCGAGGTGGGCGGTCGCCTGCGCATGAGCGTGGAAGTCGTCGATCCCGCGACCCAGACCACCGTCTACGCGCACGCCGCCGATGGCAAGGGCGAAGCCTCCGTACTGGCCTCGATCGACGAGGTCACCGGCGCCTTGCGCAACGACCTGGGCGAGGCGGTGGAGCAGATCGAAAAGGATTCCAGGCCACTGCCCGAAGTCACGACGGGCAGTGTCGATGCGTTGCGGGCGTATGCGCTGGCGCAGGACGCCTACGCGAGATACGCGTTCGACGAGGCGCTTCAGCTGTATACGCGAGCGACCGAGCTTGATCCCGAGTTCGCCCTTGCCTGGCTGGGACGGATGCGCTCGTTGATCGCCACCGTCGATGCGCCCGCCGCAGTCGAGTCGCTTCGCAAGGCAGCGGCGCTCAAAGGCAAGCTGCCGCCACGAGAGTCCCTTTACGTCGATGCCTGGGCGTCGGAATTCGATGAGCCGTCGGAGGCAACCGGTCGTTGGGTCCAACTGGCGGGCATGTATCCCGACTACCTTCCCGGGCGGGGCAATGCCGCGCTGTGGCTGTACGAGGAGAACCGCTTCGAGGAAGCCTTGCCACATGCCATCGCGGGGACCATCGAGCAGAATCCACTCAGGGGGCAGGAGTTCGACACGGTCGGTCGGGTGCAGTTGGCGTTGGAGGCCTATCCGGAAGCCGAGAGAGCGCTCAGGCGCTCGCTCGAAGAGGTCGGCGGCAGCAGCCTCAGGCGCCTCGTCTCGACCGCTGCTGCGCAGCGGAAGTTCGAGGAAGCCGAAAGGCAGGCAAAAGGACTCGATCCCGCGAACGCGCACCACTACATGGAACAGTCCAGTCTGGCGATCGACCGGGCCAGGTTCGAAGACGCCAGGAAGCTGTCTCAGGCCTCCCTCCGTGTCCTCAAGAACAAACACGGTCTCGCCAGCCGGTACCTGGCGGTTCCGGTCGGGTTGAGCGCCTGGCTCGCCGGTGACGTCGCGGACGCCCGCCGGACCTTGGATTCCGTGGTCCGCGCGAGCCTGGAGGAACTGGAGCAGGCAGGAGAAGGCGTCCTTGTCGATGCCGAGGACGACGCGACGACGGCACTGGCTGCGGCGCTCGTGCTGCAGCGTATGGGCGAGACGGCGAGCTCGGACCCGGTGCTCTCCGCGCTGGAGGCGAAGCCCGTCCTGATGCGGATTCCCGCAGTCGCGGAACTTGCCACCGTGCTTCGGGCCGAAAAACTGCGGCGGGGTGGCGATCCCGGAAAGTCCATCGAGCTCCTGCAGCCGTTGATTACCGGCGCGGAGCGTTACCAGACACGGGTCGCGTTGATGGAGGCGCTGGCGGACGAGGGCCGCGTGGCCGATGCGCTGGAGCAGGCGCGATGGTTGCAGCGGCGGCGTGGCCTGGCCTACGCCGAACTCGAATGCGGCGGCTGCCTGCAGGCGCTCAACGTACTCGACAGCAACCTTGCGATACGACGCGAGGCCCAACTGCTGAGGGCAGAAGGGCAAGAAGTGGAAGCGGAGCGGAAGTTGAAGAACTTCAACCGGCTGTGGCCGGTTGAAGTCCTTCCGCCTTACTTCAGCGAGAGCTGAGGCGACGGCAGTCCAAGATCGAGCTTTGGCGTCGTCTGGGCGAGTCCGCCCATCAGCATCGTACGGATTTCGTCCCGCGCTTCGGCTATCGCATCCTTCGGTGCGAGCTTCGTCACCTTGCAGCAGGCAAAGGGCTCGATCCATTCAGCGGCCGCCACCTCGCCGCAAGCGGTCATCTGTCCCGGCGTCGGCGACTCATAGCCGATCGAGCGCAGAGCGGCGAGGTGGTCGCGCTGGAAGCGTTCACGGAACAGGTCGTCGCTGCCGAGCAGGTCCAGCAGGCGATCGGCGATCTCCGGCGACAGCGGCGCGGTCCGGGTCTTGGTGCTCATCGATGGTTCCCCATGTGCGGCCTGGGCCAGGCCGTCATCGGCAGAATCTAGCGTTCCCACCGGGAATGGGCAACCGTCACAGATTCACGGGCACTCCGGGCAGGCCATGCAGCCGGCGATCACGCAGACAGACGAACGTGGAATGCCGCGACCCTGTCCTTCCCGCGGGGCCGCGGCGATGGCAGTCGCCCCGCGCTCCGGAAAGCGCTGCCGCGCGGATACGTGGCTGGTCGAGGCGGGGTCGGGTCCGCATACTCCAACCCCGTGCTCCTGGACTTGCCCGCATGAAGATCCGCCGCTGCGCCGTCGTGTTCCTTGAACCCCGCGAGGACGTCGCGTTCGAGCTGGAATCGCTGCTTGCCGGCGGCGATGGCCTGCGGCGAGATCGGCGCTGGCTGGCGCTGGCCCCGCATATCGGCGAGGAGGTCGAGCTGGACGCGGCCGAACGGGAGCTGCTGGGTCGCCTGAGTCCCGGGCAGTGGATCGAGGCGGGAAGCCTGGATGCCGACCTCGCGCCGGCGCTGCCGCGCCTGCTGGCCGAAGGGCTCGCCGTCGCCGACGGCGACGACGCCACTCAGGCCGGCTGGCGCCAGCGCGACGCGCGCTTGCGCGAGGTCCACTGGCATCCGCTCGGCGCGACCCTGCATGCCTTCACCCGCTGGGAAGGGGTCGACGCGGTGCAGAACAGCAAGGACAGCCGCGCCGAAACCGCGGTGGAGATGCGCCAGGTGCTCGGTGCGCCGCCGGTCGAGGCGGCGACCCGCGCCGAGGACGACGCGCGCGTGGCGCTGCCGCGGATCGCGCCGAACGACTTCGACCGCCTGCTCGCGCGCCGCGCCACCTGCCGTAATTTCGACCCCGCCCGTCTCCTGCCGTTCGAGGCCTTCGCCCGGGTCATGCAGCGCGTGTTCGCCGCCCAGGCCGAGGTGCGCGTCTCCGACGACACCGTGTTCCTGAAGAAGAACGTCCCCAGCGGCGGCGGCCTGCATCCGATGGAGTGCTACCTCGTCGTCCAGCACGTGGAGGGCGTCGCGCCGGGGCTCTACCACTACCACGCCACCGACCACGCGCTGGAACCGCTGCCGTTCCGCGCGACCGACGCAGCTGGTGGCAGCGAAGACGGCATCGACGGCCGCGACGGCGACGAGGCGATCGCCGCCGAGCCCGCCGCGCTCCGCCGCTTCGTCATGGACATGGTCGCGCAGCAACACTGGTTCGCCGACGCCCACGTGGTCGTGCTGCTGTCGCCGCGCTTCGACCGCACCTTCTGGAAATACCGCCAGCACGCCAAGGGCTACCGCGTCGTCGCCCTGGAAGGCGGCCACCTCTCGCAGACCCTGTACCTGTCCGCGACCGAGGCCGGCCTGGGTGCCTTCATCACCGGCGCGATCAACGAAAAGCAGATCGAGCGCGCGTTCGGTCTCGATCCGGTCAGCCAGGGCGCGCTGGCAATCTGTGGCTTCGGCTGGCGTGGACCGGTCATGGAAACCGCCGAACTCGATCCCGCCGGGGAGGTCTGGGCCCCCGCGGCATCCTGAACACGGCCGGCATGACCAGGGGCAGTCGACAGGATCGGCAAAGCTGCGGTAGCGTCGGAGGTCCCTACGTCGTCGGATGGATGCGTGTGATGCTTAAATGGTGCGTGGTGTCGTGTACGGCCGTACTGGCCCTGGGCCTGTCGGTGACCTCCCTTGCCGCGGATACCGCCGCGATCGACCTGGCCGCGCTGCGAAGCGAGCAGGCCCGGATCCAGGCAGGTGCCACCGCCGGCACCGGCGTCTACGAGGACATGTCCAAGGCCAAGCGGCAGGAAGTCCTGGAACACCAGGCGCGGATTTCCGCGGCGATCGAGGGCAAGCAGTCGATGGACGAACTGGATGCCGCCCAGCGCGACGCCGTTGCCGCCGACGTGGCCTGGCTGGAGCGCACGCTCCGAGACGCCGAGGACAACCGGCAGGTCTGCGAGCGCCGCAAGAAGCTGGGCAGCAATCGCTTTGAACGCGTCTGCATGACCGTCGCCCAGCAGCGCGAGATGCGTGAACAGGCGCGCGCCCAGCTCCAGCGCAGCGGTACCTGCGAGGACTGCGGCGGCGGCGGCTGAGTCGCGCCGCGCATGTCCTGCGACAGCGTCCGCGCGCTGTCGCCCGCCCGTCGCCCGCGCCCTGCGCGGGCGACGCCGTTGTGTGTCCGGGGCGTGGTTGAAGCGCCCCGGGGGCGGGCGTATCGTCGGGATTCCCCAACACAGCATGGAATCCTGCGATGAACCGACATGGATACAGGGTGGGCCTGGGCGTGGCCCTGGCATTGGCATCGACACTGGCCCTGGCCAGCGCGAACAAGGTGGGGCAGATCCTCGAGCAGCAGCGCGAGATCCGCGAACAGACCGAAGGCTCGACCGGCGACTACGCGCGCTTCGAACCCAGGGCGCTGGCCCGGATCGAGGCCGCGCAGGACCAGATCTTCAGCCTCCTCGACGGCGTCAGCGCGGTCGAGCAGCTGCATCCCGACCAGCAGGCGGAACTGTTCAACGCACTGGAAGAGGTCAAGGCGGTCCTCGCCGACAACGAAGACGACCGCCAGCACTGCTGGCGCGAGCGCAAGCTGGGCACGACCATGAAGGAAACCCGCTGTGCGACCGTCGCCGAGATGCGCGCCGTCCAGGAGGACACGCGCAACTATCTCAACCGCGGCCAGCGCTGCGGCGCCAGCGCCACCTCCGACTGCGGCAGCGGCCGCGGCCTGGAGTCGGCGACCGGGCGTTGATCCCGATGCGGGGTCCGGCCGCGCCGGACGCACCGGCCGGGCCGTCGCCCGCGACCACAAGGGCCGGCGCCGCCGGCCGACGATGGAGGAGGTGGACATGCGAGCGTTCGTGAGATTCCTGCTGCCCGTCTGCATGCTGTGCCTGGCGATCGCCGGCCCCGTGTCCGCGCAAACGCCCCCGAGCGACGATCCCGGAGCGGCCGACATCGAGGACGTCGACGGCCTCCAGGTCATCCTCGAGCAGCAGCGCGAGCTGCGCGCCAGCCTGGACGCGGGCGGCATCGAGGGCCTGACCACGCGCGAGAACAACCGCGTGCGGGACGCGCAGGCCGAGGTGTTCGCGATCACCGAGGGCAAGTCCCGCCTAAACGAGCTGGACATCAACGAGAAGGTCGCGCTCGAGAATGCGCTGCAGAAGATCAACACCTACGTGCAGGGCAGCGCGGCGGCGGCCGATGGGCAGACCGTGTGCTGGCGCGAACGGGTGACCGGCTCCAAGCGCAAGACCACCCGCTGCGGCACCGAGGCCGAGCGCCTGCAGGCGCGGCAGGGCGCACGCGCCTACCTCGAGCGCCCGAAGGTCTGCGGCGAGAACTGCGGCGGGCTTTGAACCACGCGCCCGCCAGCGTGCCTCAATCCAGCGCGCGGTCCATGCGCCGGTAGCCGATCGCCTCGCTGAGGTGGGGCGTTTCGATTCCCTCGCTACCGGCGAGGTCGGCGATGGTGCGGGCCACGCGCACGATGCGCTGCATGGAGCGCGCCGACAGCCGCAAGGCCTCCACCGCGCGCTCGAGCAGGTCCTGGTCGGCCAGGGCGAGGCGGCAGGTCGCGGCCAGGCGTGACGGGTCGAGCATCGCATTGGGCCGCCCCGCGCGCGCCAGCGCCCGTTGCCGCGCCGTTACCACGCGCGTGCGCACCGTCGCGGAGGACTCGCCGGCCGGCGCATCGGCGCGCAGCGCCGAAGGCGGCAGCCGCGGGACCTCCACGTGCAGGTCGATCCGGTCCAGCAGGGGCCCGGAGACCTTGGCCCGATACCGGCGGACCGCATCGGGGCTGCAGCGGCAGCGCCCGCTTTCGTCGCCGGCCCAGCCGCAGGGGCAGGGGTTCATCGCCGCGATCAGCTGGAAGTTCGCCGGGAATTCCGAGCTGCGCGCGGCGCGGGCGATCGTCACCACCCCTGATTCCAGGGGTTCGCGCAGCACTTCCAGCGCCTGCCGGCTCCACTCGGGGAACTCGTCGAGGAACAGCACGCCGTTGTGGGCCAGCGACACCTCGCCCGGGCGGGGCTCGGCACCGCCGCCCACCAGGGCGACCGCGCTGGCGGTGTGGTGCGGCGCGCGGTAGGGCCGCTGGCGCCATCGCGCCGGGTCCAGGCCGCGCCCGCTCACCGAGGCCACCGCGGCGGCTTCCAGTGCCTCGGGTTCCGTGGCTTCGGGCAGGATGCCCGGCAGGCGCGAGGCCAGCAGGGTCTTGCCGCACCCGGGCGGCCCGACCAGCAGCAAGTGATGGCCGCCGGCGGCTGCCACTTCCAGTGCCCGGCGCGCGTGCGGCTGACCGCGCACATCGGCCAGGTCCGGGCCGACGCTCGCCTCCACGGCAGCGGCTTCGGCGCGGGGCAGGGCCTTGCGCCCCTGCAGCAGCGCGCAGGCCTCCAGCAGGGTGCGGGCGACGCGGACCTCGCCGCGACTGCACAGCGCCGCTTCGGCGCCATTGCCGGGCGGCACCACCAGGATGCGCCCGGCGTCGGCCGCGGCGAGGGCCGCAGGCAGCACCCCGTCCACCGCGCGCAGCTCGCCGGTCAGGCCGAGCTCACCCAGGAACTCAAGCCCGTCGAGCGCATCCAGCGGGACCTGGCCGCTGGCGGCCAGGATGCCCAGGGCTATTGGCAGGTCGAAGCGGCCGCCGTCCTTGGGCAGGTCCGCCGGGGCCAGGTTGACGGTGATGCGGCGCGCGGGGAACTCGAACTGCGCGCACTGGATGGCGGCGCGCACGCGGTCCTTGGCTTCGCGCACGGCGGCTTCGGGCAGGCCGACGATCGACATGGCCGGGAGGCCACCGGCCAGGTGCACTTCCACCCGCACCGCGGGCGCACGCACCCCCGACCGCGCACGTCCGTGCACGAGGGCGAGGTTCATTCCGGGAGCGCCGGGTCAGTGGCGGGGCGCGTGGCCCAGCTGGGCTTCCAGCTCGGCAACGGTCTGCTGCAGGGCCTCGAGCTTTTCCCGGGTGCGCAGCAGGACCTCGCGCTGGACTTCGAACTCCTCGCGGGTGACCAGGTCGAGCCGGGTCAGGCCGCTCTGGAGCACGGTGCGGAAGTTCTCCTGCAGTTCCTCGCGGCTTTCGCGCAGGCCCGGGGGGACCAGGTTGCTGAGGCGGCGGGCGAGTTCGTCGATGTGGCTCAGGTCGATCATCTTGTTCCTCCGGCGATGCCCCAGCATGACCTGCCGGTCGTGATGGCGCAGTCGGGCTGCGCCGCGATGTCGTGTCGGAAAAGTCCTACACGGAGGGCGGCGCGGCGGGGGATTCTAGCGCATGCCGGCGGCTGACCGCCCGGCGGGCGAGCGGGTATCCTGAGCGCGCCCGGCGATGCCCGCCGGTCCCGCAGCGTCCAGAGGGGAAGCGATGAAGATGATCATGGCGGTGGTCAAGCCGTTCAAGCTCGACGATGTCCGCGAAGCGCTCGCCGAGGCCGGCGTGGCCGGCGTCACCGCCACCGAGGTCAAGGGCTTCGGCCGGCAGAAGGGCCACACCGAGCTCTACCGCGGCGCCGAGTACGTGGTCGACTTCCTGCCCAAGATCAAGCTGGAGGTCGCGGTGACCGACGACCAGGCCGACCTGGTGGTGGAGGCGATCATCAAGGCCGCGGGCACCGGCAAGGTCGGCGACGGCAAGATCTTCGTCTACGACCTGGAGCGCGCGGTCCGTATCCGCACCGGCGAACTCGACGGCGATGCGCTCTGACGGTGCCGGGCGGCGTGTCCGGTCCCGTCGCTCCAGCCCGTTGACCTTGCTGGGGCCAGCGCGCGCATCGCCGCCGGCACGGATCGGCGGGGGGCATGCGTGCGGGTTTTCAGTGAACTTGAGGAGGTCCAGGCCAAGGCCAGCCTGGACCGGCGGGCCTTCGTGTTCGGGCACACGCTGGAAGCGCACCCGGCCTTGTCCCTGGGCAACCTGGCGGAGGTGATCCCGGCCCTGCCGCGCGAGCAGGTGTTCCATTCCAGCGGGCGCCTGGACATGACCGACGACTTCGACAATGCCCACAAGCAGCACAGGCCCCGCCAGGCCCTGGAAGCGGCCCTGGACGACCTTCGCGGCAGCGACGCCTACATCATGGTGCGCCAGCCCGAGTCGCATGCCTCCTTCCGGCCGGTCTACGAGGCGCTCTGCTCGGACGTGGAGCGCATGGCCGCCGCCGCGGGCATCCGCGCCGACTTCGACGATGCGATGCTGTACCTGTTCATCGCCTCGCCCGGCAGCGTGACCCCGTTCCACATCGACCGCTATTCGACCTGCCTGATGCAGGTGCGCGGGCACAAGGAGGTCGTGGTCTATCCGCCCTGGGACCCGCGCGTGGTCGCGGACGAGGACGCCGAGCACTATTTCGCCCGCACCGGCCGCCGGCCCGAGTGGCGGGAGGATGCCGCACCGCTGGGCGAGCGGTTCCATTTCAGCCCCGGCCAGGCGCTGCACATCCCGTTCGCCGCCGGGCACCATGTCCGCAATGGCAACGAGGACGTCTCGATCTCGCTGTCGATCATCTTCAGGACCTCCGAGAGCCGCCGGCTGACGCAGGCGCTGCTGTTCAACCATTACGCGCGGCGCTACCTCTCGCGCCTGGGGCTGAATCCCCGGCGGGTGGCGATGGACGCCGCGGGCGTGGCCGCCAAG
>NZ_VICE01000133.1 GCF_006546775.1 Marilutibacter aestuarii
CCGTGGGCGTTGGCGCCACCTCGGCCGGGGCTTCGGCTTCGGCCGGCAGCCGCCCATCCAGGTAGTCGGCGAGCGAAGCGAGGGTCGAGGTATCGCTCATCAGCTGGCGGAAGGTCACCGGCGTTCCGAAGGATTTCTGCAGTTGCAGGGCGACCTGGGTGAGGATCAGGCTGTCGAGACCGAGCTCGATGAAATTGGCTTCGGGCTCGGCATCGTCCATGTCGATGCCGGACACGTCTTCGATGGCCTCGCGCAACTGCCCCACCAGTCGGGCACGGCGGTCCTGGTGGTGGGCGGGCGACGGCATGGGCGAAGCGGCTTCGTTCGCCGGGACGAGGTGCGGCATGGGGTTCTCCTGGGTGGCCACGGCGGCCGGATGCGGGACCACGGTGCGGGTCGCGGAAGGGGCGTCGAGCCAGTAGCGCTGGCCTTCGAAGGGGTAGCTGGGCAGTCGCACGCGGCGCCGGTACTCGCGCGCGTCCAGTTGCCCCGGCTGCGTGTCGACCCCCGCCGACCAGAGCGCGCCGAGCGCGCGTCGCAACGCGACCGACTCGTCGACGCTGCCGTCGGAGAGGCTGGACACCAGCGGTACGTGCTGGCGTGAAACCTGCGGGTGCATGCGCGCGAGGCTGGCGAGGTTGGTCCGCGGGCCGACTTCGAGCAGGGCGATCGACGGCGACTCGAGCGCGGTGAGGAGTGCGCGCGAGAAGCGGACCGGCTCGCGCAGGTGCGAGGCCCAGTAGTCGGCCGACGCCGCCTGCGCCTGGTCCAGCCAGGTGCCAGTCGTCGTCGACACGATCGGGCAGCGTGGCGCATGGCGCGCCACCGCGTCCACGGCGGCGCGGAAAGGCGCTATCGCGGGCGCCATCATCGCCGAGTGGAAGGCATGCGAGGTATGCAGCAGGCGGCAACCGATTCCGTCGCTTTCGAGCCCTGCCTGGAACTCGGCCAGTCGATCCAGCGGTCCGGCGACCACGCACGCGTTGGGTGCGTTCTCCGCGGCCAGGGACACGCCGTCGGGCAGGCGCGAGGCAAGCGTCGCTTCGTCGATGCGCACCGACAACATGCCGCCGGGGGGTTGCGCCTGCATCAGCGCGCCGCGCCGGGCGACCAGGCGGATGGCGTCTTCCAGCGAGAAGATGCCGGCCAGGGTCGCCGCCACGAACTCGCCCACGCTGTGGCCGATCATGGCCACCGGCTCGACGCCCCGGGCCTGCCACCAACGCGCCAGCGCGTACTCGATGGCGAAGGTGGCCGGCTGCATCACCGAGGTCGGCAGCAGGGCCTGCGGGTCGTCGCTTGCCAGGCGTTCGTGCAGGTCGAAGCCGAAATCACCACCCAGGGCATCGGCGCAGGCGTCCAGCGCTTCACGGAAGGCCGGCTCGCGCTCGCGCAGTGCGCATCCCATGCGGGCGTAGGTCGCGCCCTGGCCCGGGAACATGAAGACCACCTGCGAGGCGCGCGCCGGTCGGCTTCGCGATGCCATCGCAGCGGTATCCCTTTCGCGCAATGCGCGCACGGCGTCGGCCGTGTCGCTGGCCACCAGCGCGAGCCGGTGCGCGAAGGCCTTGCGTCCAACGGCCAGTGTCCAGGCGACGTCGTCGAGATTGAGCGAGGGGTGCTGGTCCAGGTGCGCGGCGAGGCGTTCGACCGACGCTCCCAGCGCCGCCGGCGTGCGCGCCGACAGCACCAGCAGCTTGGGATCGGTCGACTGCGCCGTTGCCTCCCGCAGGGGCGCTTCCTCCAGCACCACGTGAGCGTTGGTGCCGCCCACGCCGAACGAACTGATGCCGGCGCGACGCGCGTCGCCGCCACGCGGCCATGGCGTGCGCTCGGCGTTCACCACGAACGGCGAAGCGTCCAGTTCGAGCGCCGGGTTGGGCGTGTTGAAGTGCAGGGTCGCCGGAAGCGTCTCGTGCTCGAGCGACAGCGCGGTCTTGATCACGCCCGTCGCGCCCGCCGCGATCAGCAGGTGGCCGACGTTGCTCTTCACCGAACCGATGCGGCAGAAGCCACGCGCGTCGGTCCCGCGTCGGAATGCACGCGTCAGGCCTTCGATCTCGATCGGATCGCCCAGGGGCGTGGCGGTGCCGTGCGCTTCGACGTAGCCGATGCTGCGCGCCGGTACGCCGGCGTCGGCATGCGCCATGGCGACCACCGCCGACTGCGCCTCGCTGCTGGGGGCGGTGAAGCTTGCCTTGTCGCCACCGTCGTTGTTGATCCCCACGCCGCGGATCACCGCGTGGATCGGATCGCCGTCGGCCAGTGCCGCCGACAGGCGCTTGAGCAGCACCACCGCGGCACCGTCGCAGAACACCGTGCCTTGCGCGTCCACGTCGAAGGTCCGCGTGTGCCCGTCGGGCGAGAGCATCGCGCCTTCCTGGTAACGGTAGCCGCTGTTCGGCGGACAGGTGACCGACGCACCGCCGGCCAGCGCCATGTCGCAGCGCCCGGCGCGCAGGCTGTCCACGGCCTGGGCAATGGCGACCAGCGACGTCGAGCAGGCGGTGTGGATGCTGATCGCCGGACCCGTGAGGTCGAGCTTGTGCGCGACCCGCGTGGCAATGTAGTCCTTCTCGTTGTCGAGCATCACCTGGAACGCGCCCAGGCGCTCGATGCGCTCGGGATGGGCCGAAACGTGTTTCTGGAAGTAGCTGGCGTTGTACATGCCGGCGAACACGCCCACCGGTCCGGCGGTCGCGCCGGGCACGTGGCCTGCGCGCTCCATGCAGGCCCAGCACAGCTCGAGGAAGATCCGCTGCTGCGGGTCCATCAGCTCGGCCTCGCGGGGACTGATGCCGAAGAACGCGGCGTCGAACAGTTCGACGCCGTCGATCACGCCCCGCGCGGCGACGTAGGAAGGATCCTGCCGTTCTGCAAGGTCGATCGAAGGATCGAGCTCGTCGGCGCTGAAGAAGCGGATCGAGTCGCGCCCCTCGCACAGGTTCTCCCAGAACGCCTCCACGTCGTCCGCACCCGGGAACCGGCCCGCCATCGCGATGATGGCGATGGGCTCTGAGGCCTCGCTCCTGCGCTCGCCCGTGGCGAAGCGCGAGGGCGCGGCATGGGTGTCGCCGGCATCGGCCAGCGCGCGCGCCAGCCCGGCCGGCGTGGGCAGTCGGAACAGGCTCGTCACGCCGACCTCGCCGAGGCCTTCGCGACGGATCGCCTGCAGCAGGTGCAGGGCCAGCAACGAAGTGCCGCCGAGGTCGAAGAAGTTGTCGTCGCGACCGATCCGCTCCAGGTCCAGCACCTCGGCGAACAGCCGGCACAGCGCGGCTTCCGGCGCGTCGCGCGCGGGCACGAATGCACCGGCCCAGTCCGGGCGCCCGCGGCCCGGCGCGGGCAAGCGGGCGCGGTCGAGCTTGCCGTTGGGCGACAGCGGCATGGCATCCATCGCCACGTAGGCCACCGGCACCATGTAGTCGGGCAGGCAGGCCAGCAGGTGCGCGCGCAGGCGATCCACGCGCACGGGCGCGCCGGGCTCGAGCGCGGTGAAATACGCCACCAGGCGCTTCATCCCGGGCGTGTCCTCGCGGACCACCACGCCGGCTTCGCGCACGCCCGGGCAGGCCATGACCTGCGCCTCGACTTCGCCCAGCTCGATGCGGAAGCCGCGGATCTTGACCTGGAAGTCGCGACGCCCCAGGAACTCGAGCGTGCCGTCGGCCTGCCATCGCGCGAGGTCGCCGGTGCGGTACATGCGCGCGTCCGCGCGGTCGACGAAGGGATCGGGCAGGAAGCGCTCGGCGGTCAGGTCGTCGCGTCCCAGGTAGCCCCGGGCGACCACCGGTCCGGCGAGGTACAGTTCGCCGGCCACGCCCTCGGGCACGGGCTGGCCGTTCGCGTCGAGCAGGTAACAGCGGGCATTGTCGATCGGCGCCCCGATCGAGGGCAGGCGCGGCCAGCGCGACGGCTCACCGTCCAGCGTGAGCGCCGTCACCACATGCGTCTCGGTCGGCCCGTAGTGGTTGTGCAGGCGGCACGCCGGCACGGCCTCGAAGAACGCGCGGATGCGCGGCTCGATGCGCAACTGCTCGCCGGCGGTGACCACTTCGCGCAGCTCGCATGCAGGGGTCGCCGATCCATCGCCCGCGCTGGCATTGGCATGGCCTTCGGCCAGCATCTGCAGGGCGAAGTACGGCAGGAAGATCCGCTCGATCCGGTGTTCGGCGATGAACGCGTACAAGCGGTCGCCGCTCAGGCGGGTGTCGCCATCGACCAGGTGGAGTTCGCCGCCGCTGCCCAGGGTGCTGAACATCTCCTGGAAGGCGACATCGAAGCCCAGCGCGGCGAACTGCAGCGTGCGCAACGGACGGTCGTGCCCAGGCTGGCGGTTCTGCCACAGGACCAGGTTCACCAGCGGCGCATGCGGCATCGCCACGCCCTTGGGCTTGCCGGTCGAACCGGAGGTGTAGAGCACGTAGGCCAGGTGCCCGGGGCCCACGCCGGTGTCGCTGGTTGCCAGGTCGGTCTCGGGCAGTCCGTCCCAGGACGTTGCATCGGCTTCCAGGTCGAGGACCGGGGCGTCACCTGCCGGGGCCTCGCCCAGGGCCGCCCAACCGTCGCCGAGCGACGCCTGGGTGACGACCGCGACCGGTGCGCTGTCGGCCAGGGTGTGGCGAAGCCGCTCGGCCGGATAGGCCGGGTCGAGCGGTACGTAGGCCGCGCCCGCCTTCAGGGTGGCGAGCACGGCGACCACCAGTTCGAGCTGGCGGTCAAGGTAGATCGCGACGCGCGCGTCCGGGCCGGCGCCCAGCGCTTGCAAGTGGCGGGCCAGGCGATTGGCACGGCGGTTGAGCGCGTCATAGTCGAGGCGACGCGCACCATCCACCACGGCGGTCGCCGCCGGCGTGCGGCGTGCCTGGGCCTCGAAGAGCTGGTGCACGCAGGTCCCGGGCGGCAGGTCCGCTTCGTGGACGCCCTTGCCCATCAGGGCGGGCAGGTCTTCCTCGGACACGAGCGGCAACTGGTCGAAGGGCGCGGCAGGCGCGCCGACGACGAGTCCGATCCAGCGCGACAGCCAGGCGGCAAGCTTCCCCACCATCGGCGTCTCCGCCGGCGATGCCTGCACGACCAGATCCAACTCGAGCGCGTCGTCGGATACCGTCGCCTGCAACACCAGCTCGCAGGACGCCAGGGGCGCGGGCACCGACGATGCGGCGCCGGACGCGCCCGCGATCTCGACGAAGCCCACCTGGAAGCCACTGCCGACGGCTTGCGCGTCCAAGCCCAACAGGGCCTCCCATCGTGCGCGCGGCATGCCGGCCTGCGCGCGGCCCTCGGCGCGCGCAGCGTGCACTCCTGCCGCGCGATCGCCTGCGCTCGCGCCCGGGGGGCATTCGACCGCGACCGGCGTCAGGCGCGACCAGGCATCGTCGCCCTCGCAGAGGTCCGGGCCCAGGGTGGCCGCCCAGACCGTGCCGACGCCGCCGATGCGGGCGAGCAGGCTCGTCCAGGCGAGCAGGACGATGTCGCCGGGGCTCGTGCCGTGGCGCTCGGCCAAAGCGAAGATCGAACGGCTGCATGCGCGATCAAGGGCCACGTGCTGGCGCTGCGGCCGGCGCGTATCGTCGCCCTGGGCGAAAGGCAAGTCGATCCGCAGCGACGCACCCGAAAGCCGCCCCTGCCAATAGTCTTCCTGGTTCTGGAACGGATCCACCCGGCCTACTCCGTCTCGACGTTCGAAAACATCCTGTCCACGGCTAGGGAATACGCATGACGGCCTCGATCTCGGCCATTTTCCGTGCTTGATCCAGAGGGCCCGCGATTGGCCCCGCGACGCGCCCGGGCGCGTGCCTCCCAGGGGACGACATGGATTCGGATTTCAACCAGCTCTACGCGCAGCTCGGCCTGCGGCCCGGCTGCACGCTCGACGAGTTCAAGCAGGCGTACCGCCGCAGGGTCGCCGAGCTGCATCCGGACCGCCATCCCGGCGCGACCACGCGTGCCGCCGAGGCAGCCGCGCTCTCGCTGTCCGAGCTGACGTCGCTGTACGCGACGGCGACGCGATTCCACCGCGCCCATGGCCGGCTCCCGGGCGCGGCACCCTCCTCCCGCCTGGTCGAGCTGCCACAGCGCCGGCATGCATCCATCGGCGAAAACGAGAACACGCTGCCGTCGCGGCTGGACACGGATGGCGACCCTCGCCGCCAGACACGTCTCGCGGCCCTGGTGGTCGTGGTGATCGTGGTCCTGATCGTCGTGCTGGAAGCCAGCACGCCCGATGGTCGCCCCACGACGGCACCCGATCGCGCCGGCGCCGCGCCGCCCCCGTCCCCGTCGCCGACCGACCCGGCGAGCGGACTGCCCGCTCCTTGACGGCACGGCCGGCATCTCGCCGGCCGCGCGAGCACTTCATCGGGAGCCGCGCTGGAAGATCACCACCTCGACCGTCTGCAGCAGGATCATCAGGTCGAACACGAGGCCGTGGTTCTTGACGTAGAACAGGTCGAACTTGAGCTTTTCCTCGGCATCCTTGACCGAGGCGCCATACGGGTAGCGCAACTGTGCCCATCCGGTCAGGCCCGGCTTCACGCTGTGGCGCACGGAGTAGTAACGCAGCTCCTGGTCCAGCATGTCGACGAACTGCGGCCGTTCCGGACGCGGCCCGACGAAGCTCATCTGGCCCTTGATGATGTTGAACAGCTGCGGGAGCTCGTCCAGCCGGGTCAGGCGGATGAAGCGCCCCACGCGCGTGGTGCGGTCGTCGCCGGTACTGGCCCAGCGCGCGACGCCGTCGGCCTCCGCGTCGGTCCTCATGCTGCGGAACTTGACCAGGTCGAAATGCTTGCCGCCCTCGCCCACCCGTGTCTGCCGGTAGAAGATCGGGCCCCCGGACTCGAACCAGATGCACAGGGCCACCACCAGCATCGCCGGCCATGCGAGCAGCAGGAGCACCAGCGCCGCAGCGAGATCGAAGAAGCGCTTGCTGAGGCGGCGCGGCGTGGAATGATCGAAGCCGCCCGAGAACACCAGCCAGGACGGGTCCGCCACCTGCATCTTGACGATGCCGGCCTCGCGCTCGAAGAACGTCGACAGGTGGGTCACGGTGACGCCGCTTTGCGCGCAGGCGAGCATCTGCTCCATCGGCATCGCGCCGCGGCGCTCGTCGGCCGCGACGACGATCTCGTGCACCTGGAGGCGATCGACCAGCTCCATCAGCGTGCCGCCGCCGGCGTCGAGCAATCCGTCGCCGACCACGACCTGCTGGCCATCCAGGGGCAGGAAGCCCACCACGACGAAGGATTGCCTGTCGTTCTGTCGGCGCATCCGCTGGTTGATCAGGTCGGCACGCTCGCCGGCGCCCAACACCAACACGCGGCGCTTGAGCGCGTCGCTCTTGAGCACGCGGAACAGGCCCACGCGCACGAGCAGCAACGCCCCGAAACCCAATGCGAGGGTCATCGCCAGCACGCCCCGCCCGATGTAGATCGCGGGCAACAGGTAGTACGCGACAAGCAGGGCGATGCCGCCGAACGCGAAGGACAGGATCAACCTCAGGATCAAGTCCACCCACTTGTGGCGGACATGCACCTGGTAAAGGCCGAACGCGGCCATCGCACCGGTCACGGCCATCGCCACCATGAATGCGCGCAGCCACAACCACTCGGCGAACTCCTGGTGGCCGGCCGGATCGTCATGGAAGCGCAGCCAGGCCGCGGCGGGCACCGCGATCATCACCAGCGCCAGTTCGACGATCCAGAGGGTCAGCAGGGTCCTGCTCTTCCGGCTCCGCATGGACGCACTCATGCCGGGACTCCCGGGACCGCCGGAATCCCGCACCGCGGCACCCCGGCGACACTCGCCCTGCGCGCGGCATCGCGCCGGCGCTCCCCAACGCCATCGCCCCGCGTGGAGGCGCCCCCGAGCTGCTTGAACATCCCTGCTGCCTCTGAATGCCACTAACCTGCATTCAAGAACGGCAAGGTGCCGCCGAACCGGCCTCCATCCCCGCCTGGCGTGCACGCCGCGGACGCCAGGCGCCCCGGGCACTACGCGCGCGGCGTGGCCGCGGGCGCGAGCCAGGCAAAGGTGACCGGCGCCCCCGGCGCCATCGAGGCGAGCGCCGCGACATGCGCCGGCCCCGCCTCGAGCATGCGGATGCGGATATCCCGGCCATCACCGGGCAGCGGCAACCAGGCATCCGGAGGCGCTTCGATGGCGGTCATCTCGATCGACATGCCCTGGCCCGTGGCCTTGAGGAGGGCCTCCTTGCGCACCCACAGTTCAAGCAGGCCCGGTCCGCGGTCGGCAGTCTCCCCCGGCAGCCGGCGACGCTCGGCTGGCGTGCACATCGACGCCACCAGGTCCGGCAGCATCGAAGCCCTGGCGCGTGCCTCCAGGTCGATTCCCACCGGCCCGTCGAGGCTCAAGGCCAGGGCCACCGCGCCGTCGGCGTGGCTCAGGCTGGTGTGCCAGGGCGTGCCGGGCAGTCGCGGACAGCCCATCGCGTCGCGCACGAGGGGCACCCCCGAGGGCGGGAGACCCATCGCGCAGGCCACCGCCATGCGATGGAATGCGTAGGCCAGGGCATGCATCTCGCGATCGCGGGGACGGCGCTGGCGGTCGACGCGCTCGCGCTCGACGTCAGTGATCAACGCCCTCGCAGCTGCCAGGCGATCGATCCAGGCGTTGCAGTGGACGAGCACCGCGAAGGTCGTCGGCCAGCCGGACGTGCCCGGGAGCGCCGCCCGCAGGCAGGCCGAGAAATCGGCGAACAAGGCATCGACGGATGCCGGACTCGCTTGCGGGTCCTGGAACGACATCGGCGGCGGCACTCCATCCTGTCCCGGCGATTCCGGTCGGGGGTGCAGCATGCGGCAACCCGGCGGCGCGCGCCAATGCGCATGCAATGGCCGGCAGCCCGGAACACACATGCGCGTCGCGGGCATCGGTAAAGGCGAGCGCCAAGGATGCATCCACGGCCAAAAACAAAAGGGCCAACGGCATGCGCCGTCGGCCCTTTTGTTCTTGATAATGGCGCGCCCGGAAGGATTCGAACCTCCGACCCCCAAGTTCGTAGCCTGGTGCTCTATCCAGCTGAGCTACGGG
The DNA here is from genome assembly GCF_006546775.1 of Marilutibacter aestuarii. Lineage (GTDB taxonomy): Bacteria > Pseudomonadota > Gammaproteobacteria > Xanthomonadales > Xanthomonadaceae > Marilutibacter > Marilutibacter aestuarii. Next base: position 9,055 of record NZ_VICE01000133.1, read on the forward strand.
CGCGTAGTCGGAAAATTATGACGACGATGAGGCTTTCCGTCAACCATTTTCCTGTACGTTTTCCGGTCTTTCTTCGACGCCGAAGCAGTCGCTTGCACGACTGCCCGGGCTGTCATCGAACGTCGCCCCTTTGCATGCACGCGTGCCGGATGCGGACATCCAGCTTGGCGATTGCAGACCGGGTAGCAGGGCTGCGCGGCATTCAAACCGGGCGCAGGACTGCTGGAGGCAACATCGATATGGAACTGGCGGAGAGTGAGGGATTCGAACCCTCGATAGAGCTATAAACCCTATACTCCCTTAGCAGGGGAGCCCCTTCAGCCACTCGGGCAACTCTCCGCGACACCAACAAAAGCGATGCGGGCGGGAATCATAACGGCTCACCCCACGCGCGGCAAACTTTTTATCAGTCGACCGGCTTGCCAGCGTCTTCGGCGGCGCCTTCGCCGCGCTGGATGCGCTGGTAGATCTCTTCACGGTGAACCGCTACGTCCTTCGGCGCAGTAATGCCGATACGTACCTGGTTGCCCTTGACGCCGAGCACGGTGACGGTCACCGAGTCGCCGATCATCAGGGTTTCACCGACGCGACGCGTCAGGATTAGCATTGAAAACTCTCCTCATGCCGGCCGCTTCGGGTGCCGACGGTTGCACCACGTCCATCAAGGTACACGGTGCGCAGGTTGAAAAACAATTGGCAATTATCCTATTGAGAAGTCCGGGCCACAAGCGTATGGAGCCCATCCGGACCTTCAGCTCAGTTGCCGTTCAACCCAGCCGGACACGCCAGCCAGGGCCGAAACCAGATCCGGGCCATCCTCGCCCCCACCCTGGGCCATGTCAGGACGCCCACCCCCCTTGCCGTTGATCTGACCGGCCACGTGGCCCATCAGTTCCCCGGCCTTGATCCTGCCCGCCGCCTTGCCACTGACGCCAGCCACCAGCGCGGCCTTGCCCCCGGCGGTGCCGGCCAGCACGACGACGGCGTCGCCCAGCTGCTGCTTGAGGCGGTCCACGGCCTCGCGCAAGGCTTTGCTGTCGAAGCCCTCCAGGCGCTCGGCGAGGACGCGGACATCCCCCACCTGCACGGCCCGGCCCGCGATGTCGGAGGTGGCGCCGGCAGCGGCTTCTGCCTTCAGCGCGTCGAGCTCGCGCTCGAGCTTCTTCTGGCGCTCGAGCAGCGCACGCAGCTTGTCGGCTACCTCCGCGGGCGTCGCACCGAGCAGGCGCGCGGCCTCCCCGAGCCGACGTTCCTCGGCGGCCACATGGGCGAGCGCGCCTTCGCCGGTCACGGCCTCGATGCGCCTGACACCGGCAGACACGCCCCCCTCGGAGAGGATCTTGAACAGGCCGATGTCGCCGGTCCTGCCGACATGGGTGCCGCCACACAACTCGGTGGAGGCGTCGCCCATCCGCAGCACGCGGACGCGATCGCCATACTTCTCGCCGAACAGGGCCAGCGCCCCGAACTCCAATGCCTCGTCCATGCCCATGTGGTGCACCTCGGCGGCATGGTTGCCGCGGATCTCGGCATTCACCCGCGCTTCGATTTCCGCCAGCTCGCTTGCCGATACCGGCTGGAAATGCGCGAAGTCGAAACGCAGGCGGTCGGGAGCGACCAGCGAACCCTTCTGGGTGACATGCTCGCCCAGCACCGAGCGCAGCGCCGCATGCAACAGGTGGGTGGCGGAATGGTTGAGCACGATGGCCGCGCGACGGGCATCGTCGATGCGCGCGCGCAGGCGCTGGCCGCGCTTGATCGCGCCGGCGGCGAGCGCGCCGACATGGCCATGGAACTGGCCGGCGATCTTGAGGGTGTCGCGGACATCGAAGCGCAGGCCATCGGCTTCGAGTTCGCCGGCGTCACCCATCTGGCCGCCGCTCTCGGCGTAGAACGGCGTGCGATCGAGGATCAGGACGCCCTCTTCGCCCGCCTCGAGTGCCTCGACCGGGCCGCCGTCGCGCAGGATCGCCAACACCTCGACGTCGTCCGCCTCCGTGGCCTCGTAGCCCAGGAATACCGTGGGTGCCAACTGGGCCGCCAGTTCGGCCGGCAGGGTCGTGCCGCCACCGAACTTGCCCGATGCGCGCGCGGTCTCGCGCTGGCGCTCCATCGCGGCCTGGAAGCCGGCCATGTCGACTTCGAGCCCGCGCTCGCGCGCGATGTCGGCGGTCAGGTCGACCGGGAAGCCGTAAGTGTCGTACAGGCGGAAGGCATCCTCGCCGGGGATGGTGCCCGCGGCACGCGCGGCGACCTCGTCGAAGATACGCATGCCCGAATCCAGCGTTTCGGCGAAACGCTCTTCCTCCGCCTTCAGCGCACGCTCGACGAACTCGCGCTTGGCGGCGAGTTCGGGATACGCATCGCCCATCACCTCGATCAGCGGCGCGAGCATGCGATGGAAGAAGGGCTGCTTCTGGCCCAGCATCCAGCCATGGCGCAGGGCGCGGCGGATGATCCGGCGCAGCACGTAGCCGCGGCCCTCGTTGCTGGGCAGCACGCCGTCGATGACCAGGAAGCTGCAGGCGCGGATGTGGTCGGCGATGACGCGCAAGGACTTGTTGCCAAGGTCTTCAGTGCCGGTCAGCGCGGCCGCCTGGGCGATCAGGTAGCGGAACAGGTCGATCTCGTAATTGCCATGCACGCCCTGGAGGATCGCCGCGATGCGCTCCAGGCCCATGCCGGTATCGACGCAGGGCGCCGGCAGCGGCAGCAGGTTGCCGTCGGGCTGGCGGTCGAACTGCATGAACACCAGGTTCCAGATCTCGATGAAGCGGTCGCCATCTTCGTCGGGCGACCCCGGGGGCCCGCCGGGGATGTGGGGGCCGTGGTCGTAGAAGATCTCGGTGCAGGGGCCGCATGGGCCGGTGTCGGCCATCTGCCAGAAGTTGTCCGAGGCGAACGGCGCGCCCTTGTTGTCCCCAATGCGGACGATGCGATCGGCGGGGACGCCGATACGCGTGTTCCAGATATCGAAGGCCTCGTCGTCGGTCTGGTAGACGGTGACCAGCAGGCGCTCGGGGTCCAGCTTCCACACCCGGGTCAGCAGCTCCCACGCCCACTCGATGGCCTCGACCTTGAAGTAGTCGCCGAAGGACCAGTTGCCCAGCATCTCGAAGAAGGTGTGGTGGCGGGCGGTGTAGCCGACCTGGTCGAGGTCGTTGTGCTTGCCGCCCGCGCGCAGGCAGCGCTGCACGTCGGCCGCGCGGACATAGCCCGGCTTCTCGCTGCCCAGGAAGACGTTCTTGAACTGCACCATCCCCGAATTGGTGAAGAGCAGCGTCGGATCGTTGGCCGGCACCAGCGGCGCGGAGGGCACGATGGTGTGTGCCTTGCCCCGGAAGAACTCGAGGAAGTCGCTGCGGATCTGCTGGGTGCTGAGGGGGGTCGCTGTGCTCATGCCTGGCGCTGGATCGGAGGGCTGGGCCGGGCCGCCATGACCCGTCGTGCCCCGAAGCATGCGGGCAGCGATCCGGGCAGGCAACCAAACGGAAGCCCGATAGGGTATCAGCCTTGGCTCCGGCCTGCCTGATCAGGGGCCCAACACGGGCAAGGCCCCGCCGGAGGCCGGGTCCAGGGGTCCCGTCCGGGATGCACTCAGTCGAATTCGTCCAACGGCAAGCGACTGACCGCCCTCACGACGTCGCCCGGAAATCCCCTGCGCATCAGCAGGTCGGCGATCCTGCGCTGGGCCTGCAAGCCCGGTTCCAGCCCGCGATGGCCGAGGCGCCGCCTTGCGAGGTCGCGTGCCAGCTCGATCCAGTCCCCCTCGAAGGTCGCCATCGCGGTGTCCACGGCCGCGTCGTCCAACCCATGCGTGGCCAGCTCCGCGCGAATCCGCACCGGACCGTACCCGCCCTCCGACCGGGTCCGCACCAGGCCCTCGGCGAAGCGGGCGTCGTCCTGCCAGCCCTCGCCCGCCAGGCGCTCGACGGCCGCATCCACGGCCCCGGGCTCCAGCCCACGCGACACAAGCTTGGCGGTCAGCTCCTTGCGCGAATGCTCCCGGCGCGACAACAGGGCAAGCGCCCGCTGCAGGGGCGTCTGCTCCGGACGGCCACGACGGCGATCGCGCCCTTGCCCGTCGGGGCCTTCCAGCCCCGCCCCACTTCCCTCACCGGCGACAGCAGGATCGCCAGGAAGCGGGAACAAGCTGTCCTCAGGGCCTGGCGCGCTGCTCATGCGAGGCTCCGGCTGACCCGCCCGCCTGGACAGGCCCGGCCGCTTCGATCACGAACGTTCCCTTAGGATCAATCCTCATCGGACTCGTCTTCGACCTTGTCGGCCTCCTCGGGCACGAACTGGGCGCGCAGCGCCGCTTCCAGCCGCTCGGCCACCGCGGGGTTCTCCTTGAGGTAGTTGCGGGCGTTCTCCTTGCCCTGGCCGATCCGCTCGTCGCCGTAGCTGTACCAGGCGCCGGCCTTGTCCACCAGCTTGGCGGTCACGCCCATGTCGATCAGTTCGCCTTCGCGCGAAATGCCCTCGCCGTAGAGGATTTCGGTGATGACCTGCTTGAACGGCGGCGCCATCTTGTTCTTGACGACCTTGATGCGGGTCTGGTTGCCGATGATCTCGTCGCCCTTCTTGACCGCGCCGATGCGGCGGATGTCCAGGCGGACCGAGGCATAGAACTTCAGCGCGTTGCCGCCGGTGGTGGTCTCCGGGCTCTGGCCCGGCATCATGATGCCGATCTTCATGCGCAGCTGGTTGATGAAGATCACCAGGCAGTTGCTGCGCTTGATGTTGCCGGTCAGCTTGCGCAGGGCCTGGCTCATCAGCCGTGCCTGCAGGCCGGGCAGCTGGTCACCCATCTCGCCTTCGATCTCGGCCCGCGGCGTCAGCGCCGCGACGGAGTCGATCACGACCATGTCGACCGCGCTGGAGCGCACCAGCATGTCGGCGATCTCCAGGGCCTGCTCGCCCGTATCGGGCTGCGAGAGCAGCAGTTCCTCGACGTTGACGCCCAGCTTGGCGGCGTAGATGGGGTCGAGCGCGTGCTCGGCATCGATGAACGCCGCGGTGCCGCCCTTTTTCTGGCATTCGGCAATGGCCTGCAGGGTCAGGGTGGTCTTGCCGGAGGACTCGGGGCCGTAGATCTCGACCACGCGCCCCTTGGGCAGGCCGCCGATCCCCAGGGCGATGTCGAGCATCAGCGAGCCGGTACCGATGACCTCCGCGGCCTCGACGACGCGGTCGCCCATCCGCATGACCGAGCCCTTGCCGAACTGCTTTTCGATCTGGCCCAGTGCCGCGGAAAGCGCGCGCTTCTTGTTCTCGTCCATCGTGAGGTCCTCTAGGTCGCTGAAGTGGGTATGGGGTGACTGTACGGAAGGCAGGTCGCAGGAGCTGAGATCGCCGCCAGGAGGCAGGATGCCGCGGTCACGGGCGACTGGCAGTCGGGGACCGGCGCGTCGGCGCGTCGGGTACGTCCCTGGCCGGGTGTAGGAAAAAACCGAATGCCGCGGGCCACGACGCTGGCAGGCGTTGCGTGGATCAACGGCTCGGCCTCACGAGGCCGCAGTAGAGGCCCTCGATGGCGAACTCCTGGCCCGGCTGGACCTCGATCGGCGCGAAGTCGGGGTTGCGCGGCAGCAGGCGGATGCGTTCACGGCCCAGCTTCAGGAGCTTCACGGTGATCTCGTCGTCGATGCGGGCCACCACGATCTGCCCGGAGCGGGCATCCCGGGTGCGGTGCACGCCGATCAGGTCGCCGTCGAAGATCCCCTCGTCGCGCATGGAGTCGCCCTTGACGCGGAGCAGGTAGTCCGGCGACGGCGAGAAGAAGTTGCGGTCCAGCAGGACCATCTGGTCCGATCCGATGTCGGCGCCGATCGGCACGCCCGCCGCGACCTGGCCGAGGACCGGCAGGTGCAGGGCATCGTCGTTCAGTGGCACGCGCGACGCGGCATTGGCCTGCGCCTCGTCCGCCAGGGCGTCCTCGTCCAGGCCGTCGGGCTGGACCCGCAGGCGCAGGCCCCTCGCCCGCCCGGGGATACGCTCGATGATGCCCGCCTGTTCCAGGGCCTCGATGTGATATTGCGCGGCACGCACGCTGCTGAAGCCCATCGCCCGAGCGATCTCGGTCTGCGAGGGCGGCATGCCCTCGGTCTGGATGCGCTCGGCGATCAGGTGCCAGATCGCGTGCTGGGTGTCGGTGATGTCCATGTTAGTAGCAATACTACTAACATGCGTTCTGCGCCGTCAAGCGGCTCAGGTCATCAGCTCGATCAGCCCGTGCAGGGCCGCCGCGACCGTCTGGCGGCGGACCATTTCGCGGTCGCCGTCGAAGTGGAAGACCACCGCGGTCGGATAGCCGCCACGCCGTTTCCAGGCGATCCAGACCGTCCCCACGGGCTTGTCGTCGGTACCGCCCCCCGGCCCCGCGATGCCGGTGACGGCGACGGCCGCGGACGCGCCCGATTGCACCAGTGCACCGGAGACCATTTCCATCACCGTCTCGCGACTCACCGCGCCATGCTCCTCGAGCGTGTGCGGCTGGACGCCGAGCAGGGCCTGCTTGGCTTCGTAGCTGTAGGCCGTGATCCCGCACTCGAACCAGTCCGAGGAACCGGCGATGTCGGTCAGTGCCTTGGCGATCCAGCCGCCGGTGCAGCTCTCCGCCGTGGTCAGGCGGTGGTGCTGGTCGATGGCGGTGCGGGCGACCTGCTCGGCGAGCGCGCGCAGGGCGATATCGGAGATGTCGGCGTTCATGGCTGGACACTATAACGGCCGCCGCGCGCGCCCGGTGAAGCGGGAACGCGCGGCGACGGCGGTGGTCAGTAGTGCACCCGCAGGGTCACGCCGTAGGTCGCCGGCGCACCCGGGAAGCCGTTGTAGGAATTGAGCGGATCGCCGGGCGCCGGCGAGCCCGGGGCCTGCAGCGGAGCGTCGAACGCGACCTGCGTGTAGTACTCGTCGAAGATGTTCTGGCCCCAGAGCTCCACCATCCACCGGCGGTCCCGCGAGCCGATCCCCAGCCGCGCATTGAAGACCGCATAGGCCTCCTGCGCCTTCTCCGCGTCGAGGTCGGAGCCGGTGTTGAAATCGGACATGTACTTGCCGCCCAGGTTGAAGCGCCCCATCAGCGAGCCGCCGAAGTCCCACTCGTAGGTCACCGACGCCGAACCCGACCAGAGGGGCGCGAAGCTGGCGCGACTGCCGGGCAGCTTGTACAGCGAGCCGGGGAAGACGAAGTCCGCCGTGGGCGTCTCGTCGCCGTAGCGGGTGTCGGCGTAGGTCAGGCCGGCCTGCAGCATCAGGCCCTCGAGGGGCGTGTCCCACAGGAGCTCGGTGTCCACGCCCTTGGACACCACCTCCGGGATCGACCTCACCACGAAGCTCGTGCCCAGGAAGGAATTGAGCTGGAAGTCCTCGTAGGTCTGGTGGAACAGGGTGGCGTTGAGCAGCAGGTTGCCTTCCATCCAGGTGGTCTTGGCGCCCAGCTCGTAGCTGTCGACGAACTCGCCCGGGAAGGAGGTGTCGTCGACCGGGATGATGCCCGCGCCGCTGCTGGACTGGCCGTCGGCCGATTGCACGCGATCGAAGTTGAAGCCGCCCGCCTTGTAGCCGCGCGCGGCGGAGGCGTAGGTCATGACCTGGTCGTTCCAGCGGTAGGCCGCCTTCAGCGTGCCCGACCACTCCTTCTCTTCGCGCTCCTGGTGGGTCGCGCGACCGGCCTGCAGGGCATTGGCCCAGGGCAGGCACATGAAACCGACCACCTGCGGGGCGAGCTGGCCCAGCAATGCCGCCTGCTGCGCCGGGGTCAATGCGCCCAACGGTACGCCACGCGCGAGCAGGGCCTGCGCGACGCCGCCCGCCGGATTGGCCAGCGCCGCGGCACAGCCCGGGCTGCCGTTGGGATTGCTGTAACGCGAGTCAAGCTCTTTGTCCTCGCGTGTGTAGCGCAGGCCCAGGGTCAGGTCGAGCGCGTCCGTGGCGTGCCAGGTGTTGTTGGTGAACAGCGCGTAGCTCTTGGCATCCTGCTCGTACCGGTCCAGTGCGCCCAACCCGGCGAAGCCGGTGCCGTAGGGTTGCCCGGTGACCTGCGAGAAGAAGGTCGCGGGGTTGCTCATGTCGATCGGAAGGCCAGCGGCCGTGATGCCGGCGGCGACGCGCTGGAACACCAGGGTCGACACGTAGGGCTCGTAGGCGGCGCCCATCCGGTAGGAGTCGTTGCGCTTGAGGTCCTCGTCGGAATAGAAGCCGCCCACCATCCAGTCGAAGGAATCCGTCGAGCCCGTCAGCCGGAGTTCCTGGGTGAAGGTGTCGAACGCGATCAGCGACTCGTCCTCGTCCGCGTTGCGGTAGATGATGTCGGCGGTGCTGTAGTCGTAGTCCAGGCCGTTGATGGCATCCCAGTCGCGCTGGGCGGTGATCGAGGTCAGGGTGGCGCCGCCCAGCCAGGGGGTCTCCCAGTTGAGCTCCATCGACAGGCCCTTGTCCTTGATGTCCTGCTCGGTGCCGCGGTTGCCCCAGGCCTGGCGCGCCTCGGGGTCGGCGACCGGGCTGACGCCCTCGTCCGGTGCAAGCGCATCCACCAGCGGTGCGGTGCCGCCCCGGACCAGGGTCACCGCCGTGCAGCAGTTTTCCTCGCGACTGGTGAAATCGGCGATGAAGTTGATGTCCAGGGTGTCGGTCGGCTCGAGCAGCAACTGACCGCGCAGCGAGTGGAAATTCTGGTCGTAGTCCTCGTCCTCGCGCCGCGGGCCGTTGCCGGTGTGCACGTCCATCCAGCCGTCGCGTTTGCGCTTGGCCGCGTACACGCGCATGGCCGAGTTGTCGCCCAGCGCGCTGTTGAAGGTACCGGCCACGCCGAGCGCGCCGTAATTGCCGACCGTCAGCTCGCCGTCGACGTAGGTGTTGTAGTCCGGCCGGCGCGTGATCACGTTGATGACGCCGGCGGAGGTGTTCTTGCCGAAGACGGTGCCCTGCGGCCCCTTCAGCACCTCGATGCGCTCGATCTCGCCCAGGTCGCCGAAGCCCACCCCGTTGCGCGGACGGTAGACGCCGTCGATCACGACGCCGACCGAGGACTCCAGGCCGGGGTTGTCGCCCACCGTGCCGATGCCGCGGATGCGCGCCGTGGTCTGCGCCTCGCTCTGCGTGCTGGTGACGGTGAGGCCCGGGACCAGCACCTGCAGGTCCTTGACGTCGCGCACGCCGGTATCCTGGAGGAGCTGCTCGGGCAGCGCGGTGATCGAGATCGGCACGTCCTGCAGGACTTCCTCGCGCTTCTGCGCGGTGACCACCAGCCCGGCCAGGGTGGTCGCGGACTCGGATTCCTCTTCGCCGGCCTCCTGGGCCGTGGCGGGCATCGCGACACAGGCGGCCAGCGCCATCGCCACGGACAACGAAAGACGGTGGGTGGCCGGACCCCGGGTGTGTTTTTTGACAGCAGGCATGCGTTTTTCCCCGATTGCTGACATGCGTTGATCGATCGACGGCCCTTCGACATGCATGTCACAGGTACGCCACTGCGCGACGCCCGGCGACTTCCCGGTCCGGCGCGACGCGCGCCGGCGAAGTCCCTGGCGTCCGGTTCGCATGCGGCCGCCCAGAACCCCTGCCCCTGCGACCGCGAATGCGAATGCGAACACGGCCGACGGTACCACGCCGTGGAATGATCGCACGCGGCAGCGCAGCAGTGTCGTCGCGGACCCCGGTTCCTTCTTTTCGCGAGGTGATCGAGTCGACGCGAGCCGGTACCATGTCGCACTCCGCTTCCGTCGGCTCCCTGCCGTGGCGCGAGCCCGCGAAGAAGCTGCATGGGCCGTGCCCGATCCCCGCCCGCGGGGCTCCGGACTTCCAGAACCCGAACCGGCCGCGCCCGACGCGGCGAGACCCGACCATGTCCATGTCCCTGCGCCAGCAATGGTTCTCCAATGTCCGCGGCGACGTCCTTGCCGGGCTGGTCGTCGCCCTGGCCCTGATCCCCGAGGCGATTGCGTTCTCGATCATCGCCGGCGTCGACCCCAAGGTCGGCCTGTACGCCTCGTTCTGCATCGCGGTGGTCATCGCCTTCACCGGCGGCCGTCCGGGCATGATTTCCGCGGCGACCGGCGCGATGGCGCTGGTGATGGTCGACCTGGTCAAGGACCACGGCCTGCAGTACCTGTTGGCCGCCACCCTGCTGACCGGCGGTTTCCAGATCGTCGCCGGCCTGCTGCGCCTGGGCGGGCTGATGCGCTTCGTCTCGCGCTCGGTCGTCACCGGTTTCGTCAACGCCCTGGCGATCCTGATCTTCATGGCCCAGCTGCCCGAACTCATCGACGTACCCTGGCCGGTCTACGCGATGACCGCAGCGGGCCTGGCGATCATCTACCTGTTCCCGCGACTGACGCGCGCGATCCCGTCGCCGCTGGTCGCCATCGTGGTCCTGACCATCGTCGCGGTCACGCTGGGCCTGGACATCCGCACCGTCGGCGACATGGGCGAGCTGCCCGACAGCCTGCCGGTCTTCCTGCTGCCGGACGTGCCGCTGGACTGGGAGACGCTGCGGATCATCGCGCCCTACTCGGCCACGCTCGCGGTGGTAGGCCTGCTGGAGTCGCTGCTCACCGCTCAGATCGTCGACGACCTGACCGACACGCCGAGCGACCGCAATCGCGAATGCGCCGGACAGGGCGTGGCGAACATCGCCGCGGGGATGCTCGGCGGCATGGCCGGCTGCGCGATGATCGGCCAGTCCGTCATCAACGTGAAGTCGGGCGGACGCGGGCGCCTGTCGACCCTGGTCGCCGGCTCCGTCCTGCTGGTACTGGTGGTGTTCGCCGGCCCCTGGGTCAAACAGATCCCGATGGCGGCGCTCGTGGCGGTGATGATCATGGTCTCCATCGGCACGTTCAGCTGGACGTCGATCCTCAACCTGCGCACCCATCCGGGCACGTCGAGCGTGGTCATGCTGGCGACGGTGATCGTCACCGTCTTCACCCACGACCTGGCCAAGGGTGTGCTGACCGGCGTGCTGCTGTCGGGCATCTTCTTCGCCCGCAAGGTCGGCCGCGTGCTCCATGTGGGGTCGAATGCCAGCGGCGATGGCCGGGAGCGCACCTACGTGGTCACCGGGCAGGTGTTCTTCGCTTCCAGCGAACAGTTCGTCGCCGCGTTCGACTTCAAGGAGGCGCTCGACCGCGTGGTGATCGACGTCTCCGGCGCCCATTTCTGGGACCTCAGCGCGGTGGGCGCGCTGGACAAGGTGGTGATGAAGTTCCGGCGCGAGGGCGCCGACGTCGACGTGCGCGGCCTCAACACCGCCAGTCGCACCATCATCGATCGCCTGGGCGTGCACGACAAACCCGATGCCGAACGCCTGATGGGCGACCACTGAGGAGCGCAACGATGACGTCACTGATCAAGACCGACGGCCGGGTGGTGGCGGCCCTGGACGCATCGTCCTATACGTTCAGCGTCGCCGGGACCGCGGCCTGGGCCGCGTCGCGCCTAGGCGCCCCCCTGACCCTGCTCCACGCGATCGACCGCGCGAACAGCGGTTCGAGCGAGGACCTGAGCGGGAGCCTGGCGCTCGGCGACCGCGAAGTGCTGCTGGAGCAGTTGGCGAGCGTGGATGCCGAGCGCGCGAGGCTCGCGCAGGCCCGCGGGCGCGAGTTGCTCGACCTGGCGCGCGAGCGCCTCGCCGAGCAGGTGGACATGGAGGCCGAGTGCCGGCTGCGCCATGGCGCACTGGTCGACAACCTGCTCGACATCGAAGCAGACGTGCGCCTGTTCGTGGTCGGCAAGCGCGGCGAGCACGCGGACTTCGCCAAGGCCCACCTCGGCAGCAACCTGGAGCGCGTGGTGCGCGCGGTCCACCGCCCGGTGCTGGTGGCGGCGCGCGCGTTCAAGGCACCGCGCGGCTTCATGATCGCCTTCGACGGCAGTGCCACCACCGCCAAGTGCGTGGAGATGGTGGTCGCCAGCCCCCTGCTCGCCGGCATGCCCTGTCGCCTGCTGGCGGTCGGCGACGCCGAGCCCCGTGGGTTCCAGGCCGCCGCCGCGCGGCTACGCGAGGCCGGTTTCGAGGTGGAGGCGCAATGCCTGCCCGGCACCCCGGACACGGTGATCGCCGCCGAGGTCGAACGGCAGCGGATCGAGCTGCTGGTGATGGGCGCCTATGGCCACTCGCGCATCCGCCAGCTGATCGTCGGCAGCACCACCACCACGGTGCTCCGCCAGTGCAACATCCCGGTCCTGCTGCTGCGCTGAGCCCTCAGGACGACAGCGCCTGGCGCGCCAGGCGCGACGCTGCTTCGCGGCGCTCGGAATAGCGGTCGGTGAGGCGCCCGGCGTGCGGCCGCAGCAGCACGGTGAAACGGACCAGCTCCTCCATCACGTCGACGATGCGGTCGTAGTACGCCGAGGGCTTCATGCGGCCCTCGTCGTCGAACTCCTGCCAGGCCTTGGCCACGCTCGACTGGTTGGGGATGGTGAACATGCGCATCCAGCGCCCGAGCAGGCGCAGCGAATTGACGGCGTTGAACGACTGCGAGCCGCCCGACACCTGCATCACCGCCAGCGTCCGTCCCTGGGTCGGACGGATGCCGCCCATCGACAGCGGCAGGTGGTCGACCTGCGCCTTCATCACGCCGGTGAGCTGGCCGTGGCGCTCGGGCGAGCACCAGACCTGACCCTCCGACCACAGCGACAACGCGCGCAGTTCCCGCACCGCCGGATGGTCCTCGGCGCCGGCCTGGTCCGGAAGCGGCAGGTCGCGCGGGTCGAAGATGCGCGGTTCCGCGCCCATCAAGCGCAGCAGGCGCGCCGCCTCCTCAACGGCGAGGCGCGAGTAGGAACGCTCGCGCAGCGAACCGTAGAGGAGCAGGATCCGCGGCGGATGGCCGTCGATCCCGGCACGCAGCGCGTCAAGCTGCAGCTGCGACGGCTCCAGCGCCGGCAGCCGGTCGGGGTCCGGCAACATGCGTTCGCGCGGCCCCCGGACGTGCCCGGCCGGGCTCATGCGGCCGCCTCCCGCCGATCCGGCGTCAGGGCGGCACGCGCATCGTCGGGCAGCGTCCCGGGGAACCAGCGGCGCCCGATCCACAGCGCGACGTGGACCAGTGCGACCAGCACCGGCACCTCCACCAGCGGCCCGATGACCGTCGCGAACGCCACCTGCGAGGCGAGCCCGAAAGCGGCGATGGCCACCGCGATGGCCAGCTCGAAGTTGTTGCTGGCCGCGGTGAAGGCCAGGGCGGTGGTGCGTGGATAGTCGATCGCGACCAGGCGGCCCATCAGGTAGCTGACCACGAACATCACCACGAAGTAGATCGCCAGCGGGATCGCGATGCGCAGCGCGTCAAGTGGCAGCCGCACCACGTCGCCGCCCTTCAGGGTGAACATCGCCGCGATGGTCAACAACAAGGCGACGAGCGTCAGCGGCGCGATCCGCGGCAGGAAGACCTGCTCGTACCAGTCGTCGCCCTTCCGCCTGCGCAGCACGTAGCGGGTCAGCCAGCCGGCCAGGAACGGCAGGCCCAGGTAGGTGAGCACCGCGCGGGCGATGGTGGCGAACCCGACGTCGACCACGCTGCCCTGCAGGCCGAACAGGGGCGGCAGTACCGACAGGAAGAACCAGGCATAGACACTGAAGAACGCGATCTGGAAGATCGAGTTGAAGGCCACCAGGGCGGCCACGTACTGGTTGTCGCCACAGGCCAGCCGGTTCCAGACCAGCACCATCGCGATGCAGCGCGCCAGGCCGATCAGGATCAGGCCGGTCATGTACTCGGGACTGTCGTGCAGGAAGATCGCCGCCAGGGCGAACATCAGGATCGGACCGACCACCCAGTTCTGCAGCAGCGACAGGGCGAGCACCCGCCGGTCCTCGAATACCCGGTGCAGCGACTCATAGCGCACCCGGGCCAGGGGCGGATACATCATCAGCACCAGGCCGATCGCGATCGGCAGGTTGGTGCCGCCGATCGACATGCGGTCGAGTGCGAGGGGCAGGCCCTCGAACGCGAGCCCCAGTCCGATGCCCAGCGCCATCGCGGCGAAGATCCACACGGTGAGGTAGCGGTCCAGCCATGACAGCCGGCCAGCAGGCCGGCTCATCGCGTCGCTCCCACGCGGTGGCCCGCGGCATCGACCACGGCTTCGCCGTCTTCCTTCGCGAACGCCGCCCGTTGCGGTGACGGCAACAGGTCGAGCACGCGCTCGGAGGGTCGGCACAGGGCCACGCCGAGCGGCGAGACCACGATCGGCCGGTTGACCAGGATGGGATGGGCGACCATCGCATCGAGCAGGGCCGCGTCGTCCAGCGACGGGTCGTCCAGGCCGAGCTCAGCGTAGGGCGTTCCCTTCTCGCGCAGGAGCTCGCGCGCCCCAATGCCCATGCGGGCCAGCAGCGACTCGAGCATCGCGCGGGTGGGCGGCGACTTGAGGTACTCGACCACGTGCGGCTCGATGCCGGCATTGCGGATCATCGCCAGGGTGTTGCGCGAGGTGCCGCAATCGGGGTTGTGGTAGATCACCACGTCCACCGGATCCAGCCGGTCCAGCGTGTCGTTCGGGCTCATGCGCAGTCTCCGCCGCGACCGGCCGGCCCGCACGCCGCGGCGTCGCCTCCGCAGCAATTGTCGGTGAGGTAATCGACCAGCCCCTGCATGGCGGCGAAGTCGGCACGGTAAGTGATGCTCCGGCCCTGCGGGTCGGCATCGACCAGGCCGGCCTGGGCCAGGGTCTTGAGGTGGAACGACAGCGTCGTCGCGGCGATGCCGAGCGCCTCGCCCAGCTCGGCCGGGGTGGCCCCCGTCGGGCCGGCCTCGACCAGGTGGCGGAAGATCGCCAGTCGGGTCTTCTGGGCCAGTCCGGCAAGGGCGTCGAGCGCGGCGGTGTCATCCATTGTTCGATAATACTGGAACAATGGTTTTGAAGTCGAGAGGCCCCCGCGGCGGCTCCCGGGCGGGCTTGACCCAGCCGTTACAATCGATGGCCGCGGCGGGCCCGCCCTGCCCGCCCCACGACCAGCCAAGCGAGCCGATGTCCAAGAGCGCCGACAAGACGCCCGAGCACACGCCCCTGATGAAGCAGTTCTTCGCCGCCAAGGCGGAGCATCCGGACGTGCTGCTGTTCTTCCGCATGGGCGACTTCTACGAGTTGTTCTACGACGATGCGCGCAAGGCAGCGCGGCTGCTCGACATCACCCTGACCCAGCGCGGCAGCTCCGGGGGCGCGCCGATCCCGATGGCCGGCGTGCCGCACCACGCCGCGGAAGGCTACCTGGCGCGGCTGGTGGCGTTGGGCGAGTCGGTCGCGATCTGCGAGCAGATCGGCGATCCGGCCGCCAGCAAGGGCCTGGTCGAGCGCAAGGTCGTGCGCATCATCACCCCCGGCACGGTCACCGACGAGGCCCTGCTCAACGAGCGCCGCGACACCTTGCTGCTGGCGATCGCGCGGGGCCGCAACGGCTATGGCCTGGCCTGGGCCGACCTCGCGGCCGGGCGCTTCCTGGTCAACGAAGTCGCCGGCGACGACACCCTGGAAGCCGAGCTCGCCCGCCTCGAGCCGGCCGAGACCCTGGTCGCCGACGAGGATGGCTGGCCGGGTTTCGTCACCGGACGCGGCGGCCTGCGCCGCCGCCCGCCCTGGCTGTTCGACGCCGACAGCGGACGACGCCAGCTGTTGCGCTTCTTCAACCTGCACGACCTGGGCAGCTTCGGCATCGAGGACAAGCCGCTGTCGATCGCCGCCGCCGCTGCCCTGCTGGGCTACGTGGAGGAAACGCAGAAGCAGCGGCTGCCGCACCTGGCCTCGATCGCGGTCGAATCCGGCGACGGCGCGATCGCGATGAACGCCGCCACCCGGCGCCACCTGGAGCTGGATACCCGCGTCGACGGCGACACCCGCCACACCCTGCTCGGCGTGCTCGACAGCACGGTGACACCAATGGGCGGACGCCTGCTGCGCCGCTGGCTGCACCGTCCCCTGCGCGACCGGCCGACGCTGCGCCTGCGCCACCAGGCGGTCGAGACCCTGGTGGACACCGGCGCGGGCGAGGACCTGCGCGAACGCTTCCGTGCCCTCGGCGACCTCGAGCGCATCCTGTCGCGGATCGCCCTGCGCAGCGCGCGGCCGCGCGACCTGTCCACGCTGCGCGACGGCCTGGGACTGCTGCCGGGCGTGCATGCCCTGCTCTCGCCCCTGGACGCACCGCGCCTGGCGGCCCTGCTCGAGGCCCTGGGCGAACACGACGCGCACGCGCGACTGCTGGCCTCGGCCATCGTCGAGCAGCCGCCGGTGCTGGCCCGCGACGGCGGCGTGTTCGCCGACGGCCACGACGCCGAACTCGACGAACTGCGGCGCCTGTCGAGCAACGCCGACCAGTTCCTGGTCGAACTGGAAGCGCGCGAACGCGAGGCCAGCGGCATCCCCACGCTGAAGGTCGGCTACAACCGCGTGCACGGCTACTACCTGGAGATCAGCAAGGCCCAGGCCGGCAAGGCGCCGACTCACTACACGCGGCGGCAGACGCTGGCCAACGCCGAGCGTTACATCACCGAAGAGCTGAAGGACTTCGAGGACAAGGTGCTGTCCGCGCGCGAGCGCGCCCTGGCCCGCGAACGCCTGCTGTACGAAGAACTGCTGGACACGCTCAACGAACGCCTGCCGCCGCTGCGCGCGTGCGCGGCCGCGCTGGCCGAACTGGACGTGCTCGCCGGCCTGGCCGAACGCGCGCAGGCGCTGGACTGGACGCGACCGGAGCTGGACGAACGGCCCTGCCTGCACATCGAGCGCGGCCGCCACCCGGTGGTGGAGGCGGTGCGCGAGGACCCCTTCGAGCCCAACGACCTGGTGCTCGACGAGTCACGCCGGATGCTGGTCATCACCGGCCCGAACATGGGCGGCAAGAGCACCTACATGCGGCAGAACGCGCTGATCGTGCTGCTCGCCCACATCGGCAGCTTCGTGCCGGCCGCACGCGCCTCGATCGGTCCGATCGACCGCATCCTGACCCGCATCGGCGCCGGCGACGACCTCGCCCGCGGGCAGTCCACCTTCATGGTGGAGATGAGCGAGACCAGCTACATCCTCCACCACGCCACCGCGGAATCGCTGGTGCTGATGGACGAGATCGGCCGCGGCACCTCCACCTACGACGGCCTGGCCCTGGCCGACGCCTGCGCGCGCCATCTCGCCCACCACAACCGCGCCTACACGCTGTTCGCGACGCATTACTTCGAGCTCACCGCGCTCGCCGAACCCGGCAGCGGGATCACCAACGTGCACCTGGACGCGGTCGAGCACCACGACCGCGAACACGGCGACCGCCTGGTCTTCATGCACGCGGTCAAGGACGGCCCGGCGAATCGCAGCTTCGGCCTCCAGGTCGCGGCGCTGGCCGGCCTGCCGCGCTCGGTGGTACAGCAGGCCAAGGGCCGCCTGGCCGAGCTGGAGCAGCGCGGCCGCGACGCGCCCAGCGCGGCACCGCTGGTGCCGGAAGTGCTGGACGCGCCGCGCCAGGCCACGCTGTTCTCCGCGCCATCGGCGGCGATGGAAGCGCTGGCCGGGCTGGACCCGGACGACCTGACCCCGAAGCAGGCGCTCGAAGCCCTGTACCGCCTGAAGTCGCTGGCCTGACTCAGGCCTTGGCGGCGGCGCGCTCGGCTTCGCTGGCGCGCGCGCGCACGCCTGCCTCGCGGCCGGCATGGCGGGCAGCGTAGGCCTCGAAGGCCGGGCGCTTGTCGATGACGCCGAACTGCATGTACCAGCCCAGGTAGGCCGACAGCATCAGGTCGGCCGCACTGAAGCGCTCGCCGGCCACGAACTCACGGCTGGACACCAGCGACTCCAGCGTCGCCAGCACGTCCTCAAGAGAACCGTAGCCGGCCGAACGCGGATCCAGCGTCGCCCCTCCCATCTTGGTCAGGACCGCCGCTTCCAGAGGTCCCGCGACGAAGAACAGCCAGCGGTAGTAATCGCCGCGCTCGCGGCTGCCCGAGGGCGGCGCCAGGCCGGCGGCCGGGAACGCATCGGCGAGATAGGCGCAGATGGCGGCGTTCTCGGTCACCACGGTGGTGTCGTGGCGGATCGCGGGCACCTTGCCCATCGGGTTGATCGCCAGGTACTCCGGCGACTTCATCGTCGTGCCGTACTCGAGGTACTCGGTGCGGTAGGGCTGGCCGGTTTCCTCGAGCATCCAGCGCGCGACGACGCCGCGGGACTCGGGGTGGGTATACAGGGTCAGCGTGGACATCGGCGGTTCCTCCTTGAAGGACTGCGGGACAAGGGGACCACGTTACGCCGCACCTGCTGACAGCGCGTGTCAGCACACCTGCGCGCGCCGCTCTCGGACCGGCCGGAACGCGGGCGTCAGGAGGCCTCGCCGCCCGCACCGGTCGACGGCGCGGCGTCGAAGCGCCGGACCTGCCGAGCCGGGTCGAACGGGCCGATGCGGTCGCGGCCATCGAAGCGGTAGTCGGCGAACTCGCCGTCCGCGCGCACGTAGTGCAGGAACACCTGCACCCAGTAGCGTCCGTCGAAACGCCCCCGCCAGTGCGGCAGTTCCGCCCCCTTGTAAGCGAGCATGTCGCCCGGGGCCAGCGGGAGCTCGAGATCGCGGCCGCCCGCCTGCACGCCCAGCGTCCAGGGCTGGTCGGCATCGAAGCCCAGGGTCAGCGAGGTGCTGATCTCGCAGGAGGGCCGGTCCAGGTGCCGCGGCAGCTCGGCGCCGGGCATGTAGACCCGCAGGTACGAATAGCACGGGTGGAGCGGACCGCCGGCGACGCGCTCCATCAGCGGCAGCACCCGCAGCAGCAGGCATTCCGAGAGCGTGTCGGCATAGCGGCCCTGCGAGCCGAGGGTTTCCTCGACGGTGTAGTAGCCCGGCACGCCGGTCTGCATCACCGCGTAGTTGGCGCACAGTTCCGCTTCGGCCGGCGCCAGCACCCCGCGCAACACGCTGAACCCCTCCGCGGCGAAGTGGGCCGCGCTGCGGGCGATCATGTCGGCGGGGGCGATGGCGGCTCGGGGATCGGTCATGGAGGCGGGACGTGGGTCGGTGGCGGCGGAGGGGGACGATGGTAACCGCAGCGTCGCGGGGCCGGCACGTGGACGATTCCGTCATCGTTCCGGGCGCATGATGCGGCCCTCCGCGCCCGCCTGGCGATAGCCCAGCGCTATCCCAACGAACAGAACATTCAATTTCAGATATGAACGGGACCGGCGTACGGTGGTCGGGTGCTTCCGCCGCCCGGCCCCCCATGGGAACCCGACGCGTGCGCGACGCCCCCTACTGAATGCCCGGGCATGGGCCCGGGTGCGAATGGCCCAAGGAGATCGACCATGTCCAGCGAAAAGAAGTGCCCCTTCCACGCGACCGCCGGTGGCGGCACCCAGAACCAGGACTGGTGGCCGAACCGGCTGCGGCTGGACCTGCTCAACCAGCATTCGACCCGCTCCAATCCGCTCGATCCGGACTTCGACTACGCCAAGGCGTTCAAGGGCCTGGACTACGCCGCACTCAAGCAGGACCTGGCCGACCTGATGACCGACTCGCAGGACTGGTGGCCCGCCGACTTCGGCCACTACGGCGGCCTGATGATCCGCATGGCCTGGCACAGCGCCGGCACCTACCGCATCGGCGACGGCCGCGGCGGCGGAGGTCGCGGACAGCAACGCTTCGCCCCGCTCAACAGCTGGCCGGACAACGTAAGTCTCGACAAGGCGCGCCGCCTGCTGTGGCCGATCAAGCAGAAGTACGGCCAGGCGATCTCCTGGGCCGACCTGATGATCCTCGCCGGCAACGTGGCGCTGGAGACGATGGGCTTCCGCACCTTCGGTTTCGGCGGCGGCCGCGAGGACACCTGGGAACCCGACCAGGACGTCTACTGGGGCCGCGAGACCACCTGGCTGGGCGGAGACGTGCGCTACGCCCACGGCGACGAGGGCGTGGTCAAGGGCGGCGACCACGCCGTGCTGGTGTCCGACGACGATGCCGATGGCGACCAGCACAGCCGCCGGCTCGAGAACCCCCTCGCGGCGGTGCAGATGGGCCTGATCTACGTCAACCCGGAAGGCCCGGACGGCAACCCCGATCCCATCGCCGCCGCGCACGACATCCGCGACACCTTCGGCCGCATGGCCATGGACGACGAGGAAACCGTCGCCCTGATCGCCGGCGGCCACAGCTTCGGCAAGACCCATGGCGCGGCCGCCGCCGACAACGTCGGCTCCGAGCCGGAGGCCGACGAGCTCGAGGCCCAGGGCTTCGGCTGGCACAACCGCCATGGCAGCGGCAAGGGCGCCGACACCATCACCAGCGGCCTGGAAGTCACCTGGTCGAAGACGCCGACCCAATGGAGCAACAGCTTCTTCGAGAACCTCTTCGGCCACGAGTGGGAGCTGTCCAAGAGCCCCGCTGGCGCCCAGCAGTGGGTCGCCAAGAACGCGGAACCGTCGATCCCGCATGCCTACGACAAGGACCGCAAGCTCCTGCCGACCATGCTCACCACCGACCTCTCGCTGCGCATGGATCCGGCCTACGAGAAGATATCGCGCCGCTTCCTGGAGAACCCCGACCAGTTCGCCGACGCATTCGCGCGCGCCTGGTTCAAGCTGACCCATCGCGACATGGGACCGCGCAGCCGTTACCTGGGTCCGGAAGTGCCCGACGAGGAACTGATCTGGCAGGACCCGGTGCCGGCCGCCGACTACCCGTCGATCGACGACCAGGACATCGCCGCGCTGAAGGACAGGATCCTCGCGTCCGGCCTCCCGGTCGGTGACCTGGTGGCCGCCGCCTGGGCCTCGGCCTCGACCTTCCGCGGCGGCGACAAGCGCGGCGGCGCCAACGGCGCACGCGTGCGGCTGGCCCCGCAGAAGGACTGGGCGGCCAACGACCCGGCCCGCCTGGGCAAGGTGCTCAAGGTGCTGGAGGGCATCCAGGCGGACTTCAACCGCGCCCAGTCGAACGGCAAGCAGGTGTCGATCGCCGACCTGATCGTGCTCGGCGGCGGCGCCGCGATCGAGAAGGCCGCGCGCGACGGCGGCGCCAGCGTGAGCGTGCCCTTCTCGCCCGGACGCACCGATGCCTCGCAGGCGCAGACCGACGTCGATTCCTTTGCGCCCCTGGAACCCGTCGCCGATGGCTTCCGCAACTTCGCCAAGGCCCGCTACGCCATCCCGGCCGAACACCTGCTGGTGGACAAGGCGCAGCTGCTCACCCTGACCGCGCCGGAAATGACCGCCCTGGTCGGCGGCCTGCGCGTGCTGGGCGCGAACAGCGGCGGCGCGACGCACGGGGTGTTCACCGATCGCCCCGGCGTGCTCAGCAACGACTTCTTCCGCAACCTGCTCGACATGGGCACCGAGTGGAAGCCCACCTCCGATGCGCGTGACGCCTTCGAGGGCCGCGACCGCAAGAGCGGCGCGCTCAAGTGGATCGGCACCCGCGTGGACCTGGTCTTCGGTTCGAACTCGGTGCTGCGCGCGCTGTCGGAGGTCTATGGCAGCGCGGACGGGCAGGACAAGTTCATCAAGGACTTCGTCGCCGCCTGGCACAAGGTGATGGAGCTGGACCGCTTCGACCTGGCCTGAGCAGTCCGACGCGTGCTCGCGAAAAAGCCCGGCATCCGCCGGGCTTTTTTTCATGTGCGTCCACCGGCATGCGCGTCCACGGGGCCTCGGCAAGGCAGGGCCGTAGGATGGGTAGCGCGACGCAAAACCCATCGTGCGTATGGCACGAAATGTCGCGACGGTGGGTTTCGCTTTCAGCTCTACCCACCCTACGACGCGCGATGAGAGGCAGGGTTGTAGGAACGGTAGCGCGAAGCAAAAACCCATCGTGCGTATGGCACGAAACCTCGCGACGGTGGGTTTCGCCTTCGGCTCTAACCACCCTACGACGCACTTGTCTCTGGTCCCTGGCCTTGACCTTCGCGACTACGCCGCCGCTGCGTCCCGATGCACGCCAGCCGGCACCGCCTCCAGCGCGCGCGACAGATCCGCCCACAGGTCGTCGACATGCTCGATGCCCACCGACAGACGCAGCAATCCGGGCGTGATGCCGTGGGCGAGCTGGTCGGCCTCACCGACCACCCGGTGGGTCAGGCCGGCCGGGTGCTGGATGAGGGTGTCGACCGAACCCAGGCTGACCGCGGGCGTGAGCAGCTTCACTTCGCGCATCACCGACGCCGCGGCGGCATGGCCGTGCGCCAGCTCGAAGGCAACCAGGCAACCGGGGCCGCGCATCTGGGTCCAGTGCAGCGCGGCGTTCCTGACGGTGCCCAGTCCCGGGTAGAACACCTTCGCGACGCTCGGGTGCGCCTGCAAGCGCTCGGCGAGCACCTCGGCATTCTTCTGCGCACGCTCCACGCGCAGCGCCAGCGTCGGCAGCCCGCGATGCAGCAGGTAGGCTGCCAACGGGTGCAACAGCCCCCCCGTCGCTGCACGCACGGTGCGCAGCGGGCGGGCGTCCTCGTCGGCGCAGCACACCACGCCGGCGATCACGTCGCCATGCCCGCCAAGGAACTTGGTGGCGCTGTGCAGCACGTAGCGCGCGCCGAGTGCGGCCGGGTTCTGCAGCACCGGCGTGGCGAACGTGGAGTCGACCAGCACCGGGACCTCGCCCGCAGCGGCCACCGCAGCCCGAATGTCGACCAGGTCCAAGGTCGGATTGGCGGGGGTCTCGACGATCACCAGCGTGGTATCGGCGCGGCGGCGCGAAGCGATCTCACCGGCCTCGACGAATTCGGCCTCGATCCCGCACAGGCCGCTGGCCAGCAGATGATCGGAGGTGCCATACAGCGGGCGCACGACCAGCACATGGGCGCCGTGGGCACGGCGGGCCATCAGCACGGCGGTCAGCGCCGCCATGCCCGAGCCGAAGGCAACGCAGGCGCCGGTGCCCTCCAGCGCGGCCAGCGCATCCTCCACGCGGGCCACGGTCGGATTGTGCAGCCGGGCATAGATGGGATTGTCGGCGCGTGCCTGCCCCCCCACCAGGGCGTCGAAGCTGGCGGTCCCCGCGTCGAGGTCGGTCACCGGGTAGGTCGTGGACAGGTCGATCGGTGGCGCATGCACGCCGAGCCGGCGAAGCTCATCGCGGCCGGCGTGTACGGCACGGGTCGAAAATCGGGTCATGACGGCACCATTTCATCGGAAATCCATCCGATGCTAGAAGCTTCTACGCCTGATAACCTTCAAGCCGAACGATATTCGCAAAGGTGCCGGTATGTTCCGACTCGACCGAACCGACTTCGCCCTGCTCCGGCTGTTGCGGAAGAATGCACGGCTGCCCAACAAGACCCTGGCCGAGAAAGCCGGGATCGCGCCGTCGACCGCTCTGGAGCGTGTCCGCCGCATGCATGAGTCGCGGACGATCCAGGGCTACCACGCGGAGATCAACCCGGCCGCGATCGGCATCGGGTTGCAGGCCATGGTCGTGGTCCGGCTCGCCCGCCACTCGCGCGCGATGGTCGACAGCTTCCACCGCCACCTGCAGGGCCTCCGGGAGGTGCTCGCCTTCTACCATCTGGCAGGGGCGGACGACTTCCTCGTCCACGTCGGCGTGCGCGACAGCGACCACCTGCGCGAACTCGCCCTGACCGCTTTCACCGAGCGCGAGGAAGTGGCCCACATCCAGACCCAGCTGATCTTCGAATTCCGCCGCAACACCGAGTTGCCGATCCTCCGACCGCCGGATCCCTGAGCGTGCGCCCGGAGCGGCCGGCGGGCGTAGGATGGGGGCCCGACCGCATGGATGACACGCCCATGACCAGTCCGATCGCACAGGACCTGCTCGGCCGCCTGCAGGGCCAGCCACTTTCCGACATCGGCCGCCAGCTTGGCCTCTCCGACAGCCAGGTACAGGGCGCGGTCGCCACCGCCCTGCCCCTGCTGCTGGGCGCGCTGGGCCGCAACGCCAGCCAGCCCCAAGGGGCCGACGCCCTGTTCGGCGCGCTGCAGCGCGACCATGCCGGCGAGGACATCGGCAGTGTGCTGGGCGCCGTGCTGGGCGGTGGCGGCCAGGGCGCTGGCATCCTCGACCACGTACTGGGCGCGCGACAGCAGACTGCCGTCCGCGGAATCGAGGCCAGCACCGGGCTGGACGGCGACCGCGCGGGCAACCTGCTGAAGATGCTCGCGCCCCTGGTCCTGGCCTACCTGGCCCGGCGGATGTTCTCATCCGATCCCGCGCCCGCCGGCACCGCGCCGCTGTCACCGACACCGCAAAGCCTGGGCAGCGTGCTCGGCCAGGAGAGCCGCCGCATCAGCGAGTCGGGCGGACTTGCGGGCGGCCTGCTCGGCGCGGTCCTCGACCAGGACGGCGATGGCGATGCCGACCTGGGCGACCTCGTTCGCCTGGGCGGCTCGATATTCGGCGGACGTTGAGCCCCCCGCCCGGATCAGGTCGCGTCGATGTCGCCCAGCGCGCGGATCAGGCGCCGCGCCCGCTTGTCGGGCTTGCCTTCCGGCGCCCGGTAGCCGGCGTGGGCGGCCACGCGCAAGGCACGTGCCTGTTCGCGCGCGGCGCGCGAATCCTCGCTCTCCTCGTACAGGGTGCGCGCCACGGCGGCCGGCCCGCGCGTATCGCTCAGGCCCAGGACCCGCACGTCGAACAGTTCCTCGCCGCGCGCGACGCGCAGTGCATCGCCCACGCGCACCGAACGCGAGGGCTTGGGCCGCTGCCCGCCGACCTCGATCTTGCCGTTCTCGATCGCCTGCCGCGCCAGGCCGCGCGTCTTGAAGAAGCGGGCGGCCCACAGCCACAGGTCGAGCCGTACCGTGGCCGCGTCGTCGGCAGGCGTGCTGCCGTCGGGGGATGGAATGTGCGCCATGGGAGGAAGTCTAGCGGGTCGTTTGCCGGCGAGCCGGCACCAGAACGCAAACGGCCGCCCATGGGGCGGCCGCTGCGGAAACCCGGGCGGGTACGTCTTACTTGGCCTTGGCCTTCGCGTAAGCCGCCAGGTCTTCCTTGATGCGGGCCTTCTTGCCTTCCAGGCCGCGCAGGTAGTACAGCTTGCCGGCGCGGACCTTGCCGCGACGCTTGACGCTGACCGAGTCGATGATCGCGCTGTGGCTCTGGAACACGCGCTCGACGCCGAAGCCGTGCGAGATCTTGCGCACGGTGAAGGAGGAATTCAGGCCGGCGCTCTTGCGCGCGATCACGACGCCCTCATAGGCCTGGAGGCGTTCGCGGTTGCCTTCCTTCACCTTGACGTTGACGACCACGGTGTCGCCGGGACCGAACTCGGGCAGCTCGCGCTGTTCCTGCTCGGCTTCGAAGTTCTGCAGAAGCGTATTGAGAGAGGGCTGGGTCATGGTTCTGGCCTGTTGGAGTCGTTGTAGCGCGAGTGCACGTGGACCCGCGTCTGGCTGGTTGGAACGTAAGCCGCTAATTGTAACGGATTTCCCCGCCCCGGCGCCACTGGGGTCGCGGGCGCCTACTCCGCCTGTTCAGGCGGCTCGCCGGCACGGCCGTCCGGCAGGACCCGGACGCCCTCGGGACCGGCCTTCCACTCCTCGAGCAGGGCGCGATCGGCGGGCGTGAGCGCCGCTTCGTCGACCAGGTCGGGGCGGCGCAGCCAGGTACGCCCCAGCGACTGCATCCGCCGCCAGCGGGCGATACGCGCGTGGTTGCCCGACATCAGCACCTCCGGCACGGTGCCCAGTTCATGCTCGACCGGACGCGTGTAATGGGGGCAGTCGAGCAGCCCATCCTCGAAACTGTCCTGGACCGCGGACTCGGCGTCGTTGAGGGCGCCGTCCTGGAGACGGGCCACGGCGTCCACGACCACCGCGGCGGCCAGTTCGCCTCCCGACAGCACGTAGTCGCCGATCGAGAGCTCCTCGTCGACCTCGGCCTGGAGCAAGCGCTCGTCGACTCCCTCGTAGCGCCCGCAGAGCAGCACGAACCGCTCGCAGGCCGCCAGCTCGCGCACCTTGGCCTGGTCCAGCGGACGCCCCTGGGGGCTCATGTAGATCACGCGGGCGGGACGCGGGTCGGCCGCGCGCACGGCCCGCAGGCAGGCGCGCAAGGGGTCGATCAGCATCACCATGCCCGGGCCGCCGCCGAAGGGCCGATCGTCCACGCGACGGTAGTTGCCCTCCGCATGGTCGCGGGGGTTCCAGCCATGCAGGGACAGCAGGCCGCGCTCGCCGGCACGGCCCACCACGCCGAACGCGGCGCACTGGGCGATGAACTCCGGGAACAGGCTGACGACGTCGATGCGCATGGGGGCGTGGAAACCGGTGAACGGGGATGGGGGTCGACTCTATCGCGTCGCCGCCGGCCGGGGCCATCACGCGCGACGCGGCGGCGCGGGACGGGCGGTCGCACCGGCCCCGGCCCGCGGGATCAGAAGTCGGCGTCCCAGTCGACGCTGACGATGCCGGCTTCGAAGTCCACGCCGGTCACGTATTGCGGCTGGACGAAGGGAATCATGCGCTCGCGCTCGTCGTCGCGCGCGACCAGGACGTCATTGGCCCCGGTCGAGAACAGGTGCGAGACCGTGCCCAGGTCGATCCCCTCGGCATTGACCACGCGCAGGCCCTCCAGGTCGGCCCAGTAGTACTCGCCGGGCCGGGGCGGGGGCAGCGCGTCGCGCGGGATGTAGATCTCGGTCCCGCGCGCGGCTTCCGCCGCGTCGCGGTCGATCACGTCGGGCAGGTGGCCCACGAGGTACTTGCCGCTGGCCTTGCCGCGTGCGCCGCTGACCTGGCGTTCATTGCCCTGCGCGTCGCGCAGGATCCAGGGCTGGTAGCGGAACAGGGCCTCGCGCGGTTCGGTCCAGGACTCGAACTTCAGCTCACCACGCAAGCCAAAGGCGCCGAGCACCCTGCCCAGCAGGATGCGGCGCCCTGGCGTTTCCACGGACATGCGGCCGCGCCTCGACGCAGCCCCGCACTCAGGCTTTGGCAGCCGGTGCGTCGGCGCCCTTGAGCGCTTCCTTGTACAGCGTGGCGACCTTGTCGGTCAGCTGCGCGCCGGTGCCCACCCAGTGCTTGACGCGCTCGGTGTCCAGCTCGATGCGCTTCTCGCCACCGGTGGCGACGGGGTTGTAATAGCCCAGGCGCTCGATGTTGCGGCCATCGCGCGGGTTGCGGCTGTCGGTGACGATGATGTGGTAGAAGGGACGCTTCTTGGCGCCACCACGCGTCAGGCGGATCTTGACCATCTTTTCGGTTTCCTGTGTTGCCCAGTCGCCAGGACGGCGAGGTAAGCCGGCAATTCTAGCCCAGCCCCCGGGGCAATGGAAGATCCCGCCCCCGCCGTGCCTGAACGGGCGTATCGCGTCCCAGCTGCCCCCGGATGACCCGGACGGGCGATGCCCGCCCGGGTCCGGTCTCCGTCAAGGCGTGACCGTCAACCTGACCGGCAGGCTGGCCACCGGCTGGCTGGGGTCGTTGCTGGCGAAACAGGCACGCGCGCGGTATTCGCCCGGCGCAAGGCCGGCCGCGTTGACGCTCAGCAGTACCGTGCGGTCGGTGCCGCCGTAGACGCGGCCACTGCCCGGCAGCACCGCGCCGATCCACGCGGCACCGCACTGCGACGCGGCGTTCACCTGGAAGGCCAGGCCGGGATTGGTCGCCGAGGTCGCGCCCCAGGTCCCGCCCAGCTCGGGCGACTGCACCACCTGGGCCTGGCCGCCGATGCCCTGCAGCGACTGGTACCAGGCCCAGCGGTTGGCGAGCAGGGTCTCTACGTGCACGTGCAGCCAGTAGGTGCCCGGCGGCAGCTGCACGTCCTGTCCGGCGAGGGTCGGGTCGAACTGCAGCCAACTGTCGGAGACGCCGATGCCCGCACTGTTGGGTGCGGCCGTGTACGTCCACAACGGGGGCGTCGAACCGGGCGTGCGCGGATAACCGGCCGGCTTGCCGCCATCGTCCGCGTAGATCGACCAGGTGATGCTGCTCGCGGTCGACTGCAGGCTGGCGCCGCTGACGACGAATCCGCGCGTGGCCAGGAAGTCGATCGCGCCGCCCTCCTCCATCACGAAGTCGTCGGCGGCGTAGAAGCCCGAGCCGTAATCGGGCATGAAGGCGCTCAGCGTGCCCGTGGTGACGCCCTCGCTGGTCGAGGCGTAGACCACGTCGCTGACCGCGCCACTGGGCTGGTGGTTCCACTCCAGCCAGCCACCGCCTTCGTTGGCGACCTTCGCGGCGACCACGCCCCGGCGGCCCGCCTTGAGCGTCAACGACGCGCCGTCCGCCGGCGCCGTGGCGATGCGCGGCGACGGCACGGACACCGCGACCGGCAAGCGCAGGGTCGCCACGTGCGGCGAGTGCCCGACCGGCTCCAGCACCAGCTTGCCGAAATTCCAGCTGTCGTCGGCCGGCAGCTTGCGACCGTCCACGATCACGGTGAGCGAGACCTCCTGGTCGCCCTTCACCATGAACAGCGCGGGCCAGACGATGCCCTTGACCCCTTCCAGGCGCGCGGTCCACAGCACGTTGGGACGACGCACGCTGCGGAAGGTGCGGGTGAAGGTGCAGAAGCCCACGCAGGCCTGCTCATTCATGCTCGGCAGGTTGAGCGTGCTGGTGTCGCCGCCCTCGACCGGATTGGCCGCCAGGTAGTTGGCGGTGGTCTCGTCCATGACCAGGCCGGTACGCGAGGCGTTGCGCACCTGCACGCGGCCCGCGCCCATGGCGAAGGCATCGGCCCGGGTCTCGCCGTCCTCGATGTAGACCTCCTGGTCGGCGGTCATCATCAGCGCCGACTTGATTTCGGCGGGCGTCCAGGTCGGGTTCAACTGCTTGATCAGGCCCGCTGCGCCGGCCACGTGCGGCGATGCCATGGAGGTGCCGTTCTTCAGGCCCACCAGGTCTTCGAAGCCTTCGATGGTCGAACCCGCGTCGGCGGCCAGCACCGCCACGCCGGGCGCGGTGATGTCGGGCTTGACCAGCTCGTAGTTGGCCGGCCCGCGCGAACTGAAGGCACCGAGCACGTCGGGCGTGTTGGCGATGACCTGCGCCGGATAGCCGATCGCCGCCGTGGCCGACACCCCGCTGGCGAAGTCCCGCACCGCATCGCCGTCGACGCGGGTGATCGCGAAGGCCGGGATGGTGGTGCCCGGGACCGAGGGACTCAGGCCGCCGTCGGCGTTGTTGGCGATGACCACCGCGATCGCGCCGGCGGCCGATGCGTTGTTGGTCTTGATGCTGAACGAGCAGCCGCCGCGGCGGACGAAGGCGATCGCACCCTGGAACACGTTGGCGCCGTAGGCCGAACACGCATCGGTGCCGCTGTCGAAGTCCGGCGCGACCACGAAGGCCGTGGTACCCGGGATCGCGGACTCGTGCGCGACGCCGCTGCCGCCGGGCGTGAGCACCACGCCCTGGACCGCGGCCGGCGGTGCGCCGGGACCGGTCAGGTCGAGGATGAACTCGAAGCCCTGGCGGCCATGGGTCGCTGCGGCGACGGTGGTCACCCAGGGCTCGTGGTGGCCCAGGGTCCCGGCGGCCGGGCCGGAATTGCCGGCCGATGCCGCGACGAACACGCCGGCATCCGACGCACCGAGGAACGCCTGCGATACCGCCTCGCTCCAGGGCGCGGCACCGCCGCCGATGGAGAAGTTGATGACGTCGACGCCATCGGCCACGGCCTGGTCGATCGCCGCCGCGGACGACACGTTCGGGCACAGGCCGTTGCCGTCGCTGGTGCGCGTGTAACACACGTCGTAGGCGATGATGTTGCCACGCGGCGCGACGCCGGAGATGTTCACGCTGGCGCCGCGGAACTCGACCGTGCGCGGGTTGCCCGCCGCCGTCGATGCCGTATGCGAGCCGTGGCCATTGGTGTCGCCGAAGCCGGGCTCTTCGAGGATGCCGGCCACGCCGCAGCGGTTGCCCGGGGCTTCGCAGACGAAGTCGTAGCCACCGATGAGCTTGTCGTTGCAGCGTCCTTCGTCAACGCCACCGGGTGCACAGGTACCCAGATAGTTGCCGGCACCGTTCGGGTTGACGTGGTGGTAGCCGTCGCTGGCGACGGCGCTGAACGAGGGGCTGCCGAAATTGATGCCCGAGTCGACGATGCCGAACACGATGCCCTCGCCGCGCGCACCCGGGAGCTTGGGCGTCGACGGCAGGGTCTGTCCCGGCGGCAGGCCGCTGCCGCCGGCCCACACCTTGTCCGCGCCGATCCGCCGGGGGCCGACGTCGGTGTCCATCTCGTATTCGCGATAGGGCTCGACGAACGCGACCTCGGCCATGCCCGCCAGTGCGGCGGCTTCGTTGCGCGTCAGGTCGGTGACCACGCCGTTGAGCGCATGCTGCATGCGCCTGCGCACCTGCAGCTGGCGGCCGAGCATGCGGCCCGCACGCGCCACGTGTTCGCCCTGCTGGCGCGCGAGGTCGGCGACATACGCGCGCGCCTCGCCGCTCTGGACGTCGATGCGGCCACCGGCGCCGCCCTGGCGACGCGGCGCGGGAATGCCGGCGCGATCGCCCTCGTAGTTGGCGAGTGCGGGTTCGACGTAACCGACGATGTAGATCTGCCGCGGACTGTTGTCGGGTTCCACGACGGCGGGCGCCTTGCCCGAAACCTGCGCCGAGGCGCCCGGGGTCGTCACGCCGGTGATGGCCACGAGCATGGCCGTGCCGAGCGCGACACCCAGTCTTGTGTAAGAGAGCATCTGATTTCCCCTCATGATGCGAACGGATCACCGACCGACCGTCATTGGTCGGAGGCATGTATGAACATGGTGATTCCGCTTCTCCCCCTGTGACCTCGCCCGCCCGTGGTTTCCGCCATGCCAGGCCCACGGAAGGCGCTGCGCCGAAGCGTGCGCAACATCACGGAATGTAGGCGACCCGCCGGGTGAGGCGCAAGACACCGGGGCGACCGCTCGTCAGACAGCGGCCCGGAGCGGTCCCTATCCGGCCAGGGGCGGGGCGATGTCGACGCGTTTGGCCTGCGAGGGATACAGGTGCCGCAAGGCCAGGCAGGGCCGCTCGATCAGGCGCCAGCTCGTCTCGGCCGCCAGCAGTGTCAGCGCCGTGGTGAGCAGCATCGTGTCGACCAGGCTCCACAACGGCGTCATGCCCAGCGGCAGCAGCCACTGGTGGACCACGATCGCGATGGGCCAGTGGTAGAGATAGCCGCCGTAGCTGCGGTTGCCCAGCCAGCGGAACGGCGACCAGGCGAAGAAGCCGCGCAGTCCCAGTGTGCGCGGCGCGAATGCGAGCGACGTCAGCACGCCCACCGCGCCGACGATGTTCACGCTGTACCCCACGACCTGCACCAGCGGGTCGTCCAGCAGGTAGCCATGGCGCAGCAGGTAGAAGGCCAGGATCACCACCAGGCTGGCGGCGACCATGCGCGGTCCCCAGCGCCCCAGGCGCGCGCGGCCTTCCGGCGTGGCGGCCATCAGGGCGGTCAGCGCACCGCCCGCGAGCGCGTCCAGGCGCGTGAACAGCAGCACGTAGACCGGTACGTACGAGCTGCCCTGCAGGGTCATCGCGAGACGCAGCAGCGGCGCGAACAGCAGGAAGCCGAACAGGACCCAGCGCAGGCGGCCGATCGGCAGCATCAGCACCAGCAGGGGCCACAGCAGGTAGAACTGCTCCTCGATCGCCAGCGACCACAGGTGCGAAAGCGGACGGAAGGCGTCCCAGCCCTGGGCGCTGATGGCGAAGTTGTGCAGGTAGACCCAGTAGGACAACCGCGCCGGCTCGAAGGGCGCGCGCCAGTCTCCGGCGCTCCAGGCCAGCCAGGCGAACAACACCAGCAACAGGGCGTAATACGGTGGGAAGATGCGCAGGGTACGGCGGAAGTAGAACAGCCTCAGCGCGCGCTCGCGGCCCCTCAGTCGCAGCAGGATGCCGGTGATCAGGAAACCCGACAGCACGAAGAAGGCATCGATGCCTGCCCACGCGCAATGCACGAGCAGGTTGGGCAGCTTCAATTGCCAGGGGATCTCCACCCCTTCCCACAACTGGAAGACATGCGCGGCGACGATGCCCATGAAGGCAAAGCCGCGGAACCCGTCGAGAGACGGGAAATACAGGCCGGCGTCATCCGCCTGCGATTGTGGGACTGCTGCCACCCGTCGCCCCCTGCGCGACCGTCTCCCCCTTCACAACGCGATCGGTCGGGGGGGAAGGCCAGCGCACGCCGGGAGGACGGCGCGTGGGCGCCTCAGCGGAACGGCATGCCGCCGCGCCCGCCCATCATGCCTTTCATGCCGCGCATCATGCCCTTCATGCCGCCGCGGCCCAGCTTGCCCATCATCTTTTCCATCTGCTGGTACTGCTTCATCAGCTTGTTCACGTCCGCCGGGGTGACGCCCGCCCCGCTGGCGATGCGCTTGCGGCGCGAACCGTTCAGCAAGGCCGGGTTGCGTCGTTCCTTGAGCGTCATCGAGCCGATGATGGCGACCATGCGCGGGACTTCCCTGCCGGTGACCTGGTTCTTGACGTGGTCGGGGATCTGGCCGACGCCGGGCAGCTTGTCCATCAGGCCCGACAGGCCGCCCATGTTCTGCATCTGCTCGAGCTGGTCGCGCATGTCGTTGAGGTCGAACTTCTTGCCCTTGGCGACTTTCTCGGCGAGCTTCCTGGCCTTGTCCTGGTCGACCTGCTGCTCGACCTGCTCGACCAGCGACAGCACGTCGCCCATGTCGAGGATGCGGCTGGCGATGCGGTCGGGATGGAACACGTCCAGGCCGTCGGGCTTCTCGCCCACGCCGATGAACTTGATCGGGCGGCCGGTGATGTAGCGCACGCTCAGCGCGGCGCCGCCCCGGGCGTCGCCGTCGGTCTTGGTGAGCACCACGCCAGTCAGCGGCAGTGCCTCGCTGAAGTGCTTGGCGGTGACCGCGGCGTCCTGGCCGGTCATCGCGTCGACCACGAACAGGGTCTCCACCGGGTCGACGGCCGCGTGCAGGGCCTTGATCTCGGCCATCATGGCGTCGTCGATGCTGGTGCGGCCGGCGGTATCGACCAGCAGGACGTCGACGTAGGACTTCCTCGCGTCGTCGATCGCCGCGCGCACGATCGCCTCGGGCTTCTGGTCGGCGCTGGAGGGGAAGAACTGCACGCCGACCTGTTCGGCGAGCGTGCGCAGCTGTTCGATCGCGGCCGGCCGGTACACGTCGGCCGAGACCACCATGACCTTCTTCTTGCGGCGATCCTTGAGGTGCTTGGCCAGCTTGCCGACCGTGGTGGTCTTGCCGGCGCCCTGCAGGCCCGCCATCAGGATCACCGCCGGCGGCGAGGTGTTGAGGTTGAGGTCGGCGGCCGCCGAGCCCATCACCGTGCTCATCTCGTCGCGCACGACCTTGATCAGGGCCTGGCCGGGCGTCAGCGACTTGAGCACTTCCTGGCCGACCGCGCGGACCTTGATGCGCTCGATCAGCGCCTGCACGACCGGCAGGGCGACATCGGCCTCCAGCAGCGCGATGCGCACTTCGCGCAGGGACTCGCGGATGTTCTCCTCGGTCAGGCGGCCTCGGCCGCGCAGGCGCTCGATGGTGCCGGAAAGTCGCTGGGTCAGGGATTCGAACATCGCAGGGAAACCGGAAAACGGGGGCGGGCGCGGATTATAGCGCCCCCTGCGACGGTCCCCGGGCCTCGCGGCAATCACGTCCGAAGGGCGATCGCGGCCATACGGCCGACCGGCGCCTGTGCGACACTCCGCCGATGACAATCGTTCTCATCGCCATCATCGCCTACCTCGCGGCCACCGGCCTGCTGGTCGGCGAACTGCGCAACGGCCGGCCGGCCGGCGGACCCCGCCCCTGGTGGTGGCTGGCCTGGACCGGCACCGCCTGCCACGCACTCGCCCACGTCATGGCCTGGCACGCGACCGGGCGCGCGGACCTGCACTTCTTCGCCGCGCTTTCGCTGGTCGGGCTCGGCATGGCGGGCCTGACCGCCGTCTTCGCGACCCGGGGGCGAATGGCCGCCCTGGGCGTGGTGGTCTTTCCGCTGGCGGCCGCGGTGCTGGCCGCGGACTTCATGCACGAGCCAGGGGTCGCGCGCGCGCTCGACTGGCGCCTGCAACTGCATGCCTGGCTGGCCCTGCTCGCCTACGCCACCCTGGCCGTGGCGGCCTTGCTGGCGGTGATGCTGTGGCTGCAGGAGCGCGCGCTCCGCCGCCGCGAGATCCACGGCTGGCTGCGCGCCCTGCCGCCGCTGGTCGAGCTGGAGACCCTGTTGTTCCGCACCATCACGGTCGGCTTCATCCTCCTCAGCGCGACCCTGCTGACCGGGCTGCTGTTCGTCGAGAACCTGCTCGCCCAGCACCTGGTCCACAAGACCGTGCTCAGCGTGCTGTCCTGGCTGGTGTTCGGCGGCCTGCTCCTGGGGCGCTGGCGCCACGGCTGGCGCGGCGCCAAGGCCGTGCACTGGACCCTCGTGGCGATGAGCCTGCTCGTGCTCGCCTTCTTCGGCAGCAAGTACGTGCTCGAACTGATCCTGCAGCGCGGGACCTGACCTCCCACACCCCTCGTCGCTGGAACGCTGCGTTCCGGCGAATCGCTGCCTGGAGGCCATATAGTTGCCTTGACAACTATTGCGCGGGCTACGAAAATGGCGCCCATGAACACGCCAACCCCCTGCTCGGGCTCCTCGCTGGGCCTGCTTTTCCGCCAGGTGCGGGACGCCATGTGGGCCCGCATGGCCCGGGAGCTCGCCGATGCCGGGCACGACCTGAGCTTCAGCCAGTACATCACCATCAAGAAGCTGGCCGAGGGCAGCCAGGGGGCCAGCGAGCTGGCGCGTGCCGCCGAGCTCAATCCCGGCGCCATGACGCGCCTGCTCGACAAGCTCGAGGCCCGCGGCCTGCTGGCCCGCAACGCCGACCCCGCCGATCGCCGCGCACTCGTCATCGAGCTCACCGATGCCGGCCGACGGCTGTGGGTGGACGTGAACGAGTGCGGTGCCCGTGTCCGCGAACAGGCGATGAAGGACATGGATGCCGACGAACAGGCGCAACTGCTGGCCCTGCTGGTCCGCGTCCGCGACAACCTCACCGCCTACGGGGCCTGAACCCATGCGATCGAACTTCCTCCCCTCCCGGCTCGCCCTCCCCCTGCTCCTGGCCAGCCTCGTCGGCTGCGCGACCAGCGGCGGCCTGGAGCCCGTGGGCCAGCTGGCCCCCGCCGACGGCCTCGCCGCGCGCGAGAGCCTGGCCGGCCACGCGGCCGAGGGCGCCGCCTTCCCGGACATCGACTGGTGGACCGCCTTCGGCGACCCGCAACTCGATGCGCTCGTCGAGGAAGCGCTGCGCGGCAATCCCAGCCTGGACGCCGCCGACGCGCGCCTGCGCCAGGCCAGCGCGCGTGCCGGCCTGGCCGACGCCCAGCGCAAGCCGACGGTCGGCGCCACCGCCCAGTACTCGGGCCTGAGGATCGGCGAGACCGTGGCGCCCGAACCGATCGGCGGCCAATACAGCGGCGTGGAGCTGCTGAGCCTGGGTTTCGACCACAGCTTTGACTTCTGGGGCGGCAAGCGCGCCCAGTGGGAGGCTGCGCTCGGCCAGGCCCGCGCGGCCGAAGTCGACGCGCAGGCCGCGCGCCTGTCGCTGTCGGCCAACATCGCCCGGGCCTACGTGGCACTGGCCGCTGCGTACGATGACCTGGACGTGGCGCGCGCGGAAGAAGCGCGCGCGACCGGCCTCCAGGACCTGAGCGGGAAGCGCGTCCGCGCGGGGCTGGACAATCGCATGCAACTCGAGCGGGCGCAGGCGAGCGTCGCCTCCGCCCGCCAGCAGGCCCAGGCGGCCCGGCAACGGATCGACGCCGCGCGCAACGCGATCGCCGCCCTGCTCGGCCAGGGTCCAGACCGCGGCCTGGCGATCACCCGCCCGACCCTGCTGCAGGCGCCCGCGCCCGGGGTGCCCGCCGTGCTGCCGAGCGAACTGCTGGGCCACCGCCCGGACATCGTCGCCGCCCGCTGGCGCGCCGAAGCCGCGCTGCGCGGCATCGACGCCAGCGAGGCCGCGTTCTACCCGACCGTCAACCTCAAGGCGATGGTCGGCCTGGCCTCGATCGGGCTGTCCGACCTGTTCCGCACCGAAGCAGGCCTGGTACAGGGTGGCCCGGCGATCAGCCTGCCGATCTTCGACGGTGGCCGCCTGCGCGCCCGCCTCGACGAGAGCGACGCTGGCTTCGACCTCGCCGCCGCCGATTACAACGGACGACTGGCCGTCGCCCTGCGCGAGGTGGCCGATGCCGTCCAGGGCGCAAGCGCGCTGGATGCGCGCATCGCCACCGCGACCGAAGCGCGCGATGCCGCCGACCAGGCCTGGCAGCTCGCCACCCAACGCTACGACGCCGGCCTGGGCACCCAGCTCGACGTGCTCGCGGCGCAGCAACCACTGCTGCAGCTCGACCAGTTGCTTGCCGGCCTGCGCGCCCAGCGCCTGGTCGCCGCGATCGACCTCGACGAGGCCCTGGGCGGCGGCCTCGAGCTGCCCGCGCCGGCTTCCACCCACTGAACGCCCGTCCCCGGATCCCCCAAGGCACACCGATGACCCGCAAGATCAATCCCAACGCACATGACGCCCCCGCCGCGCCGCCGGCACGCAACGGCAAGCGCCGCAAGGCCCTGGCGATCCTCGCGACCGTCGTGGTCGTGGCAGGCATCGCCTGGACGGCCTGGTACCTGCTCGTCGCCCGCTGGCACGAGAGCACCGACGATGCCTATGTCCAGGGCGACGTGGTGACCATCACCCCGCAGACCCCGGGCACGGTGACCGACATCGGCGCCGAGGAAGGCATGAAGGTCCGCGCCGGGCAGACCCTGGTGCAGTTGGACCCCAACGACGCCGACGTCGCCTACCAGCAGGCCCTGGCCAACCTCGCCGGCACGGTGCGCCAGGTACGTGGCCTGTACAGCGCCGTGGATGCCGGCCAGGCCCAGCTCAGGGCACAACAGGTGGCGCTGGACAAGGCACGCGCCGACGTGCGCCGCCGCGAGGGCCTGGTGGCCAGCGGCGCGGTCTCGGCCGAAGAGCTGGCGCATGCCCGCGACCAGCTCGCCGCCGCGCAGGCCGCCGTCGCGGCGTCCAGCGGCGACCTCTCGCGCAACAAGGCCCTGGTCGATGCCACCGAAGTCGCCAGCCAGCCCCAGGTCCAGGCCGCCGCCGCGCAACTGCGACGCGCCTACCTCGACAAGCAGCGCTCGGCGATCCTCGCTCCCATCGACGGCTTCACCGCCAAGCGCACCGTGCAGCTGGGCCAGCGCGTCCAGCCCGGCACCCCGCTGATGACGGTCGTCCCGCTGGACCAGGTGTGGATCGAGGCGAACTTCAAGGAAACCCAGCTGGCCCACATGCGCATCGGCCAGCCGGTCAAGCTGCATGCCGACATCTACGGCGACGCCGTCGAATACGACGGCCGCATCGCCAGCCTCGGCATGGGCACCGGCAGCGCGTTCTCGCTGTTGCCCGCGCAGAACGCCAGCGGCAACTGGATCAAGATCGTCCAGCGCGTGCCCGTCCGCATCGAGATCGATGGCCGCCAGCTCGCCGAGCACCCGCTCCGACTGGGCCTGAGCATGCATGCCGACGTATCCGTGCGCGACCAGGACGGCCCGGTGCTGTCCGAGGCCCGCGACACTACCGCACCGGTGCTGTCGACGCGTACCTATGCCAACCAGCTGGCCGAGGCCGACGCCCTGATCGAACAGGTCATCAAGGACAACCTGCCGCGCAGCGCGCGCGCGGCGCGCGGCGACCAGGCGGCGGGCCAGGGCTGAGCACCGCCATGACGGACATCATCGCCGAAGAGGAACGGATGGGCCTGCCACCGGGCCCGGAGCCGGCGGCCAAGGCGTTCGCGCCCCCGAACATGGCGCTGGCCACGATCGGCATCTCGCTGGCGACGTTCATGCAGGTGCTCGACATCACCATCGCCAACGTGTCGCTGCCGACCATCGCCGGCAACCTGGGCGCCAGCGCCAACCAGGCGGTCTGGGTGATCACCTCCTTCGCGGTCAGCAACGCGATCGCGCTGCCGCTGACCGGCTTCATGACGCGACGCTTCGGTGAGCGCAAGCTGTTCATGTGGGCCACCTTCGCCTTCGCGATCGCGTCGCTACTGTGCGGCCTGGCCAGTTCGATGGGCATGCTGGTCGCCGCGCGCGCCCTGCAGGGCTTCGTCGCCGGCCCCATGTACCCGGTCGCGCAGGCCTTGCTGATCTCGATCTATCCGCCGCACAAGCGCGGACAGGCCATTGCCCTGCTGGCGATGGTGACCGTGGTCGCACCGATCGCCGGGCCGGTGCTCGGTGGCTGGATCACCGACAACTACAGTTGGGAGTGGATCTTCTTCATCAACGTGCCGATCGGCATATTCGTCAGCCTGGTCGTTGGCAACCAGTTGCGCGGCCGTCCGGAGAAACTGGACCGGCCGAAGATGGACTACGTGGGCCTGGCGACCCTGGTCATCGGGGTCGGCGCGCTGCAGGTGCTGCTCGACCTGGGCAACGACGACGACTGGTTCGCCTCGACACGCATTGTCGTGCTGGCGATCGTGGCGGTGGTCGCGCTGGCGGTGTTCGTCATCTGGGAGCTTACCGAGAAAGACCCCGTCGTCGACCTGCGACTGTTCCGGCACCGCAATTTCGCCAGTGGCACCGTGGCCCTGGTGCTGGCCTACGCCGCCTTCTTCAGCATCGGCCTGCTGGTGCCGCTGTGGCTGCAGCGCAACCTGGGCTACACCCCCATCTGGGCCGGCTTCGCCACCGCGCCGATCGGCGTGCTGCCCGTGCTGCTGACGCCGCTGGTGGGCATGTACGCGACCCGGTTCGACCTGCGCATGGTGTCCAGCCTGGCCTTCATCGCCATGGCGGTGACCTGCTTCATGCGCGCGGGCTTCAACCTCGACGTCGACTTCGAGCACGTCGCCACGGTGCAGTTGTTCCAGGGCCTGGGCGTGGCGTTGTTCTTCATGCCGGTGCTGACGATCCTGCTGTCGGACCTGGAGCCGCACGAGATCGCCGCCGGATCGGGCCTGGCCACCTTCGTGCGCACCCTGGGCGGCAGCTTCGCCGCGTCCCTGACCACCTGGGCCTGGAACCAGCGTGGCACCGTTCACCACGCGCGTCTCACCGAGCACATCCAGGCCGCCGACCCGGCGATCCAGCAGACCGTCGGCGTGCTGGGCCAGGGCGATCCGCAACGCGGCGCGGTGCTGCTCAACCAGATGATCTCCCAGCAGGCCATGCAGATCGGCTTCAACGAGATCTTCCACCTGCTGGGCATCCTGTTCCTGGTGGTGATCCTGTTCGTGTGGTTCGCCCGCCCTCCGTTCACGGCCAAGGCCGCGGGCGCCGCGGCCGGCGGACACTGAGCGGTCGCTCGCCCCCCGGCCCGCCCGGGGGGGCGATGGTTTCAGCGGTAATTTCCCCGCCGCACCGATTGCGCTATACAGGGCGCCCGCCCCTGTCGCGCCCACCATGTCCGAACACGCGCTCACCCTGTCCTGCCCCGACCGGCCCGGGATCGTCAACGCGGTCACCGGGGAACTGCTGCGGCACGAAGGCAACATCCTCGACGCGCAACAGTTCGACGACGTCGAGAGCGGGCGCTTCTTCCTGCGTTGCGTGTTCGCGCTGCCGGAGGGCCGCTTCGACGCGTTCCAGCGCGACTTCGCCAGCCTCGCCACGCGCTTCGACATGGACTGGACCGCTCGCGACCGCGGGGTGCCGCGTCGGGTGATGCTGCTGGCCTCGAAGTTCGACCATTGCCTGGCCGACGTACTCTATCGCTGGCGCACCGGCGAGCTGGACATGGACGTCACCGCGATCGTCTCGAACCACCCGCGCGACGCTTTCCGCCACCTGGACTTCGACGGCGTTCCCTTCCACCACCTGCCGGTGGACAAGGCCAGCAAGGCCGCGCAGGAGCAGGCGCTCGGCGCGCTCGTCGACGCCACCGGAACCGAGCTTGTCGTCCTCGCGCGCTACATGCAGGTGCTCTCGGACGGCCTGGTCGCGCGCCTGGCCGGCCGCTGCATCAACATCCACCATTCGTTCCTGCCCAGCTTCAAGGGCGCGCGCCCCTACCACCAGGCGCACGCGCGCGGGGTCAAGCTGATCGGCGCGACGGCGCATTTCGTCACCGCCGACCTGGACGAGGGCCCGATCATCGAGCAGGACACCCAGCGCGTCGGCCACCAGCACACACCCGACGACCTGGTACGCATCGGCCGCGACATCGAGCGCCAGGTGCTGGCGCGCGCCCTGCGCAACTGGCTCGACGACCGCATCCTGCTCAACGGCCACCGCACGGTGGTGTTCGGCAACTGAAGCGATCGCAGGGCGCGTTCAGGCGTGCTCGAGCGCGTCGGCCAGGCGCTCGACCGCGATCACCTGCATCTCGCCGACACGCCCCGACTTGGGCGCGTTGCCACGCGGGACGATCGCCCGTTTGAAGCCGTGCGTGGCCGCTTCCTTGAGGCGCTCCTCGCCATTGGGCACCGGGCGGATCTCGCCGGACAGGCCGACCTCGCCGAATGCAATGGTCTGCGCGGGCAGCGGCGCATCGCGCAGGCTCGACAGCACCGCCAGCAGCACCGGCAGGTCGGCGGCGGTTTCCTGCACGCGGATGCCGCCGACCACGTTGACGAACACGTCCTGGTCGCCGACGCCGACGCCACCGTGGCGGTGCAGGACCGCCAGCAGCATCGCCAGGCGATTGCCTTCCATGCCCACCGCGACACGCCGCGGATTGGACAGCGGGGAGGCGTCGACCAGCGCCTGCACCTCGACCAGCAGCGGCCGCGTGCCCTCGCGCGTCACCATCACGCAGCTGCCGGGTTGCGGCTCACGGCTGCCCGACAGGAAGATCGCCGAAGGGTTGGGGACTTCGCGCAGGCCCTTGTCGCCCATCGCGAACACGCCCAGTTCGTTGACCGCGCCGAACCGGTTCTTGAACGCGCGCAGGACCCGGAAGCGGCTGCCGCTCTCGCCCTCGAAATACAGCACCGCGTCGACCATGTGCTCGAGCACGCGCGGCCCGGCGATGCCGCCCTCCTTGGTGACATGGCCGACCAGGAAGACCGCGGTGCCGGTTTCCTTCGCATACCGGACCAGGCGCGCGGCACTCTCGCGCACCTGGCTGACCGAGCCCGGGGCGGCGGCCAGCGATTCGGTCCACAGGGTCTGCACCGAATCGGCCACGATCAGTCGCGGCTGGCGTTCGGCGGCCTGCTCCAGGATCTTCTCGATCGAGGTCTCGGCCAGGGCATCGACGCCGTCCAGCGGGAGGTCCAGGCGCGCGCCGCGGCCGGCCACCTGCGACAGCGACTCCTCGCCGGTCACGTAGAGCGACGGCAGCGTGGCCGCCATCTTCGCCACCGCCTGCAGCAACAGGGTCGACTTGCCGATGCCCGGGTCGCCGCCGACCAGCACGACCGCGCCATGCACGAGGCCGCCACCCAGGACGCGGTCGAGCTCGCCGATGCCCGTCGACACGCGCGCCGCCTCGGTATGGCGGACATCCTTGAGCGCGGTCACGCGTGGCGGATCGACCTTGCCGGCCCAACTGCTGCGCCGCGAGGCCGCGCCCTTGGCGACGGCCGCGGCGGGCTCCACGACGAATTCGCCCAGGGTGTTCCAGGCGCCGCAGTCGGCGCACTGGCCCTGCCACTTGTTGTGGTCCGATCCGCACTCCGAGCAGACGTAGGCCACGCGGGCCTTGGCCTTGCCGGAGGGCTTGGCGGACGATCGGGGCGATGGCGTCGACATAGCAGTTCGATCAGAGGGGAGGCCCCCACTTTACCCGCCCCCGGTCGCACGCCGCGAGATCGCGCGCGCGCGTTGCATGCTCGGCTAGACTCGCCACTGTCCGCCCTGCGCCACGATCGAGTGCCCCCATGCCGCTGTCGCCCTTCCACCTTGCGATCCCGGTCCATGACCTGCCGGCGGCGCGGCGCTTCTACGGCGAGGTGTTCGGCTGCCGCGAAGGCCGCAGCGCCGCGCAGTGGGTCGACTTCGACTTCTTCGGCCATCAGCTGGTGATCCACGAAGCCCCCGCGCGCATCGACGCGGCCCACCGCAACCCCGTGGACGGCCAGGCGGTGCCAGTGCCGCATTTCGGCGTGGTGCTGCCATGGGAGGCCTGGGAAGCGCTGGCGGAGCGACTGCGCGACCACGGCATCGACTTCGTGATCGAACCGGGCATCCGCTTTCGCGGCGAGGTCGGCGAGCAGGCGACGATGTTCCTGCTCGACCCCTGCGGCAATGCCCTCGAGTTCAAGGCGTTCCGCGATATCGGCCAGTTGTTCGCGAGATAGCCTCGCGATGGACGGGGCCTACAGGCGGCCGTCGGCCGAGCCGGCGGGCAGTACCGACTTGACGTCGTACACCACGCAACCCGGTTTGCCATATGCACGCACCGCGTCGAGCCCCCCGTCGAGGAACTCGCGGTGGGGGACCGCCAGCACGACGGCGTCGTAGGCGCCCACCGCGGGGGCGTCGACCAGGTCGATGCCGAGTTCGGCCCTGGCTTCGGCGGGATCGGCGAGCGGATCGTGCACGTCCACGCACGCATGCGACGCGCGCAGCTCGCGCACGATGTCGGTCACCCGCGTGTTGCGCAGGTCCGGGCAATCCTCCTTGAACGTGAGGCCGAGCACGAGGATCCGCGAGTCGACCACGTGCAGGCGCTTGCCGGCCATCAGCCGCAGCACCTGGTGGGCCACGTGCAGGCCCATGCGGCTGTTGATCCGCCGCGCGGCCAGGATCAGCTCCGGGTGGTAGCCCAGCACCGTCGCCTTGTGGGTCAGGTAGTAGGGGTCCACGCCGATGCAATGCCCGCCGACCAGGCCCGGGGTGAAGGGCAGGAAGTTCCACTTGGTGGCGGCGGCATCGAGCACGTCGCGCGTATCGATGCCCATCATGTTGAAGATCATCGCCAGCTCGTTGACCAGGGCGATGTTGACGTCGCGCTGGGTGTTCTCGATCACCTTCGCCGCCTCGGCCACGCGGATGCTCGGTGCGCGATGCGTGCCCGCGGTGATCACGCTGCGATAGAGGGCGTCGACGAAGGCCGCGGCCTCCGGGGTCGAGCCCGAGGTGACCTTGGTGATCGTCGCCAGGCGGCGCACCGGGTCGCCCGGATTGATCCGCTCCGGGCTGTAGCCGCAGAAGAAGTCTTCGTTGAAGCGTAGTCCCGATACCGCCTCGAGGATCGGCACGCAGACCTCCTCGGTGGTGCCGGGGTACACGGTCGATTCGTAAATCACCGTGTCGCCCGGCTTGAGTACCGAGCCCACCAGGCGGCTGGCGGCCTCCACCGCGCCCAGTTCGGGGCGGTTGGCCTCGTCCACGGGGGTTGGCACGGTGATCACGTGGACCGTGCAGTCGGCGATGGCGTCCGGCCGGTCGGCGAACACCAGGCGCGACGCGCCGGCGAGTTCTTCGCTGCGTGTCTCGCCGGTCCGGTCGTGGCCGGCCCGGAGCTCCTGGATGCGGCGTGCGTCGATGTCGTAGCCGA
This sequence comes from Marilutibacter aestuarii, assembly GCF_006546775.1. Classification (GTDB taxonomy): domain Bacteria; phylum Pseudomonadota; class Gammaproteobacteria; order Xanthomonadales; family Xanthomonadaceae; genus Marilutibacter; species Marilutibacter aestuarii. The sequence continues at coordinate 52,439 of NZ_VICE01000133.1, forward strand.
CGGTCGCGAACCGCGCGCCGAAAGCCAGCGCGAGCGGGAGCCCGACATAGCCCAGTCCGATGACCGCGACCCTGGGGTCGCCCGACTCGATCGCCTCGATGTCCAACTGCATTCGCGCCTCGATGTGCCCGCGGGGCCTGACATCCTAATGCCGCGCGCGGCCGGGCGGTCGATCCACGGTCACAAGCCGGCAAGCCGACGCTAGACTCGGGGCGTGGCGCCGGCCTTCCGACCGGCCGCGAGGGCTCCGCCGATGGCGATGACGATGTCCATGCGCACCCTGTCCGCGCTGGCCTGCATCCTGGGCCTGGTCCTGGCCAACGTGGGCTGTCGCCATGCTGGGGCCGACACGACGGACACGCCATCGCGCTTCGTGGTCGTGCGGCATGCCGAGAAACTCGCGCCCCGTTCCGACGCCGACAACGACCCCGCGCTCACGGCGGCCGGGCTGGCGCGCGCCGATCGGCTGGCGCGCTCGCTGCAGGACGCGGACGTGGTCGCGGTGTACGCCACGGGGTACCGGCGCACGCAGCAGACCGCGGCGCCCACGGCGGCGGCGCACGGCCTGGCCGTCCGGACATACGACGCACGCGCGTCCGTGGATGCCTACGCCAGGCAGCTTCGCGCCGAGCATGCCGAAGGCACGGTACTGGTGGTCGGACACAGCAATACGGTGCCCGGGATCGTGGCCGCGCTGTGCGGCTGCCCGGTGCCGCCGATGAGCGAAGCCGAGTACGACCACCGCTACTACGTCGAATTCGACGCGAAGGGCAGCCCCCGCATGTCGGACCGCCCGTACACGCCATGACGTGCGCGACGGCAACGCAGCGTTGCAGCGGCTTGGCCCACGCGTCACGCCGGGGATGCGATCCTCGCCATTCCCACCAGAGCCCAGGCCCATGACTACGATCATTGCCCCCCGCGTACACGACCTCGGCGGCTTCCAGGTACGGCGCGCGGTGCCGAGCCTGCAGGCGCGCAGCGTCGGTCCGTTCGTCTTCGTCGACCACATGGGACCGGCGACCTTCCAGCCGGGACAGGGCGTCGACGTGCGCCCCCACCCGCACATCGGACTGGCGACCGTGACCTTCCTGTGGTCGGGCTGCATCAACCACCGCGACACCCTCGGCAGCGACCAGGACATCCGGCCCGGCGACGTCAACTGGATGACCGCCGGGCGTGGCATCGCCCATTCCGAACGCACTCCCGCCATCCTCCGGGAAGGCGAGCACCCGCTGCACGGCATGCAGACCTGGGTGGCGTTGCCCCTGTCCGACGAAGAGACCGCGCCGGCCTTCCACCACCACCCCGCCGACACATTGCCCGAGCTTCGTCACGACGGGCGCTGGCTGCGCATCGTCGCCGGCCGCGGCTACGGCGAGGAGTCCCCGGTGAGGGTCTTCGCCGACACCCTGTACGTGGCGATCGACCTGGACCCGGAGGCGGAAATGTTCCTCGAGGCCAGCCATCCGGAACGCGCGCTCTATGTCCTCGAGGGAGAGGCCCAGCTCGATGGCGCCGACATCCCCGACAAGCACCTGGTGGTGCTGGAGCCCGGCAGCCGCCCGCGGCTGCGGGCGCGCAGTCCGCTCAAGGCCATGTTGTTGGGTGGCGAACCCCTCGACCGTCCCCGCCACATGTGGTGGAACTTCGTGTCCAGCTCGCAGGAGCGGATCGAGCAGGCCAAGGAGGACTGGGTGGCCGGTCGTTTCGGCCGGATCGAGGGGGACGACGAGTTCATTCCGCTGCCGGAGCGCTGAGGCAGGGCCGTAACATCTGAAACAATATCCGGTAAAATTTGTCAATCCCCTCGGAGTGTTTTATGGTCGGGTTGTGATCACCGGCCTGTTTTGGCCCTACAGGGGGGAATCCAGATGAAGACGACGAGGGGAGTCCTGTTGCTCTGCGTGCTCGGATTGGGCGCCTGGAGCCAGGCAAATGCACAGACGGCGGCCGAAGGCTGCCCGATCCTGCCCGCCAGCACGGGCCTGACATGGGAATACAGCAGCGCCGGGGATGCGGACTTCTGCCGCGCCCTGCGCGAGGACGGCTCGGAAGCCTTCGGGATGTACATCAGCAAGAAGCCGGGCTTCGAGCCCAAGCGCGGCGATCGCGAGGAAGAAGGTCGCGTCGACGGCCAGCAGATCCACTGGTACCGCAGCGAACTGGCGGGCAAGCCGGACATCATCGCCCGCGAGACCCTGGTGAAGGTTGGGCGCGACCGCACGGCGCACATCTGGGTGCAGGCGGAGACGCAGGATCGCCTGAACCAGGCATTGCAGGCGACCCAGCTGCTGCAGTTCCCGAGCGCACAGCTCACCAGCAACTGAGCCCGCCTCCACGGCAATGCATCGAAAGCCGCCCCGCCGGGGCGGTTTTTTTTTCGCGCCCCAGCCAGTGTGCAAGCGCATGTCGCGGTTGACTCCAGCTCGCACGATGGGCTGCGCGAAGCGAAACCCGTCGGCGGCGGTGGACGTGAGCCACGGTGGGTATCGCCTTCGGCTCGACCCACCCTACGGCTGCGCTGCAGCCGAATCCCCTCCGGCACCCCACACACACCGTCATTCCAGCGAAGGCTGGAATCCAGCACCGTAGGATAGGTAGCGCCAAGCAAAACCCATCGTTCGTCTTGCGTGCAATCCCGCGATGGTGGGTTTCGCCTTTGGCTCTACCCACCCTACGAGGCGTTGCCGTTGCCGTTGCCGTTGCCGTTGCCGTTGCCGTTGCCGTTGCCGTTGCCGTTGATTTTGACCTCCGCGACTTTCAGGACGCCGAGGCACGCAGGGGACCGGTTCGGCGAAGCCGGACCGGCGGCCGATGGAGCCGGCGGTTTTGGTTCCTCTTGCCAAGACAAAAGGGATTCGCACACGCAGCGGGCGAAAGCCTTTGACTTTGCCCGCAATACGGAAACCGGGTGCGCCTCGCTTACCCGGGCTACGCGGGGATCGGTGTCGATCTCGGTCTCCGGGATCGTCACGCCATGAACACACCAAGCTCACATGACCTCTAGTTTCATCCTGAATGGTGGCCAAACATGTTGGCTTTCTCGGGAGGGCAGGACCATGATCAAGAGACTGGGTGCGGAGTTCATCGGTACGTTCTGGCTGGTGTTGGGAGGCTGCGGCAGCGCGGTGCTGGCGGCGAATTTCGGCGGGGATGGCAATCCCCTCGGCATCGGCTTCCTTGGCGTCGCATTCGCGTTCGGCCTGACCGTACTTACCGGCGCCTATGCGCTGGGCCACATCTCGGGCGGCCACTTCAATCCCGCCGTCAGCTTCGGCCTGTGGGCCGGTGGGCGTTTTCCGGCGCGCGACCTGTTGCCCTACATCGTCGCGCAGGTGCTGGGCGGCCTGTTCGCGGGCTTCATCCTCTGGCAGATCGCCAGCGGTTCGGCCGCGTTCGCGTCGGACCCGGCGGCGGCGGGCAATTTCGCCAGCAATGGCTACGGGACCCTTTCACCAGGCGGCTACACCGTCGCCGCCGCGTTCCTCTGCGAAGTGGTGATGACCGCCATGTTCCTGGTGATCATCATGGGAGCGACGCACAGTCGTGCCCCTGTCGGCTTCGCGCCGATCGCGATCGGCCTGGCACTGACCCTGATCCACCTGATCAGCATCCCGGTCACCAACACCTCGGTGAACCCGGCGCGGTCGACCGGCGTGGCCCTGTTCGCGGGCAGCGGCGCGATCTCGCAACTGTGGCTGTTCTGGCTGGCGCCGATCCTCGGCGGCCTCCTCGGCGGCGTCTTCTACCGCTGGCTGGGACCCGAGCGTCCCGACGTGGTCGGCGGCGCCTGAGCCCACGCGTGAGCGATGGTGAAGGCCGCGCAATGCGCGGCCTTCGCTTTGCAGCCCTGCCCGTTCACTCCACCTGCTTCGCGGCGGCACGCGCCTTGCCTTCGTCCTTCAGGGCGCGGATGACCTCGCCCAAGGCGGGCTTGAACTGCTGCAGCAGGGCGTCCTGGCGATTGCGCAGCACGGCTTCGCCCAAGAGCTTGAGGCCCAGGGCGAACGCTGCCGCCTCGTCTTCGGTGCCGAAGCGACCCGTTGCGCGCTGGCGCTCGACGATCTCGAAGATGTCGTCATGGTTGCCGTCCTCGAACACCAGCGGCGGATGCAACGGGCCCTCCGCACGCGGCTGGGCCAGGTGCTCGAGGGTGACGCGGTAACGATGCTGGCGCACGGCCATCAGAAGCGGCCTTCCTGGAAGTCGATGAAGGCCTGCATGATCTCCTGCCGGCTGTTCATCACGAACGGGCCGTGGCGGACCACCGGTTCGCGCAGGGGGCGTCCCGCGACGAGGATCAGGCGCGACGGCGCGTCGCCGGCCTCGAGCACGACGCGCTCGCCACCCCCGAGCACCGCCAGGGTCTGTCCCGGCAGCTCACGGGCATCTTCGCCCTCGCCCAGCCGCACGCTGCCTTCGAAGGCATAGGCGAAAGCGCTGTGCCCGGCCGGCAGTTCGTACGCCCAGGTGGCCCCGGACTCCAGCGCGATGTCGAGGTAGACCGGATCGGTCGCCGGCTGTGCGATCGGACCGGCCACGCCATCGACTTCGCCGGCGATCACCTTGACGCCGACGCCCGGCGCCGGCGCGACCGACGGGATCCGCTCCGGCGCGAATTCCTGGTAGCGCGGCGCGGTCATCTTCTCCCGCGCAGGCAGGTTGACCCACAGCTGGAAGCCACGCATGCGGCCTTCTTCCTGCTCGGGCATCTCCGAGTGCACGAGGCCGCGGCCGGCGGTCATCCACTGCACGCTGCCGGGCACGAGGACGCCTTCGTTGCCGTGGTTGTCCTTGTGCCGCATGCGGCCGTCGAGCATGTAGGTCACGGTCTCGAAACCGCGATGCGGGTGGTCGGGAAAGCCGGCGAGATAGTCCTCGGGCTTGTCGGTCCCGAATTCGTCCAGCAGCAGGAACGGATCGAGGTCGGGCAGCATCGGGCTGCCGATGACGCGGGTAAGTCGCACGCCGGCGCCGTCCGAGGCGGGCTGGCCCCGGACCAGGCGGCTGGGATGCGCATTGCGGCTGGCGGTGGCTTGGGTGGACATGGTCTTGCCCTCGTGTCATGGGCCGGGATCGGCTGAGGACTAGGATGCGCGCGAATGCGGCGACCAGTCGCTGCATGTCGGCAGCGATTCGTTCCGCCAGCGGAACAATCACCCTTCACCGACACTGAGAAGCCCTCAAATGTCACCAATTTTGCGAGTGACGGCGTGCGGGCGCCGCGTAGCCCGGGTAAGCGAAGCGCACCCGGGCTTCGATGCCAGCGCCCCGGCATGGGCAGAGCCGAAAGCGCCCTCAGCGACGCCTGAGCCGCCAGCAGCGATGGATGCGGCTGTTGCGGGCGAAATCGGGTGGTAGCGTCTCGGGGCTGATTTCTTCGCAGTCCGCGAAGGCCGCGACCGCCGCCTCGTCCATGCGGAAGCGGCGGAAATTGTTCGAGAAGTACGCCACGCCGTCCGGCGCGAGGTGCGTGACCACTCCACGCAGCAGGCGGACGTGCTCGGCCTGGATGTCGAAGTCCTGGGCGCGCTTGGAGTTGGAGAACGTGGGCGGATCGCAGAACACCAGGTCGTACTCGCCGCTGGTGGCCTCGAGCCACTCCATCACGTCGGCCTGGACCAGCTGGTGCAGGCGGCCGCCGATGCCGTTGGCGGCCAGGTTGTCGGCGCACCACTGCAGGTAGGTCGCGGAGAGATCGACGGTGGTGGTCGCGCGCGCACCGCCCACCGCGGCCTGCACGGTGGCCGCGCCGGTGTAGCCGAACAGGTTCAGGAACCGCGTGTCATCGGCCTCCTCGAACAGGCGCATGCGCAGGGGGCGGTGGTCGAGGAACAGTCCGGTGTCGAGGTAGTCGAACAGGTTGACGCGCAGACGCGCCTCGCCCTCGCGCACCGGGAGGAACTCGCCGCGCGTGTCGAAGGTGCCGTACTTGCTGCCGCCCTTGCCACGTGCACGCGTCTTGAGCGCCAACTGCTCGCGCGGGACCTCGAAGACCTCGCGCGCGGCGGCCATCAGCTCGTTGCGACGGCGGCGCTGGTCGGCCTCGGGGATCGTCGCCGGCGCGGCGTATTCCTGGACGTGCAGGAAGGTGCGCGACGGCGACTCATCGGTCTCGTAGACGTCGATCGCGGCGGCGTACTCGGGCAGGTCGGCATCGTAGGCGCGGAAGCAGGTGATGCTCTCCTGCCGTCGCCAGGCCTTGAGCTTGCGCAGGTTGCGGCGCAGGCGGTTGGCCACCATCCGCGCACCCTCGTCCAGCTCCGGCCGGGATTCGACGACGCGCTGCGGCGGCGCCACCGGATCGACCGCGATCAGGCTGCACTCGATCGCGCCGTTGAACAGCTGGTAGACCTTCGCCGCGCGCAGGCCGGTGGCGCGTGCCAGTTCGGCGTCGCCGCAGAGCAGGCTCGCGCGCCAGGCCGGCACGGCACGGCGCAGCGCGTCGCCCAACGCGCGATAAAGCGAAGGATCGGCCGCCAGGCGCGCATCGTAGGGCGGGTTGCAGACCACCAGCCCTCTCGCCGCCGGATGCGCGGGCAGGCGCTCGATGTCGGCGTGGTCCCAGGCGATCATCCCGGTCAGGCCGGCGAGCGAGGCGTTGTCGCGCGCGGCGCGGATCGCCGCCGGATCGCTGTCGCTGCCGAAGAAACAGGGGCGCAATGCGTTCATGCCGGCGGCCTCGCGCTGGCGCGCCTCGTCGACCAGGCGCTTCCACGCGTCGATATCAAAGCCCCGCCACCGCGTCGGTCGCATCGCCCCGTAACGCGACAGCCCGGGCGCGGCGTCGGCCGCCATCAGCGCGCCTTCGATCACCAGGGTGCCGCTGCCGCACATCGGGTCGAGCAGCGCGCCGCCCTCGGCATGGATCCGTGGCCATTGCCCGCGCAGGAGCACGGCGGCGGCCAGGGTCTCCTTCAGCGGTGCTTCGCCCTGGTGCTGGCGCCAGCCGCGGCGGTGCAACGGGCCGCCGCCGAGGTCGACCGAGAGGATCGCCCGCCCCTTGCGGATGACGAGGTTGAGCCGAAGGTCGGGCGCATCGAGGTCGACGTCCGGACGCTGCCCGCTGGCCTCTCGCATCACGTCGACGACGGCGTCCTTGACCCGTTGCGCCGCGTAGCGCTCATGGGTGATGGCATCGCCCGACACATGCGCGTCCACGGCGAGGCTGTGCCCCGGCTCGAGGTGCTCGGTCCAGTCGATCGAGCGCGCGCCCGCGTACAGCGCCGCTTCGTCGGGGCAGTCGAACTCCAGCAGGGGCCACAGCACGCGGCTGGCCAGGCGCGACCACAGCACGGCCCGCTGCGCATCGACCAGGCGGCCGACGGCATTGACCCCGGCGACGGTGGCCTTGGCGCTCTCGCAGCCGAGGGCGGCCAGCTCGTCGGCCAGCAGGTATTCCAGCCCCTTGCCGCAACTGGCGAAAAAGCGCGCGGGCGCGGAGACGTCGTTCATGCGCGCCGGGACCGGCCCAGCGACGCCAGCAGCGCGGCGAAGGCCTCCGCGCTCGCGTCCACGTGCGAGGCCAGGCGATGGCTGTCGTCGACCAGCAGCAGGCGCGCGTGCCGCGTCTGCGCCCATGCGAACACGTCGCTGGCGGGGATCAGCTCGTCATGCCAGCCATGGACGATCGAGATCGGCACGTCGGCGGCTTCCAGTCGCGGCGCGTGGCCCATCTGCACCGGCGGCGCCATCAGGAACAGCCCGGCGACGGGCAACAGCGTCGACGCGCGCCCGGATATCCAGGCGCCGAGGCTCGAGCCCGCCAGTACCAGCGGTCCGCGCGCCGCGGCCGCATGCGCCAGGCCGATCAGGCGCTGCAGGCGGGCAGCCACGTCGCCCAGTTCGCTGACGTCGCGGCGGGCGTCCAGGTCGGTGTAATCGGGGCGATCATGGGTCCAGCCCAGGTGTTCGGCCGCCTCGGCAAGCGCGGTGACCTTGGTCGCGTCCGGGCCGCTCTCGAAGCCGTGCGACAGGATGCAGTGTCCGCGCATGTTCAGCTGCCCTCGCCCACGGTGGCCGCGGCGTCCGCCGGCAGTGCCTCGACGGCGTCGCCCAGGCGCAGCGCGCCGCCTTCGACGATGCGCGCGCACAGCCCGCCCATGCCGCGCATGGCGTTGTAGCCGCCCGCGCCCAGCGCGTCTTCCATGCGCGAACACGGATCGCAGGGTTCGGTGCCTTCCAGCACGGCGTCGCCGATGCGGAAGCGGCGTCCCTTCAATGCGACCAGCGGGATCCCGGAGACCACCAGGTTGCGGCGCAGGGTGGCCGGCGACACGGCGTCGTGTCCGGCCAGCGAGGCGATCGCGGGCAGGTGTTCGGCCTGGATGAGGGTCAGGCCGCGCTTGCCGCTGCCGCCGGCGTAGCGGTCGCCGACCAGGCCGGCGCCCGCGACCGCGCGGGCCTCTTCGACGGCGTCCATCGGCACGTCGCGGGCCGGGCGCAGGCCGATCCATTCGACCCGACCGGACCGGGGCAGTCGGGCCATCAGCTGGCCCAGTGGGGAATCGGCGGGGGGCAGTTTCATGCGGGGCTCGTGGCTGGACCGGCGGCGCGACCGCGCGCGGCGGGGACGGTGGCGAATGGTAGCATCCGGGCCATGCCCGCCCCGCCGATCGTCCACTCGCCCCTGCCCTACGAGGCCCGGCTTCAGGCCCGGGACCGGGCCGCGATCGACCTCGTGGTGATCCACTGCACGGAACTGCCCGACCTGGCGACCGCGCGCGAGTTCGGCGAGCAGGTCCATTACGCCGGCAGTGGCACCGGCAACAGCGGGCACTTCTACATCGATCGCGACGGCAGCGTGCACCAGTACGTCGACATCGACCGCGTCGCCCACCACACGCGCGGCCACAACGCCCGCTCGATCGGCATCGAACTGGTCAACACCGGGCGCTGGCCGCGCTGGCTGGACGCGGAGCACCAGGCGATGGACGAGCCCTACGGCGAGGTGCAGGTCGCCGCCCTGCTGGGACTCCTGGAATCCCTGCGCGGGCAGCTCCCGGGACTGGCCTGGATCGCTGGCCACGAGGACCTGGACACGACCGAGGTCGAGGCCCGCGACGATCCCGGCAGGCGCGTGCGACGCAAGCGCGACCCGGGCCCACTGTTCCCCTGGAAGTCCGTACTGGCCACCTGCGGACTGCAGCGACTGGCCTGATCGCGGGCGGGGCGGGCGCGCCGCCGGGCCCTGTCGCACCGTGCAGGGTGCGCGCAGGTCGCCGGCTATACTGGCCCGCCCTGACCGCCGACGCCCGCGCATGAGCTCTGCCGTTTCCGAACTGATCGAACTGCTGTCGCTGGAGCGCCTCGAGGACAACCTGTTCCGTGGCCAGAGCCGTGACATCGGCACCAAGTACGTGTTCGGTGGCCAGGTACTGGGCCAGGCCCTGTCGGCCGCGCAGGCGACGATGCAGGACCCGCGCGCCGCGCACTCGCTGCACGCCTATTTCCTGAAGGCGGGGGACATCCGCGCGCCGATCGTCTACCAGGTCGATCGCACCCGCGACGGCGGCAGTTTTTCGGTGCGCCGGGTCACCGCGATCCAGCATGGCCAGCCGATCTTCTTCCTCGCCGCCTCGTTCCAGAAGCACGAAGACGGCGCCGCGCACCAGTTGTCGATGCCCGAGGTCCCCAAGCCCGAGGACATCGCCCCGGCCCCGGCGGTACCCGACGAGGTGATGAAGACGCTGCCGACCAAGATCCAGCGCTGGCTCTCGCGCGGCGGCCCGTTCGAGTTCCGCCACGTCTATCCGCGCGACGAGCTGCAGCCGCCCAAGCGCCCGCCTTACCAGCAGGTGTGGTTCCGCCTGGCGGAAAAGGTCGACGACGCGCCCGAACTGCACCGCGCGCTGCTCGCCTACGCCTCGGACTTCCACCTGCTCGGCACGGCCACTTTCCCGCACGGCATCAGCTACTACCAGCCCAACGTGCAGATGGCCTCGCTCGACCACGCGCTGTGGTTCCATCGTCCGTTCCGGGCCGACGACTGGCTGCTGTACTCGATCGACAGCCCCAGCGCGCAGGCCGGCCGCGGCCTTGCCCGCGGCCAGATCTTCGATCGCGAGGGCCGCCTGGTGGCCAGCACCGCGCAGGAAGGCCTGATCCGCGTGGTCGAGGACGCGGCGGCCGCGCTGCACGTTCCGGCGAAGCACTGAACATGCGCCAGGTATTCAGCAGTCCCCGCGTTGAGAACGTCGAAGCCGTCGCCCGGTTGCTGGCCGAGGCCGGCATCGAGGTCCGCATCACCGATGGCCGCTCGTACCGCGGCAATCGTCGCGGCAACTTCAGCTACCGCGACAGCAGCGGGCCGAAGGCGGCCGTCTGGGTGGTGCAGTCCAGCGACCAGGTCCGTGCCCGCGAGATCCTCCGCGAGGCGGGGCTGATCGACTCCACCCGCCAGCGCGACAGCTTCGTGGCGAACTTCCGCGAACCGGAAGCGACGACGGCAGGGGGCGATGCGCGTCAGCGCCGTGTGGTCCGCATCAAGTACGCCATGCTCGTGGTGCTGCTCATCGCCGCGGGCGCACTCACCGTGCACATGATCCGCAACCGTCCCCAGGCCACCGGCCCCGCGGTCAGCACGCCGACGATTCCGCAGCCATTGCCCGAGCGGCAGGAAGCGCGCGAGCCCTTCGACGGCAGCATCCAGCCCACCCTCACGGCGATCGCCGAGGCCGTATTCGTGCACGAGCTGGGCGGGGTCCGGCTCGACATCGCCTGCATGTCGGTCGACGGCCACGATGCACCCGCGCCGCTCATCGAGGCGGTGCAGGCGCGCCTGGGCGACACGGGCGTCCAGCTGGTGTCGTCGTCGAACTGCGAGCGCTTCGCCGACGAGGACCCCGGCAGCCGCCACCGGGCGAGCGGCCGGCCGGCGATGCTGGTCGACGTCGGGCGCTTCCGCGCGCACGCCGCCGACGCCGGCGAGGTGGAGTACACCGCGTACCACCATCGCCTGTTCGCGACCTACAGGACGCTTGAGGTGCGGCGCATCGAGGGCCGCTGGCAGGTCGTGAAGGTGTTGCGCGGCGCGTCGATCTGAGGCCACGCCGGGGCCGGGCGGCGGCACCGTCACGTTTTCCGCCGCGCTTCGTCTTGGGACCAGGATGCGCGGCCTTGGCGCATCGAACCGGAGAACCCCATGAACGCCATCGCCGCCGATTTCGACATCGACCAGCTGGTTGAACACCACCTGCCCGCCGCCCGGCGCGGCGACGGCGAGGCCTATGCCCGCATCGTCGGCGCCTGCCAGAACTCGATCACCGCCATCGCCCTGGCGATCGTCCGCGACGTGGCCACGAGCGAGGACATCGCCCAGGAAGCCTTCCTGAAGGCCTGGCAAGGCCTGGACACGTTGAAGAACCAGGCCAGCTTCCTGCCCTGGCTGCGGCAGATCACCCGCAATCTCGCCCGCGACTACCTGCGCGCCACCCGTACCCGCCCGATGACGGGCTCCGGCGCGGAGGTGGCGATCAACATGGCCGCCGACCCCTCGCCCTCGCCCGCCGAGCGCCTGTTGCGGACCGAAGAGGAGCAGGCGGCCGCCGACATCATCTCCAGCCTCCCCGAGGACAGCCGCGAGACCCTGCTGCTGTTCTATCGCGAGGGCCAGCGTTCGAAGCAGGTCGCCGCCCTGCTTGGCCTGAGCGACGCCGCCGTGCGCAAGCGCCTGTCGCGGGCGCGCGAACTGGTCCGTGCCGAAATGCTCGACCGCTTCGGCGAATTCGCCCGCGGCAGCGCGCCGGGCGCCGCCTTCACCGCGGTCGTGGTCGGCAGCCTGGCCATCGCCTCGCCCGCCGTGAGCGCCGCCGCAGTCATCGGCAGCGGTCTCGTGGGCGGTGGCCTGGGCAAGCTGGGCAGCGGCGCGATCGCCGGCAGCAGTGTGTCCGGTGGCGTCGCCGGTAGCGCGATGGCGGTGGTCGCCAACGCCGCCTTGCTGGATGCCGACACGGTCGCAATGGCGGCGCTGGGCGGGCTGGGCGGACTGGTCGGTGCCGCGGCGACGCTGTGGTACCTGCTGCGGCTGGCGCAAACCCCCGGCGAGCGCCAGCAGGTGCTGCGCTTCATGCGCCTCAATACCGTCACCGGGGCGGCGTGGGGCGGCGCGATGGTGCTGGCGTTCACGCTGGTGCCGCAGTGGTGGTCGCTCCCGATCGTCTTCCTGGCCGGCATGGGCCTGATCAACTACCAGTACCTGGTGCTGCTGCCGCGGATCATGGACCCGATCCTGGCCTACCCGGTGAACCAGCGCCGGCGTCGCTGCTACGAATACACCCTGGGACGAACCGCCGTGCTCTACAGCTCGCTGCTGGCGACGGCCGTCATCGCGATTGCCGTGGTGAGATCAAGCGACTTCCCGATCTGAAACCCGCCCACCCGCAGACAGCGCCCCGGGTCGGTCAGGACGCGACCCGCGCCTTCGCCGCAAGGAGCGCGCATGCGCGAAAAAAAGCAGGTACCCGAGGGTACCTGCAGGGCTCCCCCACAGGAGCATCCAAACTTGACTCAGCGCGTGGCGCGATCGCCACCGGCCCCATGGCGGCCGCGGTGGTGGCCCGACACCATCCCGCGCTCGGGCCTGGCCTCTTCGGCGCTGAGGTAACCATCGCGGTTTTCGTCCAGGAAGGCGAAAGCCTTGGCCAGGCGCGGCATGCCGGCCTCGACCTCGGCCTTGCTCAGGCGACCGTCCTTGTTGCCGTCCGCCCCGGCGAAGCGTTCCTTGTGGCGTTCGGCGGCGCGGGCCTGGAACTCGGCGCGCATCTTCTCGTGCGAGGCTCGAAGCTCGGCGCGCACGATGTAGCCGTCGCGGTTGGCATCGATGTCGTCGAAGCGCTTGCCAAGCGGCGAGTCGGTACCGGCCTCGACCTTGCTGATGCGACCGTCGGCGTTGGCGTCAAGCGCGACGATGCGCTCCAGGCCACCTCCCCGGCCGCCGCGGCGATGCATGCGCGCCGGCCGCTCGTCCGCGGTGATGCGGCCGTCGCCGTTGCGGTCCACGCGGTCGAAACGACTGGCCAGGCGGGGCGAAGCCGCCGCCTCGGCGCGGTCGATCGCGCCGTCGCCATTGCTGTCCAGGCGGACCATGCCGCGGGACGCATCGGGGCCGTCCTTCGGCGCCTGGGGCGCGGCGATGGCGGTACCGGCCACGAGCGCGGTGGCGATGGCGGCCAGCAGGAGGGAACGATTCATGGGCTGTCTCCGGTTCATCGACGCCCGTTGGCGCCGTTGTAGGAAGAAACGCCCCGCAGGCGACCGGGTTGACGCCGACGCCGGACGGTTCAGGCGCTGGACAGGGCCGCCGCCCACGGCGCTATGCTGGCGGCATGGGCAACTCCTCCGGCCGCGACGACAACGACATGCGCCTGTTCCACACGGGCGAGCATGCCTGTGGGTACTGGCCTGAACGCACCGCGCGCGACCTGGTGCTGGACCCGCGCGATCCCCGCCTGCCCGCCTGGTATCCACAGGCCCTGGAGTGGGGGTTCCGTCGCTCCGGCGACATTGTCTACCGGCCGCACTGCGCCGGCTGCCGCGCCTGCGTGGCGGTGCGCATCCCAGTGGATGCCTTCCGCGCCGACCGCAGCCAGCGCCGCTGCCTCAAGCGCAACGCCGACATCGAAATGCGCATCTGCCAACCGGTGCGCACGGAGGAGCAGTTGGCCCTGTACCGCCGCTACCTGCGTGCGCGCCACGCCGGCGGTGGCATGGACGGCCATGGGGCGCTGGAGTTCGACCAGTTCCTGGTGGGCAGCTGGAGCGAGGGGCGCTTCATGGAGCTGCGCGAGTCGGGGCCGACGCGCCCGGGCCGACTGCTGGCGGTCGCCGTCACCGATGTCACCGAGAACGCACTTTCGGCGGTGTATACCTTCTTCGACCCGGATGCGGGCGAGCGCGGACTGGGCACGCTGGCGATCCTCAAGCAGATCGAGTGGGCCCGCCGCGAGCGACGCACGCACCTGTACCTGGGCTATTGGATCGCAGGGCACGGCAAGATGGATTACAAGCGTCGTTTCCACCCCCTCGAGGGCTTCGACGGACACGGCTGGCGCGCGTTCGACAAGGGTGCGCATGCGTTCCCGGCCGATCGAGACGGCATGCCATGAGACCCGGCGGCAGCCTGCACGCTGCGGCCCTCGCCGCGCTCGCGATCACCCTCATGGCAACGGTCGCCTGCGTGCGCGTCAACGTGCATGGCGACCCGCCGCGGCCCTCCACCGGACATGGGAGCAGCGCCCTGCGCTTCGCCACCTACAACACCTCGCTCTACGCCAATGACGCGGGGGGCCTGGTCGCGCGACTGGAACGCGGTGATCCCGATGCGCGTCGCATCGCCGCGGTCCTGCAGCGCGTGCGCCCCGACGTCGTGTTGCTGAACGAATTCGATTTCGACGCGGCCCATCGCGCCGCGGACCTGTTCCAGCAGCGCTACCTGGGCGAGGCCCAGGCCGGCGGCGGCGACGCCCTCGCCTATCCGTACCGCTACCTCGCTCCGGTCAATACCGGTGTACCCAGCGGGCTCGACCTCGACCGCGACGGCGAGGTCGGCGGAGAAGGCCGGAGCCGGGGCAATGATGCCTGGGGCTTCGGCCTGCACCCGGGCCAGTACGGCATGCTGCTGCTGTCGCGCTTCCCGATCGACGAGGCAGGGGTGCGCAGCTTCCGCAAGCTGGCGTGGAGCGCGATGCCGGATGCCCGCCAGCCACGCGACCCGGCCACGGGCCAGCCCTGGTACCCGGCGGAGGCCTGGTCGCGCCTGAGGCTGTCTTCGAAGTCCCACTGGGACGTACCCGTGCGCACGCCGGCGGGCACCATCCACGTGCTTGCCGCGCATCCGACGCCACCGGTCTTCGATGGGCCGGAGAACCGGAACGGTGCGCGCAATGCGGACGAGATCCGGCTATGGCGCGAGTACATCGGGGGCGACGCACCCTGGCTGTGCGACGACGCGGGCGCCTGCGGCGGCCTGCCGGCCGATGCGCGCTTCGTGATCCTGGGCGACTACAACAACGATCCCGTCGACGGCGATGGCGACCACGCCGCGATCGTCGAACTGCTCGAGCATCCACGCGTGCTGCGCATGGCCACGCCACGGAGCGAGGGCGCAGTGGAGGCGGCGGCGCGGTATCCGGACGTCGCGCGCCGCGGCGCGCCCGCCCACGCCACGGGCGACTATGGTCCCCGGGTCGGCACCCTGCGCCTGGACTACGTCCTGCCGTCGGTCGGCCTGCCGGTCACCGGAAGCGGTGTGTTCTGGCCGCGCACCGGCGCACCGGGCGCCGAGCTGGTCGGCGCCAGCGACCACCGCCTGGTATGGGTGGACGTGGCGGGCGGCACCGATTAGGCACCGCTGGCACGCACCCTAGCGGGGCGACTTCTTGCCCGCCGGCTTCTTCGCGGCCTTCTTCGCGGTCTTCTTCGCGGCCTTTCCACCGGTCGCGGCCGGCGTGGCGGCCTTGCGCGCGGGCTTCTTCACCTGCTTCTTTTTCGCCGATGGTTGCGCCGCCGGGACCGGTGCGTCGGCCACGATCGCCTGCGCCGGCAAGGCGGTCTGCACGCGGGGGCCGAAGCCGAAGGCCTCCTCGCTGCGCGCCGAAACGATCATCCTGACCATGCTGCCGGGGATCATCAGTTCCAGTTCGACCGCCGCGCCCTGCGGCGTCCGGCCATCGAGCACCATCTTGGTGAACGCACCGCCAGTGTCGACCTCGCGGCACAGCACATGTTCGCCGCCCTTCTCGCCGAGCAGGTAGGGCTCGATCGCGCCGCCCAGCGCTTCGATCGCCTTGGGGAAAAAGAACACGGCGTAGCCCTGCACGTCGTTCATGGCACCTCCTGGTGTCGCGGTTGCAAATGAAATGGATTGGCCTTGCGTCGCCGCGCGCCGCCGCGCGGGCAGCAGGCAGCAGGCAGCAGGCAGCAGGCAGCAGGCAGCAGGCAGCAGGCAGGCACTGTAGCCGTCGACTGTACCGGAGGGGTGGAATCAGCGCAGGCGCACGTCGAGGCGGTCGGCGGCTTCGCGTGCGACGGCACGCGCGGCGTCGATGTTCTCCCCGTGGGCCAGGGTGACCGCGACGCGGCGCTGCCCCTCGACCCGGGGCTTGCCGAACAGGCGCAGCTGCGTGCCCGGCGCGGCAAGGGCGGCGTCCACGCCCTCGAACACGGGAATGCCGTGGCCCTCGGCCAGCACCGCGCAGGACGCGGTGGGGCCCACCAGTGGCACCTGGCCGTCGGCGTCGGCATGGACGGGAAGACCGAGGATCGCGCGCGCATGCAGGGCGAACTCGCTGGCCGTCTGCGATGCCAGCGTGACCAGGCCGGTGTCGTGCGGTCGCGGCGAGACTTCGCTGAACCAGACCTCGTCGCCCTTGACGAACAGCTCGACCCCGAACAGCCCCCAACCGCCAAGGTCGTCGGTGATGGCCCGGGCGATCGCGCGGGCACGTTCCAGTGCGCGCGGCGACATCGGCTGCGGCTGCCAGCTCTCGCGGTAGTCGCCATCGCGCTGCAGGTGTCCGACGGGCGCGCAGAACGCGGTGCCACCGGCGTGGCGCACCGTCAGCAGGGTGATCTCGTAGTCAAAGTCGACGAACCCCTCGACGATGCAACGGCCGGCGCCGGCGCGGCCGCCGGTCTGGGCGTAGTCCCAGGCCGCGTCGATGTCGGCGGCGTCGCGCACCGTGCTCTGGCCCTTGCCCGAGGAGGACATCACCGGCTTGACCACGCAGGGCAGGCCGATCGCGGCGACGGCGTCGCGGTATTGGTCGGGCGTGTCGACGAAACGGTACGGCGACGTCGGCAGGCCCAGGGTTTCGGCGGCCAGGCGGCGGATGCCCTCTCGGTCCATCGTCAGGCGCGCGGCGCGCGCGGTCGGGATGACACGGGTATCGCTGCCGCGCCCGGCGAATTCCTGCTCCAGTTCGACCAGGGTCGCGGTATGGATGGCCTCGATCTCCGGCACGATCAGGTGCGGCCGTTCGGCGGCCACCAGGTCGCGGATCGCCTGCCCGTCGAGCATGTCCAGCACGTGGCTGCGATGCGCCACCTGCATCGCCGGCGCATCCGCATAGCGGTCGGCCGCGATCACCTCGACGCCGAAACGCTGCAGCTCGATCGCCACTTCCTTGCCCAGCTCGCCCGAGCCCAGCAGCAGCACGCGGAAGGCATGGGGGGACAGCGGGGTGCCGAGGGTGGTCATGGCAAGTCCTGTGGCGGGAGGTCGGGCGCCCATTCTAGTCGACGCGATCGCCCGGTCCCCGCCACCCCCTTGGGCGCCATCGGGGGCCGTGCGATGCTTCCGGCATGTCCGGGCCCCGCCACCGCCGCAACCGTCCGCGCCCCTGCTGGCGCGCGTGGCTGCTGTCGTCCTGCCTGCCGCTCGCGCTGGCGGCCTGCGGCAGCGCGGAGGAGACCGCGGGCGACAATGGCGTCCAGGGCGTGCTTCTCGACGCGCAGATGAGCGAGATCAGTGGCCTGGCGGCATCGCGGCGCCACCCCGGCGTGCTCTGGATGCACGACGACGGCGGCAACCCCGCGCGCCTGTTCGCCACCGACGCCAGCGGCGGCAGGATCGCCACCTTCACCGTCGAAGGCGTGACCAAGACCGACTGGGAGGACATGGCAGCCTTCGTACTGGACGGCCGGCCCTACCTGCTGGTCGCCGACACCGGCGACAACGGCGGGCTGCGGCGCACGCTGCAACTCCACGTATTCGAGGAGCCGGCGGTGCTCGAGAACGCGCGCCTGTCCCCCGCCTGGTCGATCGCCTTCCGATGGCCCGACGGTCCGCTCGACTGCGAGGCGGTCGCGGTCGACGCGGACGGTGGCCAGATCCTGCTGGTCTCCAAGAAGCGCACGCCGCCCGAGCTGTTCAGCCTGCCCCTGCGCCCCCAGGGCGACGGCCTGCAGGTCGCCGCCGCTCGTGGCGCGCTGGCCGGCGTGCCGGCACCGGCGCTCGACATACCGGCGGACGCGCCCCGCCGACGACGCTACGAGCACCAGGTCACCGCAGCCGATCTCTCCCCCGATGGCCGCCGCCTTGCCGTCATGACCTATCGCGACCTGATGGTCTACACGCGCCAGGGCGCGGAAGACTGGAGCCGCGCCATCGCCCGCCCGCCCGCCATCGCCGCCCTGCCGTGGTTGCCGCAGGCCGAAGCGATGGGCTGGCGCGCGGACGGTAGTGCCCTCCTCGCCACCGGCGAGTTCATCCCCGCCCCGTTGTTCCGGATACGGCCACCGTCGCCTCCTGCGCCTGCCGCTGGGACCCCGCCCACGCCCTGAGCCAGGCATCTGATCGGCTGGAGAGACCCGGAGCCCTGGCCCGTGGGACGCGAACGCGTGTTGCCGCCCATCGGCCCGGCCCGGATCGCGCTTGACTTGATATCATTTTGATATCAAATTACCAGCATCCATCCGAGGGTCCCACCATGAAAGAAAACGACGTCCGTTCACTCCCCGGCATTCCCTTCCTGCTCGGCGTCCTGGTCGCGCTGCTGCTCGCCGGCTGGTTGTTCATCAACGGTGCCCGCGCGGACGGCAATGGCCCGGCCTCGCTGTCGATGGTCATCGGCGGGATCGTGCTGGCACTGCTCGCGTTCTTCAGCCTGATCGGCCTGTACACCGTGCAGCCCAACCAGTCCGCGGTGCTCAGCCTGTTCGGCAAGTACGTGGGCACGGTCAAGGACAACGGCCTGCGCTGGAACAACCCCTTCTTCTCCAAGCGCAAGATCTCGCTGCGGGTGCGGAACTTCGAGAGCGGCAAGCTCAAGGTCAACGAACTCGACGGCAGCCCGATCGAGATCGCGGCGGTGATCGTGTGGCGCGTGGTCGACTCGGCCGAGGCCGTCTTCAACGTCGACGACTACGAAAGCTTCGTCCACATCCAGTCCGAGGCGGCGCTGCGCGCGATGGCGACCAGCTATCCCTACGACCAGCACGACGACGACCAGATCTCGCTGCGCAGCCACCCCAACGAGATCTCCGATCGCCTCAAGCACCACCTCGACGAGCGCCTGACCGAAGCCGGCGTGGACGTCATCGAGGCCCGCATCAGCCACCTGGCCTATGCGCCGGAAATCGCCCACGCCATGCTGCAGCGCCAGCAGGCCAACGCGGTGATCGCCGCGCGCACCCGCATCGTCGCCGGTGCCGTCGGCATGGTCGAGATGGCACTCGGGGAGCTGCAGAAGAACGGCGTGGTCGAGCTCGACGAGGAGCGCAAGGCGGCCATGGTGAGCAATCTGCTGGTCGTGCTCTGCGGCGACCGCAGCACGCAGCCGATCGTCAATGCCGGCACCCTGTACTGACGCCGCCATGGATGCCCGCGACCTGCTCGTTCCCGCCCTGTTGTTCGCCGGCAGCCTGCCGATGTTCGCCATCGCCTGGCGCATCGGCCACGGCGACCTGCACTGGGTGAATGGCCTGGACGCACGCCGCCTGCGCGACCCCGCCGCGGTCGCCCGCCGGCTTGCGCGCCTGCTGGCGCTGGTCGGCGTGGCATTGGTCCTGGGCGCCGCGGGCCTGTACGTGGCTGGCGACGACGAGGGCCGGATGATCGCCGTGGTGCTCGTCCTGCTGCTGGTGGTCAATGGCCTGGGCTTGGCGCTGTTCCGCGCCGCCGGCGCCGCGCGGCGCGACTACCTGCCCGGCCCGCGCCCGACGTCCGATGCCGGCGCCGGCGACGGCACCGGGCGGAGCTGAGCAGCGCCGTGGCCGAGAAGAAGAAAGCCTACCCCCTGCGCATCAACGCCGACGTGCTCGCCGCGGCGCAGGGATGGGCCGACGATGAACTGCGCAGCCTGAACGCGCAGATCGAGTATGTCCTGCGCGACGCGCTGCGCAAGGCCGGCCGGCTGCCGCGCTCCACGCCCACCTCGCGGCAAGCCGGGCCCGTCACCCACGAGGAAGACACCGATGAGTAACCGCTGGCAGCACAAGGTCACCGAAGTCCCCTACAAGCTCTTCGCCAACCAGACCGAGCAGTTGCAACAGGAACTGGACAAGCACGGCCAGCAGGGCTGGGAGCTGGTGTCGGTGATCCAGTCCCAGTCGACCCATGCGCTCAGGCTGTTCTTCAAGAAGCCCGCGTGAGCCGCGCGAACCACCGCCCCGTCCCGAACGAGGAAGCCACGATGCTGCACATCATCAAACTGATCGAACGCCACTCCCCCCGTCATGCCCGCCGGATCGTCCTCGTGCTGGCGGCCGCCTCGGCGCTGATGCTCGGCGCGGGGCTGGCACTGTTGCAGTCGCACTGACCCCATGGATCGGGCGCAGGGCGACACACCGGGCGTTGCCCCGGCGCGGGACACCGGAGAGGGCGAGGCGTTCGCCGTCGCGCCGCTGGCGGGGCGTACCCGCTGGTTCCTACCGGGCCTCTGGCTCCTCCTGCTGGGGGTGGCCTGCCTGGCCCCGCACGGCCAGGCCACGACCCAACCGGTGCCGGTCTGGCTGATCGCGCCGTTCGCATGCGCGCTGGCGGTCGTCGGCCCGTACATCCTGCTGCAATACCGCAGCATCGTCCTGGCGGGCGACGCGCTGCGGGTGATGGCCGCTTCGATGTTCACGCACAGCGTCCCGGTCAGCGCGCTCGACCTTGCGCGCGCGCGCATCCTGGACCTCGACGAGCACCTGGAATACCGTCCCGGACTCCGGCTGTTCGGGATGTCCCTGCCGGGTTTCACCGCGGGCCATTGCCTGTTGCGCAACCGCCGGCGGGCATTCTGCCTGCTGACGCGCCGCGATCGCGTGCTGCTCCTGCCCCGGCGGGACGGGCGCTACCTGCTCCTGAGCCCGGAAGATCCCCACGCCCTGCTCTCGCGCCTGCGCGGCTTGGCCCAGGCGCCGCATCGGGACTAAGCTCCCTGCATGCCGCGCACCGCCGACATCCTGGTCAACACCGCCGACATCGAACTGTGGCCGGCGCGCCTGTTGCGCGCGCGCGGCAACCGCGATGCGCGCGTGCTGGCCCGCGCGCGCCACGTGCTGCGACGCAAGCGCGACGGGCGCTACCTGGCCGCGGTGCTGCCCGAGGGCCTGCTGTCGCTGGTGCCGCGCCTGGCGCGCGAAGCCGGCATCGACGAGGCCCTGGCTGCGCTCGACACCGTCCCCGTCCATCGCCGCGCCGGCCTCGAGCGCGTGCCCT
Organism: Marilutibacter aestuarii; assembly: GCF_006546775.1. Classification (GTDB taxonomy): domain Bacteria; phylum Pseudomonadota; class Gammaproteobacteria; order Xanthomonadales; family Xanthomonadaceae; genus Marilutibacter; species Marilutibacter aestuarii. The sequence continues at coordinate 73,587 of NZ_VICE01000133.1, forward strand.
CGCTGCCGCTTGCCGGCCTGGAAGCGCGCCTGGAGGCCCTGGGGCTGGACCATGTCTACGGCGAGCGCACCGGGCTGGCCCTGGTCGCTGAACCGGCCTGGCTGTCGCTCGCCGGGTTCGACCGCTACCGCCGACCGTTGTGGCTGCACGCCCATGCCGGCCCTGCCTGGGCGGCCATGCGGGCGGCCGCGCACCGCGATGGCGTGCTGCTCGAGGCGATATCGGGTTACCGCAGCCACGCTTACCAGTTGGGCATCTTCGAACGGAAGCTCGCGCGTGGGCTGGCGCTCGAGGAAATCCTGCAGGTCAACGCCGCGCCCGGGTACAGCGAACACCATTCCGGGCTCGCACTCGACATCGGCACGCCGGGCGAGCCGCCGGCGGAGAGCTCCTTCGAGGACACCGCGGCGTTCGCCTGGCTGGGCGCGAACGCAGCACGCCATGGCTTCCAGATGAGCTATCCACGCGACAACCCGCACGGCATCGTCTACGAGCCGTGGCACTGGCGCTACTCGCCCGACGACACCGCCTGAGGGCGTGGCGCGCCCGGGCGCGCAGAAGCCCGCGTGCAAGCGGGCTTCCAAGGGCCCGGCGGCAAGCCGGGCGATGTCGCGATCCGCTATTCGTGCTGCGCGTGGATGCGCGTCCCCTTCACCGTCAGCTCGATGACCTGGAGGTCGAAGTCCGGCCCGCCGCGCTTCTTCACCAGGACGTCCTCGCCATCGTCTACCTCGACATGGTAGGTCTCGCCCACCTCGGCCTTGAGGCCGTCGCTGATCAGCTTCGCGATGTGGTTCTCGCCGGTGTCGTCCGGGATCGCGATACGCACGTCGGTGGGCGTGCCGTCCTCCGGCGTGAGGCGGATGACCACGTCGCCCGCGCTGTCGGCATCGCTGCTGACCTCCAGGCGCCACTTGTTGGACGGACTGGCCACCACCATCCCCACCACGATCATCAGGACCAGGGTGAAGAGGGTCCGGAAGACCAGTCCACGCTTGTATCGGCTCATCGGGATGTCCCTGTATCTTTCGCTGGAGGACACGCTCTCATGGGGCGCGTGGAGGCGCCGCGAAAGCGCCCGATCCCCGGGTGGACGCATGCCGTGAAGGGTGAATGACGCCCGGGCCGCGCGTGGACGGCTGCCGGGCTACTCCTGCGACCGCGGGGTGCGCGGCTTGGCGGCGCCGGCGTCGTCGGCGATCCGCCACAGGTACAGGCTCGCGTACGTCCGGTAAGGCCCCCAACGCTCCCCGCGCTCGGCCAGCTCGCGCGGCGTCGGCATCGCCTCCAGGCCGTCGACCCGCTGCAGGCCCTTGCGGATGCCCAGGTCGTCGACCGGCAGCACGTCGGGACGCCCAAGGCGGAACATCAGCATCATCTCCACCGTCCAGCGGCCGATGCCGCGGATGGGGACCAGGGCCTCCACCAGGGCAGCGTCATCCATCCAGGCCATCTGTCGAAGCGTGGGGATCTCACCCGCGCCTTCGCGGTGGGCGAGATCGCGCAGCGCCAGCAACTTGTTGCCCGAAACCCCGCAGGCCCTCAGCACGTCGTCTTCGCAGCGCCCCAGCGTCTCGCAGTGCAGGCGCGTGCTGCCGATGGCGGTCTCCACGCGCCCGACGATGGTAGCCGCCGCCTTTCCGCTCAACTGCTGGAACAGGATCGCCCGCGCCAGCGCATCGACCGGATCGAAGCGCTTCTTCCAGCGCGCATCCGCATCGATCGGGCCGATGCGTCGCATCCACGTGCCGAGGCGGCGGTCGCGGCGTGCAAGCCAGGCATGTGCATCAGCGGTATCGAAGCCGCGGGCATGGCGCGGCATGGCTCAGCGCCGTCCCAGGTCGATCGCCAGCGCCAGCCAGGCCAGGATCATCAGGCTGCCGCCTGTTGGCGCGAGGCGCGTGGGCCATCCCAGCAACTGGCCGCCCGCCAGGCTGCCGGAGAACAGCAGCACGCCCAACAGCAGCGCCGCCATCGCCCCGGTGCCAAGCCAGCGTCGGCGCGTGGGGGCCAGCGCTGCCAGGCCCAGCCCTTGTCCGAACGCGAAGACCGCCGCCAGCAGCAGGCTGGATCGCGCATCGGCGTCGGCGGCATGCGAGGCATAGGCCGCCAGGCCCACCGACATCGCAGCGAGCACGGCACCCGACGCGGCCAACACGCGTTGCACCGTATTCGCGGGGGTGGCAAGGGCGTCGGGGCCAGCGCGCATCTGTTCTGATCCTGTTGGACGGGCCTGGCACCTTAGCAGGCGCGCCCGTCGGGGGAATGGGGAATGGGGGAATGGGGAGTCGGATTGCGTGGGGCGTGGCGTTCCCTTCGAAGCGTCGCGGCTGACCGGTCCCGATACCCGTAGCAACTGTGTTCGCCAGATGGCGATTGTCGTGTTCTTGAAGGTGTCGCGCGGGCGGGCATTGAGGATGACCAGCAGTATTCGCATGACGGCCACGATGGCAACCATGGCCGGCTTTCCGCGGGCCGGTAGGCCCTGCCAGGCCTCGTAGGATGGGTAGAGCCGAAGGCGAAACCCACCGTCGCGAAGCTACACTTACGACGCGCGATGGGTTTTGCTTCGCGCTACCCATCCTACGAGGGGCGTGGGATCGCGAGGCAATCGCAAAGGCGACTCGCCCCGTCGCCCGGGTACGCGAAGCGCATCCACCGAGAGTTGGAAAGCAAAGGCTAGATCCCAGCGTTCGCTGGGATGACGGCGCAGGGTCGGGGCCGAGGTTGCCCGGATCGGCCAGGCGGCATTCCCCCAGTTGGGAGAAAACAAAAAAGGCGCCGCGTGAGCGGCGCCTTCTTCGTGGTTCATCGCGGGGACCGCGGGCTTACTTGACGCCCCAGTAGACGACGAAGTCGCCTTCCTCGGTGAATGCCTTGTCGACGCCGTTGTTCCAGTCCTCGTAGGGACGGTCGACGGTCTCGTAGCCGCGGGTCAGCGCCCAGGCCCGCAGCGCGTCGCGCACCTTGGACAGGTTGGCCATGTGACCGGTGAACGGCACGGCGACCACCTTGCCGGCCGGCGAATACACCACCTCGACCGGATTGTTCTCGCCCTCGACCTTGATGCCTTCCAGCTTCGGCGCATCGGTGGTCGGCTTGGCGACGGCGACCGGCTTGGCGTCTTCGCCCTCGCCCGCCTCGTCCTCGGCTTCATTCGCCGCGGTGTCGGCACCGCCCTTCTTGCGAACCGGCATGACGGTGTCGAAGGAGTAGCTCTCGGAGCCAAACTCGTTGGTGACGATGCGCAGCGGACCGGCAGCCACCAGGTTGTTGGCGTCCATCACCTTGCGGATCCACTCCAGGTTGGCCTTCATCTGCTTGGCGACGGCCTCGTTCTCGCGCGGCACCGCGGCGGTCACGACCAGCAGGTTCTCGGCCGGGCGATCGTCGGTACGCGGCGCCTTGGAGGCATCGTCCTGCCCGAACTCGGTGTAATCGATGTTCGGGACGGTCGACAGCATGTTGGTCAGGCGCGAAAGGCTGAGCTTCATGTCCTGGCCGAAGTTGCTCGCCACGTACATGCCCGAATAGCGACCCAGCAGGTCCCAGCCGTAGTCGACGTCGTAGCTCTGGTTGATCATGGTGTTGCGACCGCTGCGGCCGGTCGGAGTCAGCGTGAAGGTGCTGCGCTGGTTCTCGCCACGACCGCGGAACGGGTTGTTGCCCTTGGGATTGCTGGTCAGGGCATAGCTGACGCTCTTGAGCGGCTCGTTGCCGGTGATCTCCCAGCTGCCGCTACCGATTTCCTCGACTTCGGACGTGTAGTCCAGGCGCGCGCCGACGCCCGACTCGGGGCCCGACAGTTCGAGCTTGACCGCAGGATCGTGCAGGACCAGCGCGTTCCAGTCATCGAAGCGGCGCAGGCTGTTGATGGTGTCGTAGACGATGGTCAGCTTGCGGTTCGTCTCGACGCTTTCCTCGAGGTGGCGGCGATCCGGCAACAGCACGCCAAGCGTCAGGAACAGCGCCGCGACAATGGCAAGGGAAATCAGGATTTCGATCAGACGGGTCATTCAGCATTCTCCAGGACCGACCCGGGACCAAACCGGGGCGCAGACCCACAATCCTAGCAAAGGTAAAGGGGCCGGCGCATTACTCTTTCGCAGGAACCCGGAAGGCCGTCCGGTCCTTGCCCGGGGCGGCCCCCGCGGGAATGCCGGCCGGCCTCCCGGTGCGCCCGGTTCAGGTCCGCCGGGCAGCGGCCACGCGCGGCCCGGGGCCCGCCCCCGGCTCAGACCAGTTGCAGCTCGAACGCCTTGAGCACCGCGCGGGTGCGGTCGCGCACGCCGAGCTTGGACAGGGTGAGCGCCCCAGGATTGCGAGGCATTGCCTCGCAGGGGCCGAACGCCCGCCGCCCCGCGGCGGGCAGGCCATCCTGTCCCGACGTTCAGACCAGTTGCAGCTCGAACGCCTTGAGCACCGCGCGGGTGCGGTCGCGCACGCCGAGCTTGGACAGGGTGTGCGCCCCTGGATTGCGAGGCATTGCCTCGCAGGGGCCGAACGCCCGCCGCCCCGCGGCGGGCAGGACATCCTGTCGCGACGTTCAGACCAGTTGCAGCTCGAACGCCTTGAGCACCGCGCGGGTGCGGTCGCGCACGCCGAGCTTGGACAGGATGTTGGACACGTGGTTCTTGATCGTTCCCTCGGCGACGCCGAGCGAATTGGCGATCTCCTTGTTGGAGAAGCCCCCCGCCATCAGGCGCAGGATCTCGGTCTCGCGATCGGTGAGCGGATCCGGGCGATCGAGGCTGACGAAGTCGTTGCGCATGTGCTCCAGGCCCGAGAGCAGCCGCTGGGTCATCGCGGGCTGGACCAGCGACCCGCCCTCGGCCACCGTCTGGATCGCGCCTACCAGCTGTTCCAGCGACACATCCTTGAGCAGGTAGCCCTTGGCGCCGGCCTTCAGTCCCGCCAGCACGAGCTGGTCGTCGTCGAAGGTGGTGAGGATGATCGTCGGCGGCAGGTTGTTGGCATGCGCCAGCGCCTGCAGGGCCTCCAGCCCTGACATCACCGGCATGCGCATGTCCATCAGGACCACGTCGGGCCGGATTTCCGGGACCATCTCGACCGCCTGCCGGCCGTCGCCGGCCTCGGCCACCACTTCGATGCCTTCCGCCAGCGAGAGCAGGGAACGTACCCCCTGGCGCACCAGGGTCTGATCGTCTACGAGCAATACGCGGATCATGCAACCACTCCTTCGTTGACGGGGGCCGTGGCCACCGTGGCAGGCAAGACGAGACGCAGCGAGAAACCTGCCTGCGGTCGTGTCTCTATCGTAAGTTCGCCGCCCTGTTGCTGCAGGCGTTCGCGCATGCCCTGCAGGCCGTTGCCGGGCACCGGCGAATCGGCCCCGCGGCCGTCGTCGCGGGCCCGCATGACGATCATGCCATCCTCGCTGCGGGCCTCGATCCACAGGTTGCGGGCATGGGCGTGGCGGACGGTGTTGGTGATGATTTCCTGGGTGCTGCGCAGCAGGGTATGCGCGCGCTCGGGATCATCCACTGTGAGCGGCGACTGGATGTCCATCTGGATGTTCAGCGACGGCACGTTCTCGGCCAGCGGCCGCAGTGCCGATTCCAGGTCGATCGCGCCGCCCTCGCGAAGCTGGCTGACCGCCTCGCGCACGTCGGTCAACAGCAACCGCGCGAGGGTATGGGCCTGGCGCACGTGGTCCTTGACCCGCCCTTCCGACAGGTGGCTGGCGACCTCCAGGTTGAGGCTCAGTGCGGTCAGGTGGTGGCCGAGCAGGTCGTGCAGCTCGCGCGAGATCCGGGTGCGCTCGTTGACGCGTGCACTCTCTGCGAGCAGGGCGCGGGTGGCACGCAGTTCCGCGTTCAGCTGGCGCTGCTCCTCCCGGGCCAGCGACTGCTGGCGCGCGACCAGGCTGGTGACGAAGACGAAGCCCGAGAACCCCGCGTAAAGCACCGACTGCATCACCGCCTCGAAGACCGGCAGGTCCAGCCGGATGTAGACCGGGACGATGATCAGCTGGCTCAGGACCAGCCAGGCCACCCCCACCCGGAGCGGGAGCATCCACGGGAGCACGCTGGCGGTGACCATCAACAGGATGCTGCCCAGGCCGGTCTCGGTGAAATAGCTGACCCCGACCGCGCTGGCCGTCAGCACCAGCAGGAAAAGCTGGTCGACCCAGCGGACCTGGCGGCCGCCCAGTTCCCGGGTCAGCCAGGCATAGCTGGCGCCGAACAGCGCATAGGCCCCGATGGCCGCCCAGGGCATCGCCGCGAACGCCGCTGCCACGCCCGACTCCACGCCGCCGGCCTCCAGCAGCCACGACCATGAATAGAGGTACAGCAGCGGCACGCCCACCACGACCCAGGTGAACAGGCCGGCATAGCGGAGCAGTCGGGAATGGTTCAGATGGGTCAGCATTCCCGCATGCTAACGGCATTGAGGGGGTGCAGGGCCGCCCGAAAGTCATGGCGGGACGCCCCGCGGGGGCGCCGTTGCAGTCGCCGTGCTGCCCGGGCCATGCGATAATCCCGCATTGCCGGTGCGCCCCACGCCCCCGGCCAGGAACCACATGGAGTCAGGAATGTCGATCGTCGTCCGCGACGTGCACGAGCACGAGCTGGATTCCGTCCTTGCCCTCAACAACGCCGCCGGCCCCGCCATCCTGCCGCTGGACGCGGCGAGGGTCCGCCGTTTCTTCGATACCGCCGAGTATTTCCGCGTCGCCCTGCGCGACGACACCCTGGCCGGCTTCATGATCGGCGTGGGCAGCCGCGCCGAGCACGAGAGCAGCAATTTCAACTGGTTCCGGGAACGCCACGCCGATTTCTTCTATATCGACCGCATCGTCGTCGCCAGCCGGCGCCGCGGCGGCGGTGTCGGCCGCGCCCTGTACGCCGACGCCCAGAGCTATGCCGAGCTGCGCTACCCGCAGATGGCCTGCGAGGTGTTCCTGGAGGGCGGGCACGACCCCGCCCTGCTCTTCCACGGCAGCTTCGGCTTCCGCGAGATCGGCCAGCACGTCATGCCCGTCGTCAACGTCCGCGCGGCGATGCTCATGAAGCCCCTGTGCAGCTATGCCTGGGTGCGCGACACCTACGGCGGCGAGCTGCCCGACGCACCGTGGGTGCGCACGCGCGCGCACCTGGCCAGCCCGCCCCGCATGACGGGCACCGGTCGATGAGCGCAGCGGCGATGGACTACGAGCAGGCCGGCGAACTCAAGATCGGCCAGGTCGGCATTGCCAATCTGCGCATCCGCTCCCTCGACGTCGCCCGCCTCGTCGACGAGATGCGCCAGCGCGTCCAGCGCGCGCCCAGGCTGTTTGCCCGCGCCGCGGTCGTGATCGACTTCGGCGGGCTGTCGCAGCTGCCAGACGCCGCCACCGCCCGCGCACTGATCGACGGCCTCGTCGAGGCCGGCGTGCTGCCGGTGGCCCTGGCCTACGGCACCACCGAGACCGAACGCCTGTCCGAGGCCCTGGGACTGCCGCTGCTC
>NZ_VICE01000134.1 GCF_006546775.1 Marilutibacter aestuarii
CCGCGCTGGCTGGGCGGCAGGGCCACGCCCATCGCGCTCTGCGCCGATGCCCGCGCCCTGCCCCTGGCCGACGCCAGCGTCGACGTGCTGTATTCCAACCTGTGCCTGCAGTGGGTGGAGGACCTGCCAGCGGTCTTCGCGGGTTTCCGCCGCGTGCTCCGCCCGGGCGGTCGCCTGCTGGTCTCGACGTTCGGGCCGGACACCCTGTTCGAGCTCCGCGGGGCATTCGCCGAGGCCGACGAGGCACCGCACGTGAGCCTGTTCCCGTCCATCGCCCAGTTCGGCGACGCGCTCATCGCCGCCGGTTTCCGCGACCCGGTGCTCGACCGCGACGAATTTACCCACCGGCACGACTCCCTCGCCTCGCTCATGCGCGAGTTGCGCACCCTGGGCGCTACCAATGCCATGGCGGGTCGTCGTCGCGGCTTCACCGGCCGGGCACGCTTCGCCCGCGCCGAGCAGGCCTACGAGGTCCTGCGCGGACCGCCGGGCGATGGCCATGCCGGACGGCTGCCGGCCACCTGGGAGGTCATCTACGCCCAGGCCTGGGCGCCGCCGCCGGGCGCGCCGATCCGCGTCGGCGGCATCGACGAGGTCCAGGTGCCGGTGTCGAGCATTCCCATCCGCCGGCGCTGATACCGCGCGCCATGACCGGCAAGGCCAGCGGGGCGCACACTGCCGCCATGTCCGACACACCGCCCCGCACCGTACTGCTTGCCGTCGCCGTCGCCCTGGCCTCGGCGCTGTTCTTCACCTGTACCTACGTCCTCAACCGCGCCGCCGCGGTCGACGGCGGCCACTGGGCGTGGACGGCGTCGCTGCGCTACCTGGCCACGCTGCCCCTGTTGTGGCCGCTGATGCGCTGGCAGGGCGGCGCAGCGCCCGTGCTGCGCGCTATCCGTACCCACCCCGTTCCCTGGCTGGGATGGAGCGCGGTGGGCTTCGTGCTGTTCTACATCGGCCTGAGCTACGCCGCCGCCAGCGGGCCGTCCTGGCTGGTGGCCGGCACGTTCCAGCTGACGGTCATCGCCGGCATGTTGTGTTCGCCCTTCCTGTACCGCGATGCCCGCGCGCGGATCCCGCCACGCGCACTGGCGGCGGGCCTGCTGGTGGTGGCCGGCGTCCTGCTGATGCAATTCGGCCACGGCGGCGGCGCGCTGGACCGGGAGGGTTGGATCGCGTTGGCCTGCGTCGCGGTGGCGGCATTCGCCTACCCGCTCGGCAACCGCGGCCTGCTGTTGCACCTGGAGCGCAGCGGCGAAGGGCTGAACGCCACCCAGCGCGTGTTCGGCATGACCCTGGCCAGCCAGCCGGCATGGTGGGCGCTGGCGCTGTTCGCGCTGGCCGATGCCGGCCTGCCCTCGCTCCCGCAACTGGGGCTCGCGGTGGGCGTCGCGCTGGGCGCCGGCATCATCGCCACGGTGCTGTTCTTCCAGGCCACCGGCATGGTCCGCAACGATCCCACCGGGCTGGCCGCGGCGGAAGCCATGCAGGCCGCGGAAATCCTGTTCGCGACCCTGATCGGCGTGCTCTGGCTGGGCGAGGCCTGGCCGACCGGCCGCGCGGCCTGGGGCGCGGGCCTGGTGGTGGTCGGCATCGTGGTGTTCAGCATCGTCGCCGCCCGCGGCGCGGCGGGCCGGCCGAAGGCGACGCAGCGCCTGCGCACCGACCGCGGTGCCTGAACGGAAGATGCGGCTCCGCCGCGACGCCGCGTGACGCTCGCGCGCGGGATGGATAGATTCGGGACCACGTCCCCGCCATCCCGATCCGCATGCGTCCCTTCGCCGTCTCAACGCTTTGTACCCTGGGCCTCGCCATCGGCCTGCTGCTCGCGCACAGCCGCCCGGCCGCCGCGACGCCGCCGCCGGGGCCCGATACCCGCGCGATGATGGAGGCCTGGGGCCTGGACCCGGCGCTGCTTGCCGGCAATGCCAGCGGCTTGCTGCAGCGCGCGCCCGACGCCTCCGTCGATGCATTGTTCCAGGCGGTGCACGGCAGCCTGCAGGACCCGCGCGAGGCACGCTTGCTGTGCGCGGCGTTCGAACCCGAAGGCGATCGCAGCCTCGATGGCCTCAGCCGTGCCGCCGGCGCGCTCGGCGACACCAGCCGACAACGCTTCGCCAACGCGGTGGTGCTGGTCCTGGTGACGGCCGCGCAGGGCAGTCCGCAGCCCTGGGACGCCGACGGGGCACGGCAGTCGCTGAAGGCCGCGGCGGTCCGCGCGGCGATCCTCAACGACGGTTTCACTGCCGCGCTCAATGGCGCCGACGCCGACGCGCGCTGCCGCGCGGTGGGTCAACTGACCGCGGCGCTTGAGGACCGGCCGCAGGCCGAGCGGGCCGCGGTGACGCGGCTGCTGCTGATCGAAGGCATGGCCATGCTCGGGGATGCCTCGCTGGCCCGCGACTGACGCATCGCCGCACGCGCCGGGCGCCGGCTCAGGCGCCGACCTGTTCCAGCCAGTCCTGCAGGTTGTAGTAGTTGCTGACGCGGGTGATCCCCGCCGGTCCCAGCTCGAAGAACGCCCCGCCGGGCAGCACGTAGCGTTGCCCGTGGGCCGGCGGCAGGCCTTCGTCGTCGGCGAGGTATTCGCCGTGGACGACGTACTCGGCGGCGGCCCGGCGGCCGTCGGGCGAGACCATCACGACGACGTCGCGCAGCTGCTCGCGATAACAGCGCGCCATCCGCTGCAGGAACGCGTCGAACGCCTCGCGGCCGGTCTCGCGCGGGCCCTGGTTGAGGTCGTGGACGACGGCGGCGTCGAGCAGGGCCAGCATCGCGGCCCAGTCGCCACGGTTGAACGCAGCGTAGTAATCGAGCACGCGCTCGGTGGCGCGGTCTTCCTCGCGGGTTCCGTCGATCCTCACGTCCTTGTCCTCGGGCCTGGCCGGTGGCGGGGCGTGCTCATGATGCCGCGAACAGCGCCGGCAGGGCGTCGAGGTCGACGTTGCCGCCCGACAGGACCAGGCCGACCCGGCGGCCGCGGAACAGCGCCGGTCGCGCGAGGACCACCGCCAGTACGATCGCCGCGGACGGCTCGACGACCAGCTTGAGGCGCTCCCAGACCAGGCGCATCGCCGCGACCACCGCCGCGTCGTCGGCGAGCAGTACCTCGCGCACGTGGTCGCGCAGCACGGGAAAGGTCAGGGTGCCGAGTTCGGCGCGCAGGCCGTCGCAGATCGTGTCGGCGCGACGCCCGGTGACGCGCTCGCCCGCCGCGAGGCCGTCGTGTGCATCGCGCGCGCCCGCGGGTTCGGCCCCGAACATGTCGATGGCCGGGTCGACGCCGTGCGCGGCCAGGCAACTGCCCGAGAGCAGCCCGCCTCCGCTCACCGGTGCGACGACCGCGTCCAGCCCGGGGACTTCGCGCAGCAGCTCCAGCACGGCGGTGCCCTGCCCGGCCATGACGCGCGCATCGTTGAAGGGGTGCACCAGGACCCCGCCGGTCTCGGCGAGCACGATCCGGGTCGCCGCGTCGCGCGAGGCCTGGTCGGTGTCGCAGTGGACCAGCCGCGCGCCGTAACCGAGCATCGCGGCCTGCTTCACCCGGGGCGTGCCATGCGGCGCGACCACGGTCGCGGTGCCCCCGCGCAGGCGCGCGGCGAGCGCGACGGCGGCGCCATGGTTGCCGGAGCTCTGGGTGACGATGCCGCGCGCCACCTCCGCTTCGTCGAGCGAGAAGATCGCATTGCAGGCGCCGCGGAACTTGAAGGCGCCCACGCGCTGCAGGTTCTCGCACTTGAAGTGCAGCTCGCAGCCCGCCATCGCGTCGAGCGCCCGCGAACGCAATACCGGGGTCACGTGCGCATGCGGAGCAATACGCGCCGCGGCGGCCAGGACGTCGTCGAAGCAGGGGGACTGGGTAGGGTCGGTCATCCGCGCAGGGTAGCCCAGGCGTCGAAGCCGGCGCCATGATCGTGCCGGGCCTGTTGCGGCACTAGGGCGGTGTCGAGGGTGGCAGGGTGGACACGAGCGGGGCCGCGCGCCTGCGGCCCAGCAGGCTCACGGTGACCGAACCGGCGACCACCAGGCCGGCGCCGATCCAGCCCAGCGCCTCGATGCGCTCGGGCTCCAGGCTGCCGGGCCACAGCGCGGCCACCGCGGCGGAAGCGCCGATGCACAGCAACGGCGTGGTAGCCAGCACCACCGAGACCCTCGAGGCCTCCCAGTGCGCCAGGGCTTCGGCGAACGCCCCGTATGCGCCAATGGTGTTGAGCGCACAGTAGCCCAGCAGCAACCAGTGCAGGCCATCGAGCCGCAGCAGCGATGCGGGCGAGGCGACCGGCCACAGCGCCAGCGTGGCCAGCACGTAGATGAAGAGCAGGATCTGCATCGAGCCCAGCTTCAGCAGCAACTGCTTCTGGGCCAGGGCGTAGATCGCCCAGGCTACCGCGGCGACCAGCACCAGCAGCGAACCGGCCAGGTATCCCGGGCCGCGCGCCGCCTGCCACTGGTCGAGCGAGAACAGGGCCAGCCCCGCGACCAGCAAGGCCAGGCCCAGCCACTGGGCGGCGTGGAAATGTTCGCCGAACACCCATATGCCGCCCAGCGCCATCAGCAGCGGCGCCAGCTGGATCAGCAACTGCGTGTTGGCCGGCGAGGTGTACTGGATGCCGAACAGATAGAAGACGTAGTTGCCCAGCAACATCAGGCCCGCCAGCAGCAACAGGGCCCAGCCGCCGCGGCCGAGCGAGGCGTAGCCGCGCAGGCGACCACGCAGGCCCAGCCAGGCGGCGGTGAACAGCGCGGCCACGAGGAAGCGGAACCAGGTCAGGGTGAGCGCATCGATCTCGGCCAGGACCAGCTTCAGCGCGATCGGCAGGGTCGCCCAGCACAGGGCGGTGACCAGGGACAGGCCCAGGCCGAGGCGCCAGTTGCCGGACGCGCGGTGCAGGTTCATGGGTTGGATCTCGACGCGCGTGGCCGGTATTCGCCCGGCCGTGGGGTGCCGCATGCTCGCACTTGCCTCCCCCGCCCCGCAAGCCGTGCCCGCTTGTCGGCCATCGCTACCGGCAGTCCAGGCCCGTCCTGGCGAATTAAGCGCGAGTTCAATGACTTAGGCCCAAGGTGGAAACGTCCGAATTGGGGGGTTCACCATGATTCGCAAACTGCTCCTGCCCGCCCTGACCGTCGCCCTGCTGGGCGGCTGCGTCAGCGGCTACGGCTATCGCCCCGCCGGCAGCGGCGGCTACTACTACGGCCAGCCTTCGGTCGAGTACCGCTACTACGGGGGCTACGGCTATCCCTATGGCGGCTCCCGTTACGGCTACTACAACTACAACCGCCCGGGTTGGGGCTATCCGTACTATGGCTATCCGGGCTACTACCCGCGGCCGCCAATCGTGGTGCGCCCGCCGCACCGGCCCGACCACCCGCACAAGCCCGACCATCCGGGCCGGCCCGATCGCCCGGACCATCCCGACGTCGGTGACGGCGGCAATCGCCCGCCGTGGCGCGACCTGGACAACATCAACCGGCGCGAGGTCCGCCCACCGCGGATGGTGCCCCAGCAACCGGTCAGCCGGCCCAGCGTGC
>NZ_VICE01000135.1 GCF_006546775.1 Marilutibacter aestuarii
CCGCGCCGGGCGCCAGATAGTACGCCCCGGCCCGCGGGCTGCCCGCGCAGGCCGGCTCCTGTCGCTCGAACACCCAGCCGCCACTCGCGCCGACGGCGTTGATAGCCAGGCGGTCGATCCCCTCCCAGCGCAGGTGCAGGGCGCTGGTTTCATCCACGCCGATGCCCCAGCGCGCGCCGGTGTCGGCGAGCAGTCGCACCAGGCGGGCCTCCCGGCCCCGCTCGGAGAAGTGGGTGTCGACGACAAGCCCGGGGGCCAGTCCCAATCCACCGCCGGGCCAGTACGTGAAAGCGTCCTCGTCGAGACCGCCCACGCAATCGCCTGCGGCCGAACAGCCCGGCCTCGGCGGGGGCGATGCCTGCGCCCCCTGTCGCAAGGCCTGTTCCGGCGACCCGTTGCTGAGCATGGGTCCGCCGGATTGCACCGCGCTGCCCGCGCTGGTACCCCCGACCACCACGTCCCCCGAGGCCACCCGTGCGCGCAGCGCACGCAGCCAGGCGTTGGGCCGGTCGTCGTCGTCGAAGAACGCCTCGCGCAGTTTCCACTGGTCGCCGCCGGCGAAGAAGATGCCATCGATGCGGTCGGGCAGGCTGCCCAGCGAGCCTGGATCGGCACAGGCGTCGGCCTGCTGGGCGACGAGGTCGGGATAGACACGCGCACGGCCCGGCAGGCGCAACCGCTCGATGCGCAGGCGCGGCAACGCCGCGCATCCACGTCCCTCGAGCACGGCGGCCTCCAGCGCGCTGTCGACCGGCCACCACTGCGCGGTCCCACCCGCCTGGCGCACGGCATCGAGATAGAAGTCGACCGGATCGAACGGATCGAAGGCCGAGGCCGTGACCACCGCGATCCGGGGCCTGCCCCCGTCCGCGCGGTCGCGCGCCGCCTCCACGAAGGCCTTCATCACCGCCGCGCCATGGGGGGAGCGGCCATCGTCCAGTCCGGTGGCCTCGCGCAGGCGTCGGCCGGTTTCGTCCCGCTGGGGTTGCTCCAGCGCTGCCATCAGGCCGCTGCGCCAGTCGTCGTCGAGCCGGGTCCAGGGCGCGTCGGCGTCGCCGGAAGCGCACCGACGGACGCGCGAGCCGGTGACGCAGCGTGAGGCCAAGGCCTCGCGCAACGTCGCTGCATCCACGTGCCGGCTGCCGAGTGCTGTCGCGGCGTCGTCGAGCACCGCCGCGATGGCCGCCCGCCTCGCCGGAGCGCCGAAGTCCAGCGCCAACGCTTCTTCGCGGCCGCTGGCGTCCAGGCCGTAGCGTGCGGGCCCGCGCTGGTTCGGCCCGGTGACCCGCCCGGGGTGGAGGCAGGCATCCGGCGACAGGCTGCTGCACAGGTCCAGGGCGCCGCCCGCCATGATCAGTTCGCGCGGATGCACGGTGATGTCGTTCGCCGGCTTCGCAGCACCCGCCTGCGGGCCCGCGGGCGTACTGGAACAGCCTGCGGCCAGGAGCAGCAGCAACGGCAGGATTCGAGAAGGGTCCGGAGGAATTCGCATGGGCCGATGCTGCGGGTTCCACGACCGCGACTCAAGACCGCTTGACGCATCCGCCCCGCCGGCAGTAAGAATACGTCGGGGTCACGGATGGGCATCATGCCAAAACCGCAGCACTACATCCGCCATATCTGCCGAACCTTCTACCTCAGCGAATGGTGGGACGAATAATCCCGCGCGCCTGACTGTCCGGTCCAACCAGACCGTTCGCCCGCATCGCGGGCACGACCACGTCAATTCCGCCCGGTCCGCGCCCCTGTCGCGGCGGGCTGTTCGCATGGGGACAATCATGATCCGCAACACGCCTCTTGCCGCGGCGATCTCGCTGCTGCTCGCCGCTTCTCCCGTTCTCGCACAGCAGGGTGCCACCGTCGGGAAGACGGTCGAACCCGACGCCACGGCCAACGCAACCGAACTCGACACGGTCGTCGTGACCGGCTCCAACCTCAAGGGCATCGACCTGGAGGGCGCGCAGCCGGTCGTGGTGTTCGATGCCCAGGACATCCGCGAACTCGGCGCCAACACGGTCTCCGACCTGCTCAAGAACGTCACGGAAGCCGGTGGCGGCACCGGCAACTTCACCACCGCCAATTCCGGCGCGCTGCAGGCCGATTCGCCGGTCGGCAGTGCGGGCGCGTCGCTGCGCGGCCTGGGCACCGCTTCCACGCTGACGCTCGTCAATGGCCGCCGCATCGCGGTCTCGTCGTTCGCCAACGGTTCCGAGAACTTCGTCGACATCAATGCCATCCCGCTCGCCGCCGTCGAGCGCGTCGAGATCCTGACCACCGGCGCCTCGGCCATCTATGGCGCCGATGCCGTGGCCGGCGTCGTCAACCTGATCCTGAGGAGCGATTTCGAGGGTCTTCGCCTCGCGGCCAGCTACGGCGACTCGACCCGCGATACCGACGAGAGCCGCACCGACCTCAGCCTGGTCTACGGCCACCAGGGCGAGCGGGTGCGGGCCATGGCGATCCTCGATGCCTACCAGCGCAACGCGCTCTACGACCGCGACCGATCGATCTCCGCGACCGAACCGCGCCCCTCGCAGCAGGGCGTCTACCCGAGCTTCAACGACCTCGACCTGTCGCGGGACGACGTGGTCGAGGCCGGCTGTCCCGCCGACCAGTTCGGCATCGGCCGCTTCGGCGAATACTGCGCGCTCAACCGCAACGCCTTCACCGCGACCGATCCGGAGATCCGCCAGCTGGGCGGCTATGGCACGCTCGAAGTCGACCTGACGCAGTCGTTGCGCTACTTCGGCGAACTGGCCCTGCAGCACAACACGTCCAGCGCCGATTCCTCCCCCGCGCCATGGTCGGAGGAACTGATCGACTTCGATCATCCGGGCATGCCGGCCGAGCTGCGCCAGCGACTGCTGGACGGCGACTACGTGATCGATGGCCTCATCCTCGGGCTCGGCCGCTTTCCCGATGCGCGCAGGATCGAGGTCACGACCGACAACTGGCGCTGGTTGAACGGTCTGCGGGGCGAATTGGGCGACTGGAGCTGGGAGACCGCCCTGACGGCGTCGCGCAGCGAATCCGAGCAGCGAGCGGTGGCCGGCATCTACAACGTCGACCGCATCCGTGCGGGCCTGCTGGGCGAGTTGTGCGCCGACGGCGGCACGGACTGTGCGCCGGATGGCGGAGGCTTGTACTACGACCCCTTCAATGGCCAGGCCGGGAACAGCGCCCAGGTGCTGGACCTGGTGCGCGAACGGGTCCCCCGCGATGGCACCTCGACGCTGTACGGCTGGGACGCCAGGTTCGTCGGCGATTGGGGCCAGATCGATGGCCGTCGCATCGCGTGGGCCGTCGGCGGCGAAGCCCGGCGCGAAAAGATCGAGGATGCGCCCTCTGCACTGGCCACCATCGATCGAACGACCGGGGAGGTGCCGGTGT
This sequence comes from Marilutibacter aestuarii, assembly GCF_006546775.1. Taxonomy (GTDB): domain Bacteria; phylum Pseudomonadota; class Gammaproteobacteria; order Xanthomonadales; family Xanthomonadaceae; genus Marilutibacter; species Marilutibacter aestuarii. Next base: position 3,391 of record NZ_VICE01000135.1, read on the forward strand.
ATGGGTTCGGCTCCACCGCGGTGGAGGCCGAGCGCACCCAATGGGCGACCTATGCAGAGACCAATCTGCCCCTGCTCGACACCCTCGACCTGCGGGTGGCGGGTCGCTACGACCATTACGACGATTTCGGCGGCGACTTCAATCCCGCCGTCGGCCTGCGCTGGCGTCCCAACGACATGCTGCTGATGAGGGGCGGGTGGAACACCTCGTTCCGGGCGCCCTCGCTGGCCCAGGTGGGCGCCGGGACCACGCTCAGTTCCGGTGCCGTGCCCTGCTCGCCCGGCAGCGAGTTCTTCGAGACCTACTGCGCGGGCTTCGAGGGCGACGACGCCTACCTGTCGGAGGTATATGGCAACCCCGACCTGAAGCCCGAGACTGCCGAGGCCTGGTACCTGGGCACGGTGTTCGCCCTGGGCCCGGGCACCACGCTGTCGATCGACTACTGGAACTTCGACCAGGAGAACCTCGTCGACATCGACGACCTCGACCTGTTCCGCCGCGCCCTCGTGGACCCGACCCTGGTCTTCAACTCGAGGCCGCGCGCGGGCGACGCGAACCAGCGCGAGCTGATGCCCGGGGTGATCGGCATCGCCACCCGCGGTGGCGAGATCGGCGACCTGGTCGACGACGTCAACCTGCAGTTGACCAATGTCGGCCGCCAGCGCACCGACGGCATCGACTTCAGCCTCGAGCAGCGGTTCGAGGAAGGACGCCATGGGCGTTTCAATGCCTATCTGGACGGTACGTGGACGCGTTCGTTCGAGCGTTCCGAGTCCTGCTCGCCCGGGTCGGTCGACGATCGGCGTGGTGCCGGTCGCTGCGGCGGCGATGGCCAGCGCCTGGTCGAGCGGGTCGGCGAATACCGCTATCCCGAATGGTTGCTCAACGCGGGCATCGGGTGGCAGCACCGGGCATGGAGCGCCCGGCTGTGGGCAAACCATGTCGACAGCTTCTACGATGACGACCAGCGCGACGGCGTGCCCGAGGGCCGCCGGGTCGCATCCTGGACGACGCTCAACCTCAACGTCGACTGGGAATTCGCCGAGCGGCACATGGTCGGGCTGAACATCCGCAACCTGGCGGACCGCGACCCCCCTGTATCGCTGGGCAGCGCGTCCAACGTGGACCTGTACAACCACAACACCCTGGGACGCTTCGTGACCCTGAACTACGTCTACCGCCACTGAGATGGCAACGCCCACTCCTGCCACGAGCCCCCCGTCGCGAGGCCCCGACACCCTGCTGATCCTGCTGGCAGTGGCGGTGGTGCTCGCGATCGTGGTGCCGTGGCTGCCGGCCGGCGTGTTCCTCCAGGGTCAGCCGGTCTCCCTGGAAAGCTTCAGGGCGGCCGGCACGGGCATACCGGTCCGGTGGTTCGCCAGCGGCGACGGGCCGGGGCTGCTCAACGTGCTCTTCGACGGCCTGACCTCGGGCGATCGCAACGGGGCGGCGGTCGGCGTGATCGCCTTCGTGCTGATCGTGGGCGGTGCATTCGGCGTCGTGCAGGCCGGCGGCGCGGTGGATCGCGGCCTGGAGCGCATGATCGCGATGACCGGCGACCGCCCGCGACTGCTGCTGTCGCTCCTGTTCGTGGCGTTCTCGCTGGGCGGTGCGGTGTTCGGCATGGGCGAGGAAACCATCGCCTTCCTCGCGTTGCTGTTGCCGCTGGTCCGGCGCCTGGGCTATCCCCCCGAGATCGCCGTGATGGCTACCTACCTGGCGAGCCAGATCGGGTTCGGCAGTTCGTGGATGAACCCGTTCAGCGTCGCGGTCGCCCAGGGCATCGCCGGTGTTCCGCTCCTGTCCGGCGCCGGCCTGCGCATGGCGATGTGGGCGGTGATGACCGCTGCCGGACTGGCGTTCATGCTCCGCTACGCCGCCCGGCATCGGCGCGACAGCGACGTCGGGATGCCGCCTGCTGCCGGACCGCACCCCCTCGGGGCTGGCGACCGGGTGGTGCTGCTGGCGGTGCTGGCGACCGTGGCCTGGATCGTCTGGGGCGTCGTCGCGGGTGGGTACTACATCGCCGAAATCGCCAGCCAGTTCTTTGCACTGGGGGTGTTCGCGGGGGTGGTGGCGGTGGTGTCGGGCCGGCTCGGCGCGAACCAGGCCACCGCAGCCTTCGTCGACGGGATGCGCCAGCTCGTGCCCTGCGCAGTGGTGATCGCCCTGGCGAAGGGCATCCTCGGACTCATGGGGGGCGCCGACCCACACCAGCCCTCGGTACTCAACACCCTGCTGTTCACCCTCGGCAGCGCGTTGCAGCACACGCCGGAGCTATGGGCCGCGGAGGGCATGCTGCTGGTGCAGGCGCTCATCAACGTGTTCGTGACCTCCGGCTCCGCCCAGGCCGCGATCACGATGCCGCTGATGGCCGGCCTCGGCGACCTGCTTGGCGTGAGCCGGCAGACCGCGGTCCTGGCCTTCCAGCTGGGCGACGGCCTGACCAACCTCGTGGTCCCGACGTCGGCGGCGATGATGGGCGCCATCGGCGTCGCGGGCTTGGGCTGGACCGACTGGTTGCGGATCATCTGGCGGCTCGAAGTCGCCCTGCTTGGCTTGGGCATGCTGTTCGTCGCCCTGGCCGTACTCACCGGATATCACTGAATGCATGAAATCATCCACATCCGAGGCGTCGACTGCCATGCACCGGCGCCGCTGGGTCGACAGGACCTGCTGGTCGCCGCCGGACGCGTGCTGGCAGTGGCGCCTTCGCTGGATCCCGGCGGCTTGGGGCATCCGGTCCGAACCGTCGATGGCGACGGCCTCCTCGCATGTCCTGGCCTGGTGGATTCGCTGGTGCATTTCGGCGGCGGTGGCGGCGAGGGTGGCTTCGCGACGCGGACCGCGCCACTGGAGCCGCGCGACGCGATCGCCGCGGGCGTGACCACCCTGGTCGGTGCGCTGGGGACCGACGACATCACCCGCAGCCACGCCGACCTGTTGGCCCATGCCCGCGCGTTGGGCGCGCATGGCCTGAGCGGGTACGTATTGACCGGGTCCTACCGGGTGCCGGTGCGCACGCTGACCGGCAGCGTGCGCGATGACCTCGTCCTCATTCCCGAGGTGATCGGTGTCGGCGAGATCGCGATCGCCGACCACCGCGGTTCGCAGCCCGGCGTCGAGGAGATGGCGCGCATCGCGGCCGACAGCCGCGTGGGGGGGATGCTCGCCGGCAAGGCCGGTACCGTCCTGGTCCACGTGGGCGATGGTGCCGAGGGCCTGGACCTGATCGAGGCCGTGGCCCGGCGCTACCCGATCCCTGCGACCCAGTGGCATCCGACCCACGTCAACCGCCACGCCGCCCTGCTCGCGCAGGGTGAACGCTGGGCACGCTCGGGCGGACGGATCGACCTCACTGCCAGCACCACGCCGGCACTGATCGAAGCGGGGGAGGTCCCGGCTGCCGAAGCGCTCGCCCGACTGCTCGCCAACGGTATCGGCAGCGACCGGATCACACTGAGCTCGGACGGCCAGGCCAGCCTGCCCCAGTTCGATGCCGCCGGCCGGCTGGTGGCCCTCGACGTGGCGCCGATTGGCAGCCTGGTCGCATGCCTGCGCGATGCAGTGCGCCTGCATGGCGTTTCCCTGGCCGATGCGCTGGCGGTGGTGACCCGAACGCCCGCCCAGGTCTGGGGCCTGGCGCGCAAGGGCCGCATCGCGCCGGGATGCGACGCCGACCTGTTGTTGCTGGATCGGGGCAACCTGGCACTACGCGCGACCGTCGCGGGCGGGCGCTACCACGCGCTGGGCTGAGGCCGGCGAGCGGTTTGGCAGCATGCCCGGGGCCTCGCATACACTTGCGGGCATGAAGATCGCCAGCTGGAACGTCAACTCGCTCAATGTCCGCCTGCCGCACCTGCAACAATGGCTCGGCGACGCCGCGCCTGACGTCGTGTGCCTGCAGGAGACCAAGCTCGAGGACAGCCGCTTCCCGGACACGGCCCTGCTCGAGCAGGGCTACCGCAGCGTGTTCTCCGGGCAGAAGACCTACAACGGCGTGGCGATCCTGTCGCGCGCACCCGCAAATGACGTGCAGGTCGGGATTCCCGGGTTCGAGGACGAGCAGAAGCGCGTGATCGCCGCGACCATCGGGGACGTGCGCATCATCAATTTGTACGTGGTCAACGGCCAGGACGTCGGCACCGACAAGTACGCCTACAAGTTGCGCTGGCTCGAGGCCGTGCAAGGCTGGGTCGCCGGGGAGCTGCAGCGCCATCCGCGCCTGGTCGTGCTGGGTGATTTCAATATCGCGCCCGACGACCGCGACGTGCACGACCCGGCGATCTGGAACGACGACCACATCCTGACCTCGACCGCCGAGCGCGATGCCCTGCGCCGGCTCTGCGCCCTGGGCCTGCACGATGCCTTCCGCCTGCACCACGAGGACGGCGGCATCTTCAGCTGGTGGGACTATCGCCAGGCCGGGTTCCGTCGCGATCGGGGGCTGCGGATCGACCTGACCCTGGTCTCCGAGGCCCTGCGCGAGGCTTGCACCGCCGCCGGGATCGACCGCGAGCCGCGCACCTGGGAGCGTCCCAGCGACCACGCCCCCGCCTGGGTGTCGTTGGGTGATTCGTGATGGGTTATTGGTGATTCGTTATTGGTGATTCGTGAAAGAAAAGGCCCGCTGGAGCGGGCCTTTTCCGTACGCATGGTCGGTGTTTCAAATCACCCACCACCCACGACGAATCCCAGCCTCAACGCGGCTTTCCGCGCCGGAACAGGTTGACGATCGCCAGCAGGACGATCGCGCCGACCAGCGAGGTCAGCAGGCCGGCCAGGCTGAAGTCGCCGCTGTTGATGCTGCTGCCGTAGCCGAGCATGCCGCCCAGCCAGCCGCCGAGGAAGGCGCCGACGATGCCGACGATGATGTTCAGGAAGATCCCCTGCTGCGCATTGGTGCGCATGATGATGCTGGCGATCCAGCCGATGATGCCGCCCACGACGAGCCAGATGAGGATGTCCATGGTCGCCTCCTGTCGGATATGGATGCGGCGCCACCCGGGCGCCGCGGTTCAAGGGTCAATGGATGACGCGCGCGTCAGCGCACGCGGCCGCGCCGGAACAGGTTGACGATCGCCAGCAGCACGATCGCGCCGATCAGGGCGGTGATCAGGTAGCCGATCCAGCCGGCGAAGTTGAGCCCGATCATCGGCAGCAGGAAGCCGCCCAGGAGGCCGCCGATGATGCCGACGACGACATTCAGGATGATGCCTTGCTGGCCGTCGGTGCGCATGATCATGCTGGCCAGCCAACCGGCAATGCCACCCACGATCAACATGATGATGAAATGCATTCGCCTCACTCCCTCGTTTGGTTTCGCGGAGCCCGCGGTGCGGGTCGGCGGCCAATGTGAAGCCGGGCACGTGATGGCGGTGTCTGGGATCTCGGGGACCGCTTCAGCTTTGTGAGGCGCCCTTCACCAGGGCGAGCAGCGCCTGCCGGGGCAGTTTGCCGGTCTCGTTGCGCGGCAATGCGGCCACGCAGCGCAGGGGGCGCGGCAGGAACACGGGGTCGACGCTGGCGCGCAGCGCGGCACCGATCGCGCGCGCGTCGATGCCCGGCGCCACCGCCAGCGCAGCGACGCGTCGGACACCGGCGGCGTCGGCCTCGTCGAGCTGGAACACGACGCCGTCGATCACGCCCGGGACCGCGAGCAGCTTGCGCGTCAGGTCGCCGAGCGAGGCGCGCTTCCCGGCGATTTCCAGCAGGTCGCTGCTGCGGCCATGCAGGATGAAGCCGTCCCCCCGCACCTCGACCAGGTCGGCCAGCACCACGGGCGCGTGCAGGTGCGGCGCCTCGACCAGGGTGCCGTCGGGCTGCGGTTGCAGGCGCACCCCGGGCAGCGGCGTCCAGGCCGTGTCGACCGCGGTCCGCCGGCGCGCGATCACGCAGGTTTCGGTCGAGCCGAACAGCTCGCGGACTTCCGCGCCGAAGCGTGCCTCCGCGGCACGCGCCAGCGCGACCGGCAAGGGCGCGGTCGCGGTGACGATGCCGGCCAGCGGCGCCAGCGCGATCCCCGATTCGACCAGTGCCCGCAGGTGCACCGGCGTGGTCACCAGCAGCGGCGGTCGCAGGGCCTCGCCGAGCGCGCGCGCGACGTCGCCGGGGAAGAAGGGCTTGCCGGTATGCACGGCGACCGGTCCGAGCAGGGGCAGCAGGACCGACATCTCCATGCCGTACATGTGCTGCGGGGGCACGGTCGCGACCAACGGCGTGATGGCGTCCGGCGCGAGCAGGTCGTCCAGCGCGGCCAGGTTCTGCGCGGTGCTCGCCAGGAAGGCGCCCCAGGTCTTCGGGTTGGCCTGTGGCTGTCCGGTGCTGCCCGAGGTGAAACCGATGGCCACGGTCGCGCCCGGGTCGATCGCCGGCAACGTGCCGACGGTCTCGTCCAGTCCTTCGAACGCCTCGTCGTCGAGGACATGGCTGTCGGGGTGCCGGCGGCGGATCTCCTCGATCACCGAGGGCGCCCGCGCCGGCGGCATGAGGGTGGCCTGGCCGCGGACGGCGGCGGCGCAGAACGCCACCAGGAAGCGGTAACGGTCCTCGCACAGGTTGATCGCATGCGCATGCGCCGGCAGGCGCGACGCCAGGGCCAGGACCTCGCGCTGGAAGTGCGCCCGGCACACGGTGGCTCCTTCGCCGAAGGCGATCGCTTGCGCCGGGTCGCCCGCCACCAGGGCGGTGGCCTGCGATGCGCCCCGTCCGGTCGTGGCGTTCAGTACGGCTGACATCATCCGGTGTTCCTGTCGCGGCGTGGCCGCATCCCCTGCCCGGTAGCTTACGCTGGAGGACCGGCCCGACACCAAATCCGGCACATACGTGACTGAACGCCCGACAGAATCGACCGCGTTGTCCCCGCCCGTGCGCTGGCACTGGTTGCCGCGCCGTGGCGAGGTCGCGGCCGAAGCGCAGGCGCGCGACTGGCTGGCCGGCCAGCTGCAGGTGCCGGCCGAGCAGCTGCAGCTGCGCCGCGATGCCTGGCGGCGCCCGCGGATCGAGGCCCCGTTCGAGCGGCACGACGTCAACTGGAGCCATAGCGGCCAGGGCCTGCTGGTGGCACTGGCCGAAGGTGGCGGCCGGGTCGGGGTCGACCTGGAATGGCAACGCCCGCGGCCGCGCGCACTGGAACTGGCCAAGCGCTACTTCACCCAGCTCGAACACGCCTGGCTCGCGGCGATGGCCGATCCGCTGGCGCGCGAACAGGCCTTCCTGCGGCTGTGGTGCGCCAAGGAAGCGGTACTCAAGGCGCACGGCCGCGGCCTGGCCTTCGGCCTGGACCGGCTGGCCTTCGTCGACGGTCCGGCCGGGCTGCGCCTGGTCGAGTGCGATCCCGCGCTGGGCCATCCGGACGCGTGGATGCTGCAGGCGCTGCAACCGGCGCCCGGCTATCTGGGTGCGCTGGCCTGGCGGCCGGACGGCCCCTGAGCGGCGCCGAACCGGTATCGTGACCGTCCCGGATTCCCCCATACCGACCGCCCCGCATGAGTGCCCCCGACGCCCTGTCCCCCGACCTGCGCCCGCGCCTGGAAGCCGGCCTGGCCGAGCTCGCGCTCGATCCCGCGCTGGCCGCGCCCTTGCTGGACTACCTGGCCCTGCTGCTGCGCTGGAACCGGGCCTACAACCTGACCGCCATCCGCGACCCGGGCGAGATGCTGGTCAAGCACCTGCTCGACTCGCTGGCGATGCATCCCCATGTGGATGCGCTGGCCGCGACCGGCGGCGAGCTGGCCGACCTCGGCACCGGCCCGGGCCTGCCCGGCATCCCGCTGGCGATCGCCAAGCCGGGCCTGCGCGTGGCGTTGGTGGAGAGCAACGGCAAGAAGGCCCGGTTCCTGCGCGAGGCGGTCCGCAAGCTGGACCTCGCGCCGCGCGTGCGCGTGCTTGAGTCGCGGATCGAGGCGGTGGACGCGCCCGGCGCCTTCGCCGCGATCACCGCGCGCGCACTGGCGACCTTGCCGCTGATCCTGGAGCTGGGCGGGCACCTGCTGGCTTCCGACGGACGGTTGCTGGCGATGAAGGGCACCGACCCGGTCGACGAGATCGCGGCGCTGCCCGCGGGCTGGGCCGTGCAGGCGCGCCATCGGCTCACCGTGCCCGGCCTGGCGGCTGAACGGCATCTGGTGGTGGTCGCGCGCGAGGCGGTCGCGGGCTGAATCGCGGCGGTCGAACCCCGGCCGTTCCCGTGGCAAGCTGGGACTGCGGGGTCGAGGCGGGCATAATCCCCAGTCCGGATCGCGCGCGGACCCGACCCCAGGGCGGTTCGCGACGCGGGGCACGGAATGCCGTCGATCCCACCATCCAAACGCCTCCAGGGGCGCCATCCGCACAGCAGGCGCTCGCGCCAGGGGAATCAGCCGCATGGCCCGCATCATCGCCATTGCCAACCAGAAGGGCGGGGTCGGCAAGACCACCACCGCCGTCAACCTGGCCGCCGGGCTGGCCCGCACGCCGAAGAAGGTGCTGCTGGTCGACCTCGATCCGCAGGGCAACGCCACCATGGGCAGCGGCGTCGACAAGCGCGAACTGGAAAGCTCGATCTGCGACGTGCTGATGGGCGAGGCCGATGCCGCCGACGTCATCGTGCGCACGGCCGAGGACTTCGACCTGTTGCCGGGCAACATCGACCTCACCGCCGCCGAGATCGAGCTGATGGAGCGCGACGGTCGCGAACAGCAGCTCAAGCGGGCGCTCGCCGGGATCACCGACCGCTACGACTACGTGCTGATCGACTGCCCGCCGGCGCTGTCGCTGCTGACCCTCAACGCCCTCACCGCGGCGGATTCGGTGGTCGTGCCGATGCAGTGCGAGTACTACGCGCTGGAAGGCATCAGCGCGCTGATGGACACCATCGACGCGATCCGCCAGCGCCTCAATCCGGCACTGGAGATCGAAGGCGTCCTGCGCACCATGTTCGACGTGCGCAACAACCTCGCCAACGCGGTATCGGCCGAGCTGACCCAGCATTTCGGCGACAAGGTCTTCCGCACCATCGTGCCGCGCAACGTGCGCCTGGCCGAAGCGCCCAGCCATGGCCAGAGCATCGTCGGCTACGACCGCGCCAGCCGCGGCGGCATCGCCTACCTGGGCCTGGCCGGCGAGGTCATCCGACGCCAGCGCGAACGCGACAAGGCCACGCCCCCCGCCAACGCGGCCCCCGCCCCGGGCGGCGCACCGGAGGTGGCGGCATGAGTGCTGCCAAGACCGCGGCGGCGAAGAAGAAGGGACTCGGCCGTGGCCTGGAGGCCCTGCTCGGCCCGAAGGGCGCGGCGCAGGCGCCGGCGCTGGAGGCCGCGCCCGGCGACGTGCTGCGCACCCTGCCGGTCGACGCCCTGACCGCCGGCAAGTACCAGCCGCGCAAGCACTGGGACGAGGACAAGCTCGACGAGCTGGCCGAATCGATCAAGGCCCAGGGCGTCATCCAGCCGATCGTGGTGCGCGAGATCGCCGAACGCGGCGGCAAGACCTACGAAATCATCGCCGGCGAGCGCCGCTGGCGCGCCAGCCAGCGCGCCGGGCTCGCCGAGATCCCGGTGGTCGTGCGCGAGGTCGACGACCGCACCGTGGTGGCGATGGCCCTGATCGAGAACATCCAGCGCGAGGACCTCAACCCGCTCGAGGAGGCGAACGCGCTGCAGCGCCTGATCGACGAGTTCGACCTGACCCACGCCCAGACCGCCGAGGCGGTGGGACGCTCGCGCGCGGCGGTGTCCAACCTGCTGCGGCTGCTGGAACTGCCGCAGGAAATCCGCGTGCTGGTCGAGACCCGCGCCCTGGAGATGGGCCATGCCCGCGCGCTGCTCACCCTCACCCCGCAGGCGGCGACCGCGCTGGCGCGGCAGGCCGCCGAACAGGGCTGGTCGGTGCGCGAGGTCGAGCACCGCGTGCAGCAGCTGGCCTCGGGCAAGGTACCGGCGTCCTCGCGCGCCCGCCCGGCCCGTCCGGCACCGCAGGCCGACATCGCCAGCCTGGAGCGCGAGCTGTCGGAATCGCTCAACACCAAGGTCAACGTGATGCACGGGCGCGGCGGCAAGGGCCGCCTGGTGATCCATTACAGCGACCTGGAGTCGCTCGACGGCGTGCTCGAGAAGCTGCGCGGCAAGGTCGACTGAGCCGCCCACCGCACCGATCGCCGTCGTGAACCCGTATCGCTACCGCGTGGCCTTGCGCGCCACCCATCCGCACGCCGACCTCGCGCCCCTGTTCGAGG
>NZ_VICE01000013.1 GCF_006546775.1 Marilutibacter aestuarii
ACCGCGCGCTCGGTGCTGCCGGGCGCGTCGAGCGGCGCGCCCGGGCGCAGCAGGTCGCCGTCGAGCGCCAGGCCGATGCCGGTCGCCTCGGTGACCGCGGCCTGGAACGCGGCGTTGCGACTGGCGTGCCAGCCGGCGTTGAAATCGGCGAAACGATACAGCGGCCGCTCGTAGCGGGTGGGATAGCCCAGCAGGTGGGCGATACCGAAATACATGCCGCCGCGCCGGGTGAACACCTCGTCGCGGATGCTGCCCTCCAGCGGCCAGGGGTAGCCATCGGCATGCGCCTCGGCGAAGGCGATGCTGACCTGCATGGGCCCGCCGGTGCGGACCGGGTTGAAGCCGCCCAGCAGGCGCTCGCCCATCGGCACGCGCCGGGTGAAGTCTTCGAAGATCGCATTGAGTTCCTGCTCGGTGCGTACCGCGGCCAGGCGCTCGGCATAGCTGCGCCCGTTACCGGACTTGACCTTCAGGGCGGCGTCGACGAGGAAGCCGGGTACGTGCGCGTCCGCGGCGCGGCGATCGATCTCGCCGCGGGCGATCCGCGCCAGGCCGGGCACGGGCGGGTTGGCCTGGAAGCTCGACTCCTGCTGGGTCACGGCCAGCACCGCGCACAGGTTCTCCGCGTCCGGGACGAGGCCCTGCGCCGCGAACGCCACCTGGATGTCGGCCGCCCAGCCCTCGCGGTCGGCGACGCCGGCGGGCATGCGCCTGGCGATCTCGGCGCGCACCTCGGCCGGTGGACGCCAACCGGCCTTCGATGCCGGGCCCGAGGCGCATGCGGCGAGTGCCAGGACGGTCGCCAGGAGCATGACGGCGCGAAGCGCGCGCGCGGGGACGGGATCGTTCGATGGCATGCGGGTACCGGTCCGGGACGGGCGCTCAGGCTATCAGCCCAGGACGGCGCGGCGGGCCTCGAGCAGTTGCACGTCACGGCGGTGATGGAAGCCGACGGCCTCGTAGAGCGCTTTCGCACGGCGGTTGCCGTGGCTGACATGCAGGAACGGACGGTCGCCGCGCACCAGGATGTCGTTGGCCAGGTGGGCCATGAGGCGCCGCGCGAGGCCGCGGCCGAGGAAGGCCGGATCGGTGCAGATGGCGCTCAGTTCACGGTGGCCGGGAAAGCCCATGCGCTCACCGATCATCGCCGCGAGCACGCCGTCGACGCGGATGCCGAAGTAACGTCCCATGTCCATCGTGCGTGGGCGGAAGTAGTGCGGGTACACGCGCGCGACGAGGTCGAGGACGTCCGCGAGGTCCGCCTCGCCCAGGGCGATGACCTCGGGTCCCGCGGGCGCATCCAGCGGACGCTCCAGCGTCATCTGCGCGATCGCCACGGGCCTGGAGCCGGTCCACCGCGGCGACAGTTGCGGTGCAGGCCCCACGAAGAGGACGGACTGGCCCGCGTCGACCAGCGCCTCCAGGCCGCCCGCGTCGGCGCCTTCCGTCTCGACCGCCGCGAACGGGGCGATCGCAGCCGGATAGGCCGCCAGGCCGTCGCCGCGGCGGGCCAGCCCTGCATGCAGGCTGGTGAGCGAAGCCCAGACGGGATTGTCGAGCGCGTGCGGCATGGGTCGCGACCGGGTGGCGGCCCCCTAGTCTGCACCATGGCGCGGCCGCGACCGGGCGCCGCCGTTACACTGCCGCCATGGCGCCCTGGTACGTCTATTTGATCGAATGCCGTGGTGGCCGGATCTACACCGGCATCGCCACCGACGTCGTGCGCCGCTATGCCGAACACGCGGCCGGCAAGGGCGCGCGTTTCACCCGTGCCTGGCCGCCGGAGCGACTACTGGGCAGTTTCGGGCACCCCGACCGCGCCTCCGCCAGCCGCGCCGAACACGCGATCAAGAAACTGTCGCCTGCCCGCAAACGGGCCCTGTGCGCGACCGGCGCCGACTGAGGCGCGGCGGGCCGGACGTCAGGCCTTCCTGACGAACATCGACTTGAGCTTCATCGCGCCGATCCCGTCGATCCTGCAGTCGATGTCATGGTCGCCGTCGACCAGCCGGATGTTGCGCACCTTGGTCCCCACCTTCACCACCGCCGACGAACCCTTGACCTTGAGGTCCTTGATCACGGTGACCGTGTCGCCATCGCTGAGCGGCGTGCCATGGGCATCGCGTACACCGGGGTCGGGCTCCCCGGGCACCGGCTCGGCATCCCCTGCCTGTTCGTGCCCGCATTCGGGGCAGACGACGAGGTGGCCGTCTTCGTAGGTGTACCCGGAATGGCATTGGCTGCAGGGCGCGGGCATGTGCAGGGATCCAGTTCGACGTCGATCGGCCATTGTCGCCGCTCGCCGCCGCGAACGCGACCGGCCGCGACGCCGCGTACCCGTCCTCGCATGGCCTTGCACGGCCTGCGCCTACACTTCGCGCATGCCACCTCGAACGACGCCTGCCCGCTGGATGCCCGACTTTCGTCACGGCCCCCGACTGCAGCCCTGCCGCGCCGCCCGCGGAGGCGGGCGCGGTCGATGAGGACCGGCACGTTCCGTTCCCTGCGCAACCGCAACTATCGCGTCTGGGCACTCGGCGCGATCGTGTCCAACGTCGGCACGTGGATGCAGCGCATCGCGCAGGACTGGATCGTCCTCACCCAGCTCACCGACAACAATGCGACCGCGGTTGGCATCGTCACCGCGCTGCAGTTCGGTCCGCGGGTGCTGCTGTTGCCCCTGACCGGTTACGCGGCCGACCACTTCGACCGTCGCAAGCTGCTGGTCGCCACCCAGGCCGGCATGGGTGCACTGGCCCTCGGCCTGGGCCTGCTGTGCATCCTCGGCCACGTCCAGCTCTGGCACGTCTACGGATTCGCCCTGGCCCTGGGCGCGGTGACGGCGTTCGACGCGCCGGCCCGACAGACGTTCGTGTCCGACCTGGTGGACGAAGACGACCTGTCGAACGCGGTGGCGCTCAACTCGACCTCCTTCAATGCCGCACGGATGATCGGGCCGGCGGTGGCGGGCGTGCTGATCGCCCACATCGGCGCCGGCTGGGTGTTCCTCATCAACGCGGCGACCTACGCGGCCGTCATCGCATCGCTGGGCCTGCTGCAGCTGGACGCGCTGCGGACGCGGACGCGGCCCGCCGGCAGCCGCACCGGCCTGGTCGATGGATTCGCCTACGTCTGGCGGCGCCCGGACCTGAAGGCGATGTTCCTGATGCTGTTCCTGATCGGCACCTTCGGCCTGAACTTCGCGATCTACATCTCGACGATGGCGGTGACGGTGTTCCACGGCGACGCCGGCCAGTACGGCTTCCTGACTTCCATGCTGGCGATCGGCTCGGTCGCCGGTGCCCTGCTCGCAGCCGGTCGCGCGCGGCCGACGGTGACCGCGCTGCTCGGCGGCGCCGCGGTGTTCGGGCTGGGCTTCTGCCTGGCGGCGGTGATGCCCAGCCAATGGCTCTTCGGCCTGACCCTGGTCCTGGTCGGCCTGTCCGCGCAGACCTTCACCACGTCGGTCAACAGCGCGGTGCAACTGTCGACCGATCCCGCGATGCGCGGGCGGGTGATGGCGATCCTGATGGCGATCGCGCTGGGCGGCACGCCGATCGGCGCACCCATCATCGGCTGGGTCGCCGACACCTGGGGGCCGCGGTGGTCGCTGGGGATCGGTGGCGCGTCGGGTTTCGCCGCGGCGCTGGTCGGCCTCCACTACCTGGTGCGGCATCGCCGGCTGCGGCTGCGCTTCGACGGCGCCCGGCCACGCTTCACCCTGCAGCCACGACCGCCGCGCCCGCCGGGCACGAGCGAGGGGACCTAGGCCCCGCCTGCGCGTGGGGTATCGTCGGCCTCGGGATGACGCGCCCGCCACGCGGCCAGGTCGGCCCGGTAGCGATGCAGGTCCTCGGTGTAGGTATCGAGCACGCAGACCGGGCAGCCGCTGCCGCAACAGTCGGTCGGCAAGGGCGCTTCGGGCGGCACCGGCCTGGGATCGGCGTCGGGATCGCGGGGGGGCGTCGTCATGTGGGGCAGCGTTCGGTTCTAGGGCGCGGCGGATGGCGTGAAGCCTCCGGGACCCGCGAGGCAGGCCACGTCGGCTCAGCCATTTTCCCATGCATCGGGCACGCCGCCATCCATTCCCCGAGACGCTGCCAGGCCGGGCAGCGGCTGGCTCGCGCGCGTGCGCACGGCATGGGCGACCGCCGAGCGCAGCATGGTCGGCGCGATGTAGTGGCGGTGCACGCGCTTGATGACGGCCATGTAGAAGCGACCGAAGGCATTGACCGGCCGCACCCGGGTGCCCAGGCCCACCCGCAGGCGCCCGTCCGTGGCGCGTTGCACGCGCACGCAAGAGCGGAAGGCGAGGTGGCGGTCGTCCGCGCCCAGCAATACCTGCACACAGGCACCGTCCTGGCTGTTCCGGCTGTCGAGGACCGGGAAGCGGCCTGCAAACAGCCGGGCGCCGTCCGGCCTGCCCAGCAGCGACGAGGCCGGGCAGCCGATGCTGGACGTGCGCAGGCCCAGCGGCTTGACCAGCACGTTGCGCAGGGCCATCAGCCCGGAGACGGTGGCGGCCTGGTTGTCGAGGAAGCCTTCGAGCACGGCCGTCATGGCATCAGCGGCGCGGGCGACCGGGAGCGAACCGGCCGGCAGTTCGAGCTCGAACCAGTCCTCGTGCACGCCCGGTCCCGGCAGCACGCCGGCAAGCACGCTGTCGGCCGGCACCGTCGCGCTTGCCGTCACCGGGTAACGCGCATGCCGATGCGTCAGGAAGCCGACCGGCACGCGCCAGTGCCGCCAGCGGCCCAGCACAGCGCCGGCCACCGAACGCAGGTGCATGCAGACGCGCCACGACAGGCTGGACACCGGCGCCTTGAAGGACAGCGCCGTCACCGGCACGCGGCCGGCGCGCAGCACGCGCGGCACCCGCTCGGCCAGCACCGGGGGAAGCAGTTCGGTCAGCGTCGGTATGTCGCCCTCGCCCGCTTCGACCTGCGCGCGCAGACCCGGATCCAGGGTGCCGCCCAGTTCGTTGGTGTGGCAGGACAGGGCCATCAACACCGGATTGCGCCCGTCCTCGCCCAGCGGCGCGAACTGGTGCCAGGTATCACCACCGAAACGCACCGTGACCAAGGCATCGGGCGGGACGTGGACGCAGTGCAGCGCGTGGAAGAACTGGTCGGGATCACGCTCGAGCTGCGCGCGAGAAGCGGTGGAGAAGCGCAGGCTGGCGCCGCCGCTGCCGACCACCGCGGTGAACACGCGATGGCCCGCGTGGCGATGGAAGGGGTGGCCTTGCGGCCCGACCACGAACGAGTACAGCGCCGTCGCATCGCCCCGGGCCAGGTCGATCGCACCCAGGCGCGCGGAAGGTTCGTCGAGTGCATCGACGTGGCGCGGATGCCGGGACTGCCGCGCGCCGACCGAGGCGATCAGGCGGTCACCGCTGCCGGGGCCGAGCTGCCCGACCAGGGTCACCTCGACCGGCAATCCCCCGTCGTGGTGGCGCAGGCTCACCGAGGGGAAGCTGTCCGTGCGCTGGGTCGTGTGTTCCATCACTGTCTCCTTGCCGGTCACGGTCTCAGTCATCGTCGCGTGCGCCACCTTCGGCCGCCGGTGCGCGCAGGCTTCGCGCGCGTCCCTGGCTCTCGCGCTTGAGCGGCCCGGCCACGGGGCATACCTCCGATGCCCACGCGAACAGGGTGTTGGCGAGGCGCTCGGGTTGCTGGCGGAAGTACACGAACTGCCCGCGGCGCTCGCGGACGATGAGCCCGGCTTCTTCGAGCACGCGCAGGTGGCCCGACAGTGCGGGCTTGCTGAAGTCGAAGCGCTCGCCGATCTCGCCGGCCGTCATCTCGCCCTCGTTGAGGTAAGCGAGGATCTTGCGGCGCGGGGTGGAGGCGAGGGCTTCGAAGACGCGATCGATGGACATCGGGACACACTAGTTAATTAATTTATTAACTATTTACCTGAGCCGGGCCCGTCGCGCAAGCCCCGGACGGGCAGTCTCGTGCCCGGACCTGCGCCGCACGACGCACCTTCCAACCAGGTGTGTTTGTCTGATAGTGTTATATATCACTAATACAGTTGAGACTTCATATGCGCATGCTTGGCGCACTCCCCCGACGGACGCCATGGACGGCACGAGCACTCCTGGCATCCGCCCTCGTGGTGTTCTCCACAGGCTGCACCGGCATTTCCCAGCGCGTCCCGGCACCGCCACCGATGGCGGCCGTCGCGGAGGACGCCGTGCTGGCCGAGCGCGTCGATGCCTATTTCGCGCCACTCGCTTCGCACGCGGACCTGTCGGGCACGCTGGTGGTCATGCGCGGCGAACAGCCGGTGCTGGTCCGCCACTACGGCCATGCCGACTGGCCTGCGCGCCGCGCGCACAGCCTCGCGACGCGGTACAGCGCCGCCTCGGTCACCAAGAGCGTGGTGGCGGCGACGCTGGTGCAGCTCGAGCGCGCGGGCACGGTATCGCTGGACCAGCCGGTCGGCCACTGGCTTGAGCCCCTCGCCGACCGGCCGGGCATGAGCCTGCGCGCCGTGCTCCACCACAGCGCGGGCTTGCCGCGCGACCTGCCCGACGATTTCCGCACCGGCGAGGCGGACGTCGCGACCTGGCTGGCGGCGCACCCCCGCCGCCTGCAAGCGCCCGGCAAGGAACGCTATTCGAACGTCGGTTACGCCCTGCTGGCCGAGGTGGTGGCGCGCGCGAGCGGTCGCCCGTTCGCGGAAGTGGCGCGCGATCGCGTCCTGCGCCCGGCCGGGATGAGCGACAGCCAGGTCGCGCTGGAGACCGCGGACCATTTCGCCGACGGCGCCCTGCCCTACACGGCCGGGCCGGAACCCGAAGGCGTCATGACGCCGGTGCCGGCGCCCCTGGAGATCGGCAGTTCAGGCCTGGTGGCCACCGCGCCGGACCTGGCGCGATGGGCGCGCACGCTCGCCGATGGCGCCTATCCCGAACTCTTCGTCGACGAGGATCCGTTGGGATCGATCGACACCGGACAGGACGACAACGGCGACTACGTGTCGGTCCAGGGCACCTTGCCCGGCTACTCGGCCAATGCCATCGCCTGGCGCGACAGCGATCTGTCGGTGGCCTTCGCCGGCAACCTCTTCGACTATCCGGTGCTGCGGATGGGCAAGACCCTGCGTGGCCTGCTGGGACCGACACCCCCGGCGCCACCGCCGGCGCGTCCCCAGGCAGTGCCGCTGGCGGACGCGCATCGTGCGCGGGCGGGCCGCTACGCGCATCCCGACTTCGGCACCATCGCCATTGCCGAGGTGCCGGGCCGCGGCGGCATGACGCTGACCATGCCGCGGCAGCCGGCCTACTGGTCCTTCCACCTCACCCCGATCGCGGATGGCGGCCTGCACTGGCGCGCTTTCGGCGTGGTGTTCCGGGCCGGCGACGCGGGCGGCCTGCTCGCCTCGCCCGCCGA